>CAZEQF010000081.1:0-12985 GCA_964514315.1 uncultured Singulisphaera sp. | reverse complement strand
GCAAGTCGGTGTGCATCAACGCGATCCTGCTGTCGATCCTGATGACGCGCACGCCGGCGCAGGTGAAGCTCATCCTCGTCGACCCCAAGCAGGTCGAGTTGCAGGGCTACAAGCAGGTGCCGCACCTCTGCTGCGACGTCGTCACCAACATGCGCAAGGCGCCGTCGGTGCTGCAGTGGGCGGTCGACGAGATGGAGAACCGCTACTCGCTGATGAGCGCGGCGGGCGTCAACCACATCAAGAACTACAACCGCCTCGGCCAGCAAGAACTCGAGAAGCGCTTCGGCCGGCCGATCGACGCGGATCGCGTGCAGTTCGCCTACGTCGTGATCGTCATCGACGAGTTCGCCGACTTGATGAACGTCGCGCAGCAGGAAGTCGAGGAGGCGATCCAACGCCTCGCGCAGAAGTCGCGCGCGGTCGGCATGCACGTCATCCTCGCGACGCAGCGTCCGTCCAGCGAGGTCATCACCGGCGTCATCAAGGCGAACCTGCCGTGCCAGATCGCCTTCAAGGTGAACCGCAAGATCGACTCGCGCGTCATCCTCGACCAGAACGGCGCCGAGAAGCTGCTCGGCCACGGCGACATGCTCTACCTGCCGCCCGGCGGCTCGCTCACGCGCGCGCAGGGCGCGTTCGTCAGCGACGACGAGATGCAGGCGGTCGTGAAGTTCCTCGAAGACAAGGGCCAGAAGCCGAGCTTCCTGCCCGATCTCGTGCAGGGACCGACGGCCAAGCGAAAGAGCCCGGCGGACCGCGACGAGCTCTACCCGAAGGCCGTCGAGATCATCCTCGGCAACCAGCGCGGCTCGGCGACCCTGCTGCAGCGCGCGCTCGGCGTCGGCTACACGCGCGGCACGCGGTTGCTCGAACTCATGGAAGAGGACGGGCTCGTCGGAGCGTTCAACGGCAGCAAGGCCCGCGAGGTCCTGATGACGTTGGAGGAGTACCAGGCGCGCGAAGTCGCGATGGAAGAAGAGATGGCGCGCATCGAAGCGGGCGAAGCCGACGGCGAGGATGCCGACGATGGCGCGGCGGAGATGGCGGGGGCCATCGCCGCGGAATCCGAGTCGGGCAAGGACGGCTCGAGCGACGCCGAGGACGAAGCCTCGGCGTCGTGATCGCGCTCCGGTGCAGAGTTATCCACCGTGAGAATGCCGCGAAATGCAGCAAATCCCCGCTGCGCTGCGGCTTGAGCGGTTCGCGCGCTGTCCGTAGATTCCGCGCCTTCTGAAGCCCGTTGGGCTCAGGGAGGGCCTGATGACCGTGAACACGCTGGACGGCGCGTTCGGCGGCGGAAAGTCGCGCGGCGGTGCGTGGCTTCTGCCGTTGGCGCCGATTGCCATTTCGATCTTCGCCATCTCGGCGTTGGTCTCCTACCACCTGCGCGCAGACGCGATCACTCCGCGCACGATGGCGCAGAGCGTCGTCATCGGCATCTACGACTTCTTGGGTTGGGTGCCGGCCTGCATGTTCTTCGGGCTCGTGTTCGCATGGAGCTCGATCTGGTTCGTTGCAGGATCGATCGAGCGGCCGCTGCAGAAGCTCGCGCGCGTGTTCTTGCTCACGCTCGCGCTCGCAGTGTTCGGCAACCTCGATGCGTCTGCTGCGCACACCGGAGCGCTCGGCGCCTGGATCGGCGGCGGGTTGTCGAGCGTGCTCGGCTCCTTCTTGAGCCATCTCGTGATGGCGCCGCTCACGTTCCTCGCGCTGTTGTTCGCGACGGACTACTTCTGGATGAGCTACTTCGAGCGGCGTGTGCTCGAACGCACGAAGGCCGAACTGCAATCCGCTGCGGCTGCAGTTTCTGACTCCGGCGTCGAGCCCGCGGTCCCCGAGGAGTTCAAGCAACTCGCGCGTTCGCTGCCGCCCGAGGCGCATGCGAGCGCTGCCGACTCTGCCGAAGAAGACGTCGACGTCGAGGCCTACTTCGATCGTCTCGAGCAACGCAGCGAAGTTGCTGCGGACACCGCCGAGGTGGTCGACGAGCAATCCGCCGATGCAGAGACGGACAGCGATGCGACCGGCGAGGAGCCCGTGCGGCTGTCCTACTTCGAGCGCCGTCGTTTGCGCGAGGAGCGCGAAGCGCTGCGTGCGCTGCAGAATGCGGCCGGCGTGCAGCCCGAAGACGAAGTCTCCGAAGTCGCCGAAGCCTCCGACGTCGAAGCCGAAGTCGTTGCCGACGAGACGTTCGTCGAAGCAGTCGAGGCCGAACGAGTCGAAGTCGCGGCGACGGCAGAGTCCGACGCAGAGTCCGCTCCGCGCGAGCCGCGCTTCGAGACCGCGAGCGAGCACGAAGCGACGGACTCGATCGCAGCTGAGGCCTTCGAACGCGCCGAGGCAGGCTCGGATTCGTCCGTGACGAACGAGTCGGTCGAGTTCGCTGTCGAGGCGCAAGCCGCGACGACGAGCGACGAAGCGGACCTGGTCGAGGTTGCGCCGACGCTGGCCGAGTCGCCGCGAGTGGAATCGGAGCCGGTGCTGTTCGCGGGGCTCGGCGAGGCCCTTCCGGATCAAGACGCATCCGCCGCCGCGGCGGATGTCGAGGTGGCGGCCGAGGCATCGGACGTCGTGGCGGCCGAGGGTGCCTACGAAGTGCGCACCGAGCCGTTGTTCCCGTCGGCGTTCGCCCACGTGGAAGTGGCCACGGAAGGAACCGAAGACGAAGTCGAGGCCGCGGCAGCGGAGGCCGACTCGGTGTCGCCCGTGGACGAGGACGTCCAACCTGCCGCGGAGCCTGAGGAATTCGCCGAGCCCAAGGCCGAGCAGGCCTCGCCCGCGGAGTCTCTCGAGGCCGACCGCAGCGCGAGCGAGCCCGACGTCGTCGAGGTCGAAGCGCTCGAAGACGAGTTCGACGAGACGGCGGTCGAGGAGGGCATCCGGATCCTCGGCCCGATCCCGGCCTCCGAGCTGTCCGAGGAAGCTCCTCCAGCCGAAGACGCGGCCGAGTCGCAGGTCGCCGAAGAACGCACGGTGGAGATCCCCGCGATGGAGCCGGTGGCAGACCTCTCCGCGGTGCGCCCGCGCGGATTCCTCGCGCCCGTCGTCGAGGACGACAGCGAGGCCGAGGCCTCGGAATCCGATGCGGAGGCCGCAGCGCCGTCGGGCGCGACCGACGCGGTTGCTTCGTCGGACGAGGAGCCGTTGGTCGCGATCCCGCGCGCCGAAGAATCCCCGCGGCAGAAGTCGCTGTTCGGCAACGCTGCCGACGAAGCGCTGCTGCGCGAAGCGCAGGAGATCTGTGAGTCCGCGCACCGCCCGAGCGCGGTGCTGCTGCAGCGCAAGCTGCGCATCGACTACGAGATGGCGCGCGCCGTGCTCGCGCAGCTCGCCGAGCGCGGCGTGGTGGAACTGGAAGAAGACGGCTCGCACGCACGCGTGCGTTCGTGAAGCGCGCCGCGCGGCGGGGCCTGCTGCCCGCCGCGTTCTCCACTCCTCCTCACATTCTCTCCACAGCCTGCGCGCTTGCGCGCGGGGCTGCGTCCGCTACTCAGGTCCCTCCGATTTCGGCGCGTGCGTGACGCGTCGGTCTCTCACGCAACCTCACCATGGTCGATCTGGGTTCCACTCTCGAGGGTCGCGGCGTGCCGCAGAACCTGGAAGCGGAGCGCTCCGTGCTGGGCGCCTTGATGCTGCATGCCGACGCGGTGTGCGACGTCGGGTTCTTGAAGGCCGAGGACTTCTACCTCCCCAAGCACCAGCACGTCTTCACGGCGATCCTGGCGACGTTCAACGCGAAGAACGCGACGGATCCGATCCTCGTCGAGGAGGAACTGCACCGGCAAGGCTTCCTGCAGGAAGTGGGTGGCCGCGAGCAGCTGCTCGACATGCTCGAAAGCGTGTTGTCGGCGGCGGGCGTCGTCTACCACGCCGAGATCGTGCGCGAGAAGTCCGTGCAGCGACGGCTGCTCGAGACGTGCCTCGACGTCGCGCGCCGTTGCTACGAGAACGAATCGGCCGCGAAGGACCTGCTCGACGACGCCGAGCGCCAGATCTTCGAGATCGCGCGCATGGACAAGAGCGGTGAGGCCTCGAGCATCACCGACGTCCTGCAGCAGACGTTCGAGAAGATCGACAAGCTGCGCGAGCGCGGCTCGCGTCTGACGGGCGTCGGCACCGACTTCTACGACCTCGACGACATGATGGGCGGCCTGCAGCCTGGCGAGCTCATCATCATCGCGGCGCGTCCGTCGATGGGAAAGACGTCGTTCGCGCTCAACCTGACCGAGCGCGTCGCCGCGCAGAAGCAGGGCACGGCGTTCTTCTCGCTCGAAATGTCCGCGCAGCAGATCATCCAGAACATGCTCTGCTGCCGCGCGCAGATCGACGGCCAGTCGATGCGCAAGGGACGCATCACGGACCAGCAATACCGGCGTCTGCAGGAGGAAGCGGAGCGACTCTACGAAGTGCCGATCTTCGTCGACGACGCCGCCGGCCTCTCGATCACGCAGTTGCGCGCGAAGTGCCGCCGCCTCAAGCAGAAGCACGACATCCAGCTCGTCGTCGTCGACTACCTCCAGCTGATGACGGCGGGCGGCAAGGTCGAGAGCCGTCAGCAGGAGATCTCGACGATCTCGCGCGGACTCAAGCAGCTCGCTCGCGAGATCAAGGTGCCCGTCATCGCGCTGTCGCAGCTCAACCGCGACGTCGAGAACCGCGACGACCACCGTCCGCGCATGAGCGACCTGCGCGAATCGGGCGCAATCGAGCAGGACGCCGACGTGATCATCCTGCTGCACCGCGACGAGTACTACAAACCGACGGAGCAGAACGCCGGCCTCGCCCAGATCATCATCGCGAAGCAGCGAAACGGCCCTACGGGCGACGTGACGCTCCGCTTCTTCCGCGAGTACATGCGATTCGAGAACTTCACCCGGCGTGCTGAACCCATGCAGTAACGCCGCGCGCGCGGCCAGTCGTGCGGGTTCTGCGCTGTTGGTTTGCGCAGGTCTCGTCGCGGCAGCCTCGGCGCAGGAAGACGTCCCGAACCTGCCGGTCGACGCCGCGCCGCAGGATCCGCCGCCGCGCGAGCCGCGTCGGGGCGAGGTCTACGGACCGCCGGCGCCCAAGCCCGATCCGTCCGCCGCGCAGCCGCAGGGACAGGACTACGGCGCCGAGGTGCTGCTCGACGAGCGCGCGCGGCCTCTGCTCGGCAAGAAGCTGCGCGCGATCCGCGTGCTGCAAGTCAGCGCCGACGCCGTGCGTCCGGCGCCCGAGGACGTCGGCGTCGAGATCGCGCGCGGGCTGCGGTCGCGCGTTGGCCAGCCGCTGGAGCTGCGCAACGTCACGGCGGACATCAGCAGCCTCTGGTACGAGCGCCGCATCGCGGTGCGCGCGTTCGTGCAGCCCGCTGGCGACGAGGCCGATCTCGTGCTCGTCGTCGAGTTGGAGGTGCAGGTCTACGAGCGCGTCGAGTTCCAAGGGCTCGAGAAGTTCCCGCGCTCGGAGGTCGACGCGTTGCTGGGCTTGTATCCGGACCGACAGGTCACGAGCACCGAAGCGAAGGCGATGCGCAACATCCTGCTCGCCAAGTACCGGCGCGCAGGCCTCGCGTTCTGCGACATCGCGCTCGTCGAGCGCGAGCCGACGCTCGGCGAGAGCAGCGGCGAGCGGCCGCGCAAGATCGTCACGTTCCGCATCGACGAAGGTCCGTCGGTCACGGTGGGGCAGGTCTCGTTCCGCGGCAACCGTTCGTTCCCCGGCGTGAACCCGACCTTCCTGAACTCGGGCGATTACCTCGCGCGCGAATCGCGCATGCAGTGCGCGCCCGAAGGGCCGCTCGGCAGCGGCGGCCCGTTCTCGCGGGAACTGCTCGAGGAAGACGTCGACCGGCTGCAGCTCTTCTATCGAAGCCGCGGCTTCCTCGACGCCGTCGTGACGGTGTCCGACGTGCGCTTCCGTCCGGACCGCACCGTCGCCGACGTCGACTTCGTCGTCGTCGAAGGGCCGCGCTACGTGATCCGTTCGATCGAGCTGGAATACGTGCGCGGCAACGATGTCCTGCCGGCGGACCAGTCCAAGTATCCGTCGGCGGAAGTGCTGCCGTTGCTGATCAGCAAGGTCGGCGACTACTACGACCACGCGAGGATCCGCCGCGATCAATCCGCGATCGAGGACTACTACGGCGAGCGCGGCCATCCGAAGGCCTCGTTCCCGGGCATGGACCGCGTGCCCGGCGCGTTCCGCGTGGGTTGGCCCAAGGAGCGTTACGACGAGCAAGCCGGCGTGGCGCTCGTGTTCCAGATCGAGGAAGGCACCGAGAAGACGCTGCGCGACGTGCTCGTGCGCGGCAACGCCAACACGCGCGACCACGTCATCCGCCGCAAGATCCGCGCGATGCCGGGCGAGCGCGTCGACATGACGAAGGTCAACAAGTCGATCACCTACCTCAATCGCACGCGCTTCTTCCAGGACCAGTTCACGATGGCCGGGCCGCGGTTCGAGTTCTCGCCGGTGCCGGGCAACGAGGACTTGCTCGACCTCGCGGTCGACGTCACCGAGTCGGAGACGGGCGAGTTCCGGTGGGGCGTCGGCGTCAGCTCGGGCGCGGGCGCCACGGCGAACGTGCAGTTCACGAAGCGCAACTTCGACCTGTTCAGCCCGCCGTCGTCGTGGAACCCGGTCACGGTGTTCGAAGAGGTGCTCGACAACCGCGCCTACCACGGCGGCGGCCAGAACCTCGACTTGCTGCTCGCGCCGGGCACGCAGGTCAGCACGTTCCAGATCGGCTTCACGGAGCCGGATCTCTTCGGCGAGCACTTCGAGACGACCGAGTTGCGCGTGAACGGCCGCAAGACGCTGCGCTTCCGCGACGGCTACCGCGCGGACACCCTCGGCGCGGACGTCGGCCTCTCGCGGTTCCTCTCCGAGGAGTTCAGCGTCGGCATCTCGGCGCGTCAGGAGACGACCGAGATCCGCGACATCCGGCCCGACGCGACGCAGCTGGTGTTCGACTCCGAGGGCTCCACCGAGATGCGCGGCATGCGCGTCTCCGCGTTCTACCGCGGGGTCGACGACTTCTTCCGCCCGAGCGACGGCTTCACGTGGCAGAACTCGTTCGAGGTCCTCGGTGGCCCGTTCGGCGGGCAGTCGGACTTCTGGAAGGGGACTTCGACCGCGAACCTCTACGTGCCGATTGCCGAGAACGAGGCGGGGCACTTCACGGTCTTCCATGCGGAGACGTCGTTCGGCGTCGCGGAAGCGTTCGACGACACGGACGATGTCTACGTGACCGAGCGCTTCTATCTCGGCGGCTCGTCGCTGCGCGGCTTCGAGTTCCGCGGTGTCGGCCCGACGCAGTTCGGGCGTCCCTACGGCGGCGAAGCGATGCTCTACGGCACGGCCGAGGTCATCACGCCGCTCATCGCGACGCGCATGGAGAACGACGTCCGCGACCGCGAACTGCTGCGCGGCGTCACGTTCTGCGATTACGGCCTGCTGGGCCTCGGGCTCGACGACCCGAGCTTCGACGAACTGCGCGTCAGCGTCGGCTTCGGCATCCGCATCGACATCCCGGTGCTCGGCATCCCGATCTCGTTGGACCTCGGCTGGCCGTTGATGTCCGAGGAGACGGATCGTCGTCGCCAACTCTGGTTCAGCATGGCGCGGTGAGTCGTTGCCTCACCGCCCTTTCGCTGCGCGCCGTCTCGCCGTAGCCTGCTGCGCCGTTTTCGAGCCAACCCATGCAATGTCCCTGCACTAGCGGCAAGTCCTTCGACGAATGCTGCGGCCCGGTGATCGCCGGTACGCGCAAGGCGCCAACCGCGGAAGCGCTGATGCGCTCGCGCTACTCGGCGTTCGCCACCGGCGCGATCGACTGGATCATCGACAGCCAGATCCCCGAAGGCCGTCCGTTCACCGACCGTCACGCCACCGAAGAGTGGAGCAAGCGTTCGACGTGGAAGGGCATGAAGGTGATCGACGCGCAGCAGGGCGGCGTGGACGACGAGGAAGGCTTCGTCGAGTTCAAGGCCTACTACGAGCTGGGCGGCGAGGACATCGTGCACCACGAGATCGCGAGCTTCCGCAAGCTCGACGGCGCGTGGCACTTCGTCGACGGCCTCGAAGTGAAGCCGCGCCCGTTCAAGCGCCAGCAGCCGAAGGTCGGCCCGAACGACCCGTGCACGTGCGGCAGCGGCAAGAAGCACAAGAAGTGCTGCGGCAAGCCCGGCGCGAGCTGACGCCGCCGGAGGAGCGGGCGCGTCGGCGGTCGGCCGCCCCGTTGCGGCTGACTGCGCTCGGCCTATCGTCCCGCGCATGAAGTTCCGCATCCTCCTGGCCCTTCCGCTGTTCCTGCTCGTCGCATCCTGCAGCAAGCACGCGCTCCACGGCGGCTGGCGCGAAGATGGCAGCAAGGAACCCCGCACCCTCGAGTTCGACGCCAAGAGCAGCGAGTTGATGGTGCACACGCACACGCGCGCGGACGGCGGCCACGACCACCTCCACGGCAGCTACACGTGGAAGGACGGCGCGATCCACGTGGAGTGGACCGAAGGCTCCGCCAAGGTCTCCTTCGATGGCTCGGTCCAGGGCGACCGGATGGAGCTGAAGGGCAAGGCCGGCGAGTCGGTCGTCTTCGTGCGCGGCGCGTCGGCGCACTGATCGGCATCCGGCCGGACTGGGTCGCGGAGCGCCGTGTGGGCCGGCAGGCCGCACGGTCGCCGATTTCGGCGTCCCGCAGCGTCCAGCGCTTCCTGACGTCCGAATGACACGCAGCGTCAGGATCCGCCCCTTCTGCCGGAGCAAGGACGCACTAGGATCCGCACTTCTCCGCACCATCCCATGAGCCGATCGACCCACTCCGACGTCGTCACCGACGGGATCCGCATCCAGGCGGCGGCGCAGTTCCTGCCTGAGGAGAGCGACGCGCGCAAGGCGCGCTACGTGTTCGCCTACAAGATCACGATGACGAACCTCGGCGAGCGTCGCGCCCGCCTCGTCGCGCGGCACTGGATCATCGTCGACAGCGAAGGCCGCCGGAACGACGTGCGCGGCCCCGGCGTGGTGGGGGAGCATCCGCTGCTCGCGCACCGCGAGAGCTACAGCTACATCAGCTACTGCCCGCTGCCCACCACGTGGGGCACGATGGAAGGCAGCTACGTCTTCGAACGCGACGACGGTTCGAGGTTCCACGTCCGCTGCGGCCGCTTCTACCTCGTGCCGAACTCGGCTCCGTTGAGCCTCGAGTCGAACGCCTGAGCGCAGCGAAGTCGTCGCCTTGCCGGGTCCGTGCGGCAGGGCTACGGTCCCTCGCGTGACCACGATTGCGCTCGGAGACCGTCCACTCGAACTCGCTGACCTGTTTGCGTTGAGCCGACGCGGCACGCGCGCGGAACTCGCGGCTGCTGCGCGCCAACGAGTCGCTGCGTCGCGCGGCGTGGTGGAGTCCGCAGTCGCGCGCGGCGCGACGATGTACGGCATCAACACCGGCTTCGGCAAACTCGCCGGCGTCCGCATCCCCGACGGGCAGCTCGCGCAACTGCAGCGCAACATCCTGCTGAGCCACGCAACCGGCGTCGGTGTGCCGCTGCTGGAGGAGCAGAGCAAGCTCGCGTTCGCGCTGCGCATCCACAACCTCGCGCTCGGGTTCTCGGGCGTCCGCATCGCACTGCTCGAGCAGGCGCTCGCGCTGTTCAATGCGGACCTGATCCCCGTCATCCCGAGCCAGGGATCGGTCGGCGCCTCGGGCGACCTCGCGCCGCTCTCGCACATGGCCCTGCCGTTGCTCGGGCTCGGCGAGGTCCACGACGGCGCGCGTGTGATCGACGGCGGCGAGGCTCTTTCTCGCGTCGGCCGCGCGCCGATGCAGCTCGCGGAGAAGGAAGGCCTCGCGCTCATCAACGGCACGCAGATCATGACGTCGGTCGGCTTGCTCGCGCTGCACGCGTCGGTGCGCATCGCGAAGGCCGCGGACATCGCGTGCGCGATCACGGTCGAGGCGCTGCGCGGCAGCGAGAAGCCGTTCCAGGCGCGCGTGCACGACGTGCGCGCGCACACGGGCCAGTCGGCGACCGCGAAGAACCTGCGATCGTTGTTGCAGGACAGCGCCGTGATGAAGAGCCATGCGAACTGCGCCAAGGTGCAGGACGCCTACTCGCTGCGCTGCGCGCCGCAGGTGCACGGCGCCAGCAAGGACGGCATCCGCTTCGCGCTCGGCGTGCTGTGCACCGAGGCGAACTCGGTCACGGACAACCCGCTCGTGTTCCCGTCCGGCGACGTGGTCAGCGGCGGCAACTTCCACGGCCAGCCGGTCAGCCAGGCGATGGACTTCGCCGGCATCTCGGTCGCGACGCTCGCGAACATCAGCGAACGGCGCATCGAGCAGCTCGTGAACCCGGACATCTCGGGGCTGCCGGCGTTCCTCGCGCGCAACCCAGGGCTCGAGTCGGGCTTCATGATCCCGCAGGTCGTCGCGGCGTCGCTCGCGAGCGAGAACAAGACGCTCGCGCATCCGGCCAGCGTCGACACGGTGCCGACTTCGGCGAACCGCGAGGACCACGTGTCGATGGGCGTCACGGCCGCGCGCCATGCGGCGATGATCGCGCAGAACACCGCCAAGGTGCTCGGCATCGAACTGCTCTGCGCGTGCCAGGGCCTCGACCTCGGCGAACCGCTGTCGCCGGGCCGCGGCGTCGCCGCGGCCTACCGCGCGGTGCGCTCCCGCATCCCGACGCTCGACGGCGACCGGTTCCTCGCCCCGGACCTGCGCGTCGCGGAAGAACTCGTCCTCGACGGCTCGTTCGTGGCTTCGGCAGAGGCCGCGGTCGGCGAACTCGCGCTCTGACCCTGCGACGCAGGGCTCCCGTGTCTCATCCGGGCCCTTCGAGCCGCTCTGCTGCGCGTTCGAAGGCGCTGCGGGGCGGCTCCTTGTGCAGCGGCGTTGCGTCGATCGCAGCTGCGAGCGCACGCAGCACGTCGCCGCGCATCACGAGGCCGAGCAGCTTTCCATTCGCGTCGACGACCGGGACTCGGCGGATGGGGTTCGCTTCGAACAACGCAGCAAGCGCGAACACGTCGGTTGCGGCATCGACCGCGCGGAGTTCCCGTCGCATGTGCATCTCGACCGTGCCGGAGGGCTCGGACTCGTAGCAGGCCGCGGCCATTGCCGACAACGCGTCGCGTTCGCTGAAGATGCCGACGATGCGCCCTTCGTCGACGACCGGGGCGCCCGAGATCGACTTGCGCAGCAGCGTCTTGGTGGCTTCTGCGACCGGCGTCGTCGGGGCCAGCGTGACGGGGAACGATTTCATCACCTCGGCGGCGGTCGCGATCTTTGGGTTCTTGCGCATGCAGGCCGACTAGGCCGCGCACGGCGGAAGCGCACTGCGTCTTGCTGGGAAGGCGGGCTGCCTGGGCGACGGCCGCGTGGCTTGCGCCTGCCTCTCTGTGGCACTGGCCTCGGCGCGCCGCTACCTTGCTGCGCTTCCTCGAATCTGCATGAAGCACCTCCGGTCGATTCTCCTGTTCGCTTCGTCGTGCACGGGCCTTCTGGCTCCGGTCCAGGCCCAGTCTCCGGCTGTGCCGGCGGCGGACGCCAAGGCGACGACGGCGCCGAAGATCGGCGTCGTCGACTTCGTGAAGGTGGTGGACGCCTACCCGCGCGCGATCGCAGAGCGCACCAAGATCGAAGAACTGCGCAAGCAGCAGCGCACTGTGCTCGAGGCCGAGCTCAAGAAGGGCAAGGAACTCGAAGTGCAGCTCGAAGACCTGCAGCGGGGCACGCCCAGGTACGACCTCAAGCTCCACGAGCTGCGACTCAAGAAGCAGGACATCGAGGGCATGGAGCAGATCTTCGACCGCGAATGGCGGCGCAAGATCGACGAGTTCTACGTCGCGATCTACGCGGACCTGGAGCGGGCCGTCGCGATCGTCGCCAAGGAGCGCGGCGTGCAGATGGTGCTGCGCGCGCATCCGCAGCTCGAGGAGACCTCGTCCGAGAACAAGGCCCGCGTGTTCGAAGCGCGCATCGTCTGGTTCGCGAGCGAGGAGATCGACTTGACGCCGGCGGTCATCAAGCTGCTGCAGGTGCCGCTGCCCGAGGCGCCGAAGGCCGACGGCGCGAAGCCGGCTGGCGAGACGACGGCGCCGAAGCCGGCTGGAAAGCAGTCGGATGGGCAAACGTCCGCTGGGCAACGCTGAACCAGGAACGCAGGACGCGATGAGCCAGGACACGATCATTCCCGCGCGCAACCAGCGCACGCTGAAGAACCCGGTCGAATACCGCGGCGTCGGCTTGCACTCCGGCAAGGAGATCACGGTGCGCGTGAAGCCTGCCGAGGCAGGCAACGGCATTTCGTTCATCCGCACCGATCTCGACGACCAGCCCGAGGTCCGCGCGCACGGCCCCAACATGAAGGCGCGCCAGCGGCGCACCTGCATCCAAGACGGCCGCGCCGAGGTCTACACCTGCGAGCATCTCATGGCGTCGCTCTACGCGCTCGGCGTGGACAACGCGGTGGTCGAGATCGACGGCGAAGAGGTCCCGGGGCTCGACGGCTCGTCGATGGAGTTCTTGACCGGCCTGAAGCAGTCGGGATTCGTCGAACTGCGCGCGCCGCGCCAGTCCTACTCGGTGAAGCAGCCGATCTACGTGCGCGAAGGCAACGCGAGCATCGTGGCCTTGCCGGGCTCGGGGAAGCTCACCGTCGAATACCACCTCGACTACTCCAGCAAGAACGGCAGCCAGAAGGCGACGCGCCAGATCGTCGGCTTCGAGCTCAACCAGGAGTCGTTCGAGCGCGAGATCGCGCCGGCGCGCACGTTCGTGTTCGAGCACGAGGTCGAAGCGTTGCGCGCGGCCGGGCTCGGACTCGGCGCCAACCCGCAGAACACGTTGGTGGTGGGGCCGCAGGGCGTCCGCGACAACACGCTGCGCTGGGACGACGAACTGGCGCGCCACAAGGTCCTCGACCTGATCGGCGACATCGCCAACTTCGGGGCCGACCTCGATGCGCACATCATCGCGACGCGCTCGGGCCACGGCCTG
>CAZEQF010000080.1:0-13030 GCA_964514315.1 uncultured Singulisphaera sp. | reverse complement strand
TAGAAGACGATCTTGCAGTTGACTTCCTTCAGCGCGAAGTTGATCTGGACCATGGATCAGGTCACTCCCAGCAGCAGTCGGTGAGACGCCCCGTTTCCACGCGCTCCAGCACGGAGACGTTCGCTCGGGTCGTCGCTCCGTGATCGGCCAGACTTGCCCGAACGCTTGAGGAAAAGGTCGCCGTCTGCCGCGAAATGCTCCAACCAGGGCCGCAGCGGATGGAAGGAACGTGCACGCCTCGCGGCGCGAGGCCCCGCCTGCACGAGGGGACGGTGGGCGACGGCAGAAGATGTGCCGGGCTGCGGCCGCACGCGATGAGGGGCATGCGCGCAAGCCGTTGTCGGAATGGCGCTTCGGGGCGAATTCCGCCCCGAGAAGCCATTCGTTCCATCACCCAGCCGGCGACGTGTCAGCCGATGCGGGCGGACCGACGCAGGCGCTGCGCGGCGGACTGGATCTCGCGGCGGCTGCCGTCGAGGTCGGCGAACTGGTCGAGCAGCACGACGAGGACGGCCTCGCCGATGTCGTGGAACACGGACTTGCCGTGCGCCGCGTGCAAGGTGAACGACTCGAACTTGCCGAGCCCGCCCTCTTCGAGCGCCTTGTTCGTCGTCATCGCGAGGTAGGACGACAGGCCCGCGACGATGTCCTCGCGAAAGCGCGCGCCGAGCGACTGCGCGACGACGAGGCCGTCGTTCGTGAGCACCATGCAGGCCTTCACGCCGTTCGTGCGACGAAGGTCTTCGAGCGTTTCCTGGATCGGGTTCACTGCGACACCCCCATCGCGTAGAGCGAGCTGGCGACCACTTCCTGCAGTTCGGCGAGGATGCGATCCGTCGGCGAGGTCGACGTGCACTGCACCGCGGCGAGCACTTCGCCGTAGCAACAGATGCAGAGCACGCCGAACGGGCCCTGGATCACGCCGCGCTTGAAGCTGCCGACGTCGAGTCGACGGCTGTAGCGGTGGCCGGCCTTGGCGATGACGCGGACCGTGCGCAAGAACGGATCCTTGCCGTCCTTGATGTCGCCCTTCACGAGCGCGCGCGTGCCGCGGATGTAGGCGGCCTTCTGCACGCCGTCCATCTCCGCGATCGCCGCGAGCGCGTCGCGGATCGCGCCGATGCCGTCGTCGCCGCGCGTCGTCGCCGAATCGGCGATCGGCGGCGCGTTCGGCAGGAGCCCGTTCTCTTCCGCGGACTGAAGCAGCCGTTCGACGTCGTTGCCGAGCGGCCGCGTGTTCGCGACCTTCTGCCGCAAGCTCTGCAACTCGGTGTCGTCGCCTTCCGGCGGAACGGCGTCGAGCAGCGTGCGCGCGCGTTGCGTGGCGCCGATGCGGTAGAGCAGCTCCGCGAGCAACACGCGCGGACGCACCTGCTCCGGGTCGAGGCCGATCGCGCGTTCGAGGCACGACACGGCTTCGACGCCGTCGCGAGCGGCGATGCTGCGGTAGAAGGCCTGCAGGTGGAACTGGCCGAGCCAGACCCACGGGCCGGTGTCCTGCGGGAAGCGGACGCTCCACTCCTCGCAGGTCGCGTGCAACGCGCCCGCGTCGCCCGACTCCGAGAGGATCGAGACGAGTTCGCCGTAGAGGCGGTTCGTCGGGTTCTTGTTGAGGCGCGAACGCAGCTCGTCGATGCGCGAACGGTCGACGCCGCGGCGCGCGAACGTGCGCAGCTTCTTGAGGTCGGCGGAGTCCGGGAACAGCAACAGCCCGTCGTCCGCGGCCTGCAGCGCGCGCTCGGGCATGTCGAGGTTCAGGAAGACCTGACCGAGGTCCACGAACGTCGACGGCGACGGCTCCTCGCGGACGCGCGCCTCGAGACGGCGCAGTTCCTTCCAGATCTTCAGACGTTGGATCAGATTCACCGTCGCCTCCCTTGCGGCACCTTGCTCATCGCAACAGCACGACGTCGCCGTCGGCTCCGGCCACCGCCACGAACATGCCGCCGGCGCCAGGTGCGCCGGTGAACATGCCCGAATCCTCGTATTCCCACTGCATCGCGAACGAAGTCGCATCGCGCGCCTGCAGCAGGTCCTTTGCGTCGTTCTGGCCCGGGTTCTCGGCGCGCGCGACGGTCAGCAGCGTCGTCCCGTGCATGCGCATCGAGACGAACGTCGCGGGCAGCAACGTCTGCGCGACCTGCTTGCCGGTGCGCTTGTCGAACGACAGGAGACGACCGCCGGCGGCGACCGCGACCACCGCGTTGCGCGTCAGCGCGACTTCGCCGTCCGCGGCCGGGCGGCCAAGGTCCTGCGTCCAGACCACGCGACCGGTCGTGTCGCTCATCGCGCGCAGCTTGCCGTCCGCGCACGCGAGCCACAGCAAGTCGTCCGCGGCGAGCAAGCCGCCGACAGCAGGCGACGGGCTGCGCAGCGGCGCGAGCAACTTCCCGTCGTTGGCGTCGATGCGCACGATCGAGCCGTCCGCCATGCCGACGCGCGCGATGCGGCGCTCGAGCGAAGCGGAGCCGACCGCCTGACCATCCAGGGGGCGCGACCAGAACGTGCGGCCGCTCGACTGGTCGATGCAGTGGGCGACGTTGTCGCGGTCGACGAACAGGATGCGCCCGTCGCGCAGCGTCATGCGACCCTGCGCCACGTTGGACGGCTGGATCGGCCAACCCGGAGCGTTCGCGCCGGTGTCGAGCAGCACGCATTCGAGCGAGCCTTCGTTGGTGAAGAACCACGCGCGATCGCCCGTGGCGACCGGCGAACCTTCGACGGAACGGAGTCCGCCGAGGTCGATCGTGCGCACGATCTCGCCGGTGCGCGCGGACGCGATGCCGAGCTTGCCGTTGCGAAGCCCCGCGACGACCCATTCGCCCGTCGCGGCCACTTCGGTCTGCACTCGTTCCGCGAACTGCACGCGACGGGCAGGGATCACCGGCAACGGCACCTCGTAGCGAGGCTGGCGCGTCGCCTGCACCGAGACGGTCGCGGCGGTGAAGCCGTCCTTCTCCAGCGTGAACGTCTCCGCAGCCTTGCCGCAGAACACGATCGCCGGAGTCGTGGCCGCCGTGCGCTTGCCGTCGACCTCGACGAACAGGGGCTGGCCGTCCTTGAGCACACGCGCGCCCATCGGACGCGAATGCAGCTGGATCGGGATCGGCGAAGCCTTCGCCGCGGCAGTGATCTCGTATTGGCCGTGCAGTTCGACCGACAGGGCCCATGCGTCCTGCGGGCGATCGGCGTCGAGCGCGCGCTGGCGGCGGGTCCGCAGCTCCTCGGACTTCGCGACGAAGTCCCGCAGCATCGTGAAGGTCTTGTCGACCTGCTCTTCGAGCGCCCAGGCGATGTCGTCGGGGCCACCGGCCGCGGCGACCATCGAGCGAACCTTCTCCACCACCGCGAGCGCCTCTTCGGGCTTGCCTTGCTGGAACAGTTCGCGATGGCGCATCCATTCGGACTTGTAGTCGCCGCGCAGCTTCTGCCGTTCGACGTCGCGCGCCGCGCTGCGCGCCTCGAGTTCGGCTGCGCGCTTCTGGCGAAGGCCGTCGATGCGCACGAGCTCCGCGCGCGCCTGCTTCGATGCGCTCGTGAGCGGATACTGCGCGAGGAAGTCCTCGTAGACCGCGGACGCCGCGTCGAACTCGTTGGCGGCGACGCGCGTCTCGACGTCGATGTGCGCGAACTCGGCCGACGCCGTCTCGTCGTAGACGCCGAAGGCGATGCCGAGCCCGACGATCAACGCGCAGAACGCGCCGAGCGTGGCGAGCGCACGACGACGGCGACGCGAGCGTTCGTCCTTCGCGTAGAGCTGACGCACTTGCTCGGCCACGTCGCGACGCGAGCGGTCGAGCATCAAGATCTTCTGCAGCGCCGCGATCGCCTCGATCGGGCGGTCCTGCGCGACGAGCGACCTCGCGATCGACTCGTAGAGTTCGATCACGCGCGGCTGGTCGCCGGCCTTGGTGTGGACGTTGACGAGCTGGTGCTTGAGCTCGATGTCGTCCGGGCTGACGGTCAGCAGGCGCTCCAGCAGGCCGCGCACGCGACGCAGGTCGCCGGCCGCCATCCACAGGTCGACGAGTTCCTTGCCTTCCGCAACGGCGTCGAAGTCCGACAACCGCACATCGGGGTTGGCGATCATCACCTCGACGAGGCGCTCGCGCGCCGCGAGGTCGGTCGGCAGCATCGTCGTCGCGGCGCGAAGGCGTTGCGCGCCGCCGCGGGCGTCTCCGCTGGCGATGCGGAACTCCGCGTCGCATGCGAGGTGGTAGCTCGCGCGCTCGAACTGGCCGCCGTGCTTGTAGGCAGTGGCCGCGAGCGAATGCACCTCGGGCACGCCGACTTCGAGTTCGAGAGCCTTCTCGAACAGCCCGATCGCATCCTCATGGCGCCCGTCGCGCATGCATGCCTGGCCGAGCTTGAGCAACTGCTCCGGCGGCACGTGCTCCACGAGGCCCGCGTCGAGCAGCTGCGTGAGCATCTTGAAGACGACGAAGTTGGACAGTCCGGACGCTTCGACGACGCGGCCCGCGGTGCGGCGGCCGTCGACGCAGCCGAGCACGATCGCGCCTTCTTCGCCGAGGTCTTCCGGCGCATTGCCCTTCGTGCGGCGGCGGAACGCCTCGAGGCCCGAAGGGATGCGCTCCGCGATGTAGGACCACTCGTCGATGCGACGAGCGGCTTCCATGATCACGCTCTCGGTGTTGAAGAAGAACCGTGGATCGACGACGCCAGGACGCTCGGGCAGCGAGTCCTTGCCTTCGAGGAACTCGAAGCGGCCGTCGCGGCAGAAGAAGAGTTCGTAGATCTCCTCCTCGACCTCGTAGCGCATCTGCGCCGTGAGCTCGTCCTCGGTGAGGTAGCCGCCGGCGAGCAGCGCGTCCCACAGCTCGTGCTTGTGGCGCGCGGCATGGTCGCGCACTTCGTCGATCGCCTGCTGGTCGGCGCGGCCGACACGGACGAAGGTCTGCAGCGCGCGGTCCAGCAACCCGTGCTGGTTGTAGTAGAGGGTGACCCCGCGCGGGTGGAAGTAGAGGACCTCCCACAGACGCGGCGATTGGATGCTCAACAAGCCGGTCTTCTTGTTGAGTGCAAGCATCTGGAAGACCTGAGCCAGGTCGACGCTTGCGAGATCCCCTCTGAGTGCCATGCGACGATGTTGCCGAGGAGCGTTCCGGGCTCCTGCGGATCGTTCGGGTATCGGCAGTTGCAGGCTGCGGCGTTGAGCCCGAACGGCGAAGCCGCTCTGGCACGCGGCGCAGCGGGGCGCGGCTGCGCCCGACCGCATCCGATCCGCCCCGCGGCGCAGAGTCCGCGACGCCATCGACGCCATCGGCCAGGCCGGAGCCGGGGCAGGGACCTTGCGGCCTCTTCGGGCCCGCCCTACGTTCCCGCCTCGATGTTGGCCATCCTTGCACGTCTGGCGAAGCGGCTCGCAGCCTGCGGCTCCGGGGTCGTCGGCAGGGTCGCGTTCCGGCTCGGCCGCCACGGCGCCGCGCGGCGCTCGTTCGAACGCGTGCTGGACCTGGGCGGCGACGAGTTCACCGCCTACGTGCACCTCGGCCGCATCGCGCTCGGCGAAGGCGACTTCGCCGGCTACCGCCGCGAGATGAACAACGCGCGCAACGTCGACCCCGAGCGTTTTGCGCGCCTGCTGCCTGGCCCCGAGGGCATCGAGTCGCGCTTCGTCGGCTCGCCGTCCGACGAGACGGGCGAACGCGCGACGTGGCGCTCGGTCCGTCCAGGCAACCAAGGCATGGCCCGCCGCTCGACGGTGCGCAGCGCGGAGCTGCCGACCGACGCCGGCGACGAGCTGCCGATGTTCGGCCCGATCTACGAGATCCCGCAGATGGAACTCGGCGAGCCGACGCCGCGCATGCGCCGCGCAGGCCGCGACGACTTCTTGTCTGCGTCCGAACGCGATCGCTTCCGCGGCCTGCCGCCGCTGCGCCGCGACGACGTGCGCACGACCGACGTCGAAGATCTGGCTCGCCGCCTCGGCGGCTGATCGCCCGAGCCTGCGACCGCAGGCTGGAAGCGCCCGACACCGGGCTGCCCGCCGCCACGAGAGTTCGCACAGCCGCCGGAGCGCGCGCGTGCCTTCGCATCTGCGGCTCCGTAGACTTCTCCGCCCTGAACGCCATGCGCGACACCGCCCTCAAGTCCGTTCACGCGAGCCTCGGCGCTCGCCTCGTGCCGTTCGCCGGCTGGAACATGCCGGTCCAGTACCGCGGCATCCTCGACGAAGCGCGCGTCGTGCGCAGCAAGGCAGGCATGTTCGACCTCGGCCACATGGGCCGTGTTCGCGTGCGTGGACCGCAGGCCGAAGCGTTCTTGCAGAAGCTGCAGACCAACGACGCGAGCCAGATCCAGCCGGGCCGCATCCGCTACGCGATGATCCTCAACGACCAGGGCATCACGCAGGACGACATCCTCGTCTACCGCGAGCCGGCCGAATGGGCCTCGAAGGGCAAGGAGTTCTTCGTCGTGATCAACGCGGGCAACACCGCGCGCGACCTGGAGATCATGCGCAACGTCGCGAAGGGCTTCGACGTGCAGGTCATCGACCAGACCGACGAGCTCGGGATGATCGCGATCCAGGGCCCGCTGTCGCAGCAGATCACGCAGCGGATCACCGACGCGGACCTTGCGTCGCTGAAGTACTACGGCTGGACGCGCGGCACGATCTGCGGCGCCGTGATGGAGATCTCGCGCACGGGCTACACCGGCGAAGACGGCTTCGAGGTCTACGTGCCGCAACACCTGACCACCAAGGTCTGGGACGCGTTCTTCGCGGCCGGCAAGCAGGACGGCCTCGAGCCGATCGGCCTCGGCGCGCGCGACACGCTGCGCCACGAAGCGGGCATGCCGCTCTACGGCCACGAGATCGACGAGACCACCAACCCGCTCGAAGCCGGCCTCGACTGGGCCGTGAAGTTCACCCACGACTTCGTGGGCCGCGCTGCGCTCGAAGCGCTGCAGAAGAAGGGCGGCAGCGGCCGCCGGCTCGTCGGCATCACGACCACGAGCAAGCGTTGCCCGCGCCAGGGCTACGAGATCCACGCCAACGGCGAGAAGGTCGGGCACGTGTGCTCGGGCAACATCTCGCCGACGTTGGACACGAACATCGCCACTGCCTACGTTCGCGACGCGTTCGCGGCGCCCGGCACGCAGTTGACCTTCCTCGTCAAGGACAAGGCCGAGCCCTGCACGGTTGCGAGCCTGCCCTTCTACAAGCGCTCCCGCTGAACCTGGACCCCCTCTCATGCGACCCAACGACCGCAGCTACCTGAAGAGCCACGAGTGGTGCAAGATCGACGGCAACGTCGCGACGATCGGAATCTCCGATTACGCGGTGTCGCACCTGTCGGACCTCGTCTTCCTCGACCTGCCCAACAAGGGCTCCAACGTCACCGCCGGCGAGTCGTTCGGCGAGATCGAGTCGGTGAAGGCCGTGAGCGACATCTACTCGCCGGTCAGCGGCGAAGTGATCGAGGTCAACAAGGACCTGCCTGACAACCTCGAGTGGCTGTCGCAGGACGCGTTCGGCAAGGCCTGGATGCTCAAGGTCCGCTTCACCGCGAAGTCGTCCGACCTCATGGACGGCGCGTCCTACGACGCGCACTGCGCCGCCGAAGGCTGATCGGCGGTCCGCCTGCCGTGCGGCTCCGGCGCATCGACGAACCCGCGATCGCCGCTGCCGCCAACATGGCGCGCGACGAGGCGCTGCTGCTCGCGGACAACACTGCGGCGCTGCGCCTCTACGGTTGGTCTCCCCACGCGGTCTCGCTGGGCTACTTCCAGCGCATCGCGGACTTCGCGGACCTCGCGCCGGAGACCTCGATCGTGCGCCGCCTCACCGGCGGCGGCGCGATCCACCACGGCGAAGAAGTGACCTACGCGCTCGCGCTGCCCGCGTCGACCTTGCCCGCCGACGTCGAGGCGAGCTACGCGCTGCTGCACGACGCCGTCATCGCAGCGCTCGCGGACGTCGGCGTGAGCGCGCACCGGCTGGAGACCGGCAGCGGCCCCGGCGCCAGGCCGACGAGCCGCTGGTGCTTTGCCGACCCGGGCCGGCACGACATCGTCGACGCGGAAGGACGCAAGCTCTGCGGCTCCGCGCAGCGCCGCGTGCGCACGCAACACGGGCCGCGCGTCCTCCACCACGGATCGATCGTCGTCGAGCGACCTTCGTTCACCCCGTTCGTCGCCGCGGTCGTCGACCAGCAAGCAGCCTCGTGCGCGACGCAACTGCGCGAACGGCTCGCGACACGCATCGCCGACGCATTGCGGATGGAATTGTGCCCGGACGCGCTGTCGGTGGCAGAGGACGCCTTGGCAGCAACGCTCCGACGCGACCGCTACGACCACGACGCGCACACGCGCATGCGCTGACGCCTTCGCACTTCGCTCCGTCAAGTCGCCATCGGCGCGGACCGAAAGAGCCGCCGAAGGCCCATGATCACCACGACCTCCGAACTCGAAGACCTGATCGACGGAACCGTCAACATCCCGACGATTCCGACGATCCTGACGGAGATCACGAAGATCTTCGAGTCGCCCAACGGCTCCGCGAAGGAGGCGGCGGCGGTGATCGAGAAGGACCCCGCGATCGCAACGCGCGTGCTGCGGCTCGTGAACAGCCCGTTCTACGGGCTCCGCAACTCGATCTCTTCGATCCAGCTCGCGTGCTCGATCCTCGGGCTGAAGGTCATCAAGAACCTCGTCGTGCAGGCGACCGTGCTCAACACGTTCGGCACCGGCAAGTCGGACGCAGCGCTCGACGTGGACTGGCTGTGGGACCACAGCTTCAAGACCGCGGTCGCGTGCCGCCTGCTCGCGGAACGGTCGCCGGCGGCCGTCGGCCTGCAGAAGGACGACGCCTACACCTGCGGCCTGATCCACGACATCGGCAAGATGATCCTGCTCGACTCGCAATCGGATCGGTTCTGCGAGGCGCTGCGGCACGCACGCGCAGACTCCATCCCGCTCGCACGCGCAGAAGGCGAGGTGTTCGGATTCAACCACGCGCACGTCGGCGGGCTGCTCGCCGGCCGATGGAAGCTCCCGCACTCCGTGCAGGCGGCGGTCACCTACCACCACAGCCCGGCGACGAACGCCGAGGACTGGGCGCGCGGATTCGTGGTCAAGGCCGCGAACACGTTCGCGCACGCAGCAGCAGCCGGCACGAACGGCGGCTACCTCGGTGACACGCTCGACGCGGACTCGCTCGGACTTCTGCAGCTCACGCAGCAGCAGACCGCCGAGATCCTCGAGCAGGTCCGTCGCGCCGGCATGGCCTGAGGCAAGCGCAGCGGCGAAGCCGCGGGCGCACTTCGAAGTCGGCGACGGACGCACGCTGCGGTATGAGTCCTCGCATGGACGCACCGCAGAGCGGCGACGGAACGGCGCTGACGCCGACGACACGGCGACTCGTGCGCGCAGTCGTCGCGATCGCACACGCGGACTGGAGCTCGTTGCAAGCGACTGCGACGGAAGCGCGCGAGCACGGCGACGACCGCGCGCAACTCGAAGAGGCCTTGCTGCAGGCGGCGCTCTTCTACGGGTTCCCGCGCGTCGTGACTGCGTTCGAACAAACGGCAGAAGCGTGGCCGTCGACGATGCGCGATCGCTCCTTTGCGGTGCCGCGCGACGAGCAGCTCGCACGCGGGCGCGAACTGTTCGCTGCCATCTACGGCAAGAACGACGAGGCCGTGCGCGCGCGCCTTGCTTCGTTCCATCCCGACTTCCACGACTTCGTGCTCGAAGCCGCATACGGCCGCATCCTGGCGCGGCCGGGGCTCGACGTGAAGACGCGCGAACTGCTCGCGGTCGGCGCGTTGGCCGCGCTGGGGCAGATCCCGCAACTCGTCGCGCACGCGCGCGGTGCGCTGCGTTTCGGCTCGACGCAGGCGGAAGTGCGCGAAGCGATGCAGCTGTCGGGGCTCGACGCGACCGAAGCGGAGTCGGCGCTCTCGCGGGCGGCGGCCGGCGCGCAGAAGCAGTGACGCAGGGCTTCAGCCCGAAGTGAGCACGAGTTCCATCGCTTCGCAGACCTCGTCGGTCGCAGCGCCCTGCGCTTGCAAGCGGTCGATCGCCTCACCGGGCCGTTCGGCCGCAGCGAGCAAGCTCGCAACCGAAGCCGCGGCCGCGCCCAACTGCAGCGCGCTGACGTCGACGTCGCGCACGAGACCGCTGCCGAGCAACGCCGCGACGCCGGCGTCGAGCCCGCGATCTTGCGGCCAGCCGAGCCGTTCCGCGGCGCGAACCGCGAGCACGCAGGCATTCACGGCCTCCGTGACCGCGGGGCCGGACTGAGGCAACCGCGCGAGCGGCAGGAGGCCATCCGTGCGACGCAGCATGCGGTGCAGCACTTCCTGCAGGATCGTGCGGGCACGACGGCCGGCGAGCGGGCCACGGCGGCCGATGGCCTGCGCGAGCCGTTGCATCGTGAACACGGCTCCGAGCTGCGAAGGCGCGACCGCGCGACGCGGGACCTCGCCGTCGCCGGCGAACTCGTCGCCGGGATCCTGCGCGACCTGGATGCGCGCGCATCCCGCCTGCAGCAAGCGAAGGCCGAGGTCGTCGCCGCGCTCCGACGACGCGAACACGATCGCCAATGCCGCGAAGTCCGCCTCGCCTGCGTCGGCGAGCAGCAGCAGGTCGCTGACGCCGAGCCGCTGCAGCATTGCGACGACTTCCGCGATCGCAGCGAAGTGGACCGTGTCCGGACGGATGCGGCTGCCGTTGCCGTGCAGGGAGCCGGCGCGCAGCTGCATCACGTAGTGCGGATCGCCGCCGTGCGCGGCCGCAAAGCGCGCGCTGCATGCCTCCGCGCACTCGCGCACCGCGGCATCGCCGAGCCTGGAAGCCGCCGTTCGCAGCAGCCTCCACAGCGCCAGCACGAATGCGCGCTGCGCTTCGTCGGCGTGCCCGCCGTGCACGTTCGCTCAGGCCTTCTGGGCGACGTGCTTCTCGACGAGTTCGATGAGCTCGTCGGGCTCGAACGGCTTGCGGAAGTAGTCCGCCGCGCCCATCTCCGCGCTCTTCTGGTGGCCGCGCGCGTGCTCGCGAGCGGTGAAGATGATCACGGGGATGTTCGACGTCGCCGCATCGCGCTTCAGGCGCGTGAGCGTCTCCCAACCGTCGATGCCCGGCATCATGATGTCGAGCAGCACGAGGTCAGGAGCGAGCGACTTCGCCTTCGCGATGCCGTCTTCGCCGTTGGTGGCCGACTCGACGCGGAAGCCCGCCGCTTCGAGGACCATCTGCGTGGAGACGATGATGAGCTTCTCGTCTTCGATGATGAGGACAGTGCGTTCCATGGTTCAGTCCCTGCTTCGTTGCGATGCGGTTTCGGCCGTGGACGCCACGGGGACCTCCACGGGGAGCGCGAACGAGAACTCGGCGCCTTCGCCGAGCTTGCTCGCGACTTCGATGCGGCTGCCGTGGGCTTCGACGATGCCCTTGGCGACGAACAGGCCGAGCCCTGCGCCGCCGTGGTGGCGCGTCAGCGGATCCTCGACCTGGAAGAACTTCTCGAAGATGCGGCGCTGGTAGCGCGGGTCGATGCCGATGCCCGTGTCGCGCACCGAGAAGCGCGGCGCGCCGTTCTCGCCCGGCGTGACCTTCACGTGCACGGCGCCGCCGTCCGGCGTGAACTTCACGGCGTTCTCGAGGATCGCCTGGCACGCGCGACGCAAGTCGGCGCGGTCGGCGTGCAGCATCGTGCCGCCGCCCACTTCGCAGGTCATCGTGAGCGCAATGCCGCGATCGCGCGCCGGCTGCTCGAACGGAGCGAGCATGCCCGCGCACAGTTCGTCGACGGAGAACGACTCGCGGTCCTGCCCGTATTCGTCGGACTCCAGGTGGCCGAGGTTGATGAGCTTGTCGATCTGGTGCTCGAGCCGGCCGCTCTGCTCGCGGATCGACTCGGCGACGCGCTGCTGGCGCTCCGTCAGCGATCCGAGCGAGCCCTTCGCGAGCATCGTCGAGAACGTCTTGATGCCGGTGAGCGGCGTGCGCAACTCGTGCGCGACGATCGACAGATACTGGTTCTTCAGCTGGTCCGTCTTGAACTCCGCCGTCACGTCTTCGAGCACCGTGAGCGAGCCTGCCGGCTGGCCGCGGTAGTCGGACACGCGGCTCGTCGTGCACTTGATGTAGAGCAGATCCTGCTCGCTGTGGTGCACCTCGACGGTCTGGCGCGTCTCGCGCGTCTCCTCCATGCGCTGCTGGTCGCGCACGATCACGCCCATGAGCTCCGCGCGGCCGTGCAGTTCGCGCAGTGGCTTGCCCACGGCTGCGAATGCCTCCACGCCCAGCAGGTCCTCGGCGGCAGCGTTCAGCAGCGCGACGTTGCCGTCGCGATCCGCGTAGACGATGCCGTCCATGATGGAGCTGATGATGGTCATGACACGAGAGAGGTCGAGGAAGAACGTCTCCTGGATCTCCTGGAAGCGTTCCGCCTGCTCGACGCTGCGTTGACGCAGCGCTTCGTATCGGCTTTCGAGGCCTTGGAGGTCCTGCTGTTCGAGCAGGAACTGGCGGTGCAAATCGCCCGCCATCGACACGAGCGAATCGCACTGCCCTGCAGTTGCGCCGCGCGCGACCGCGGCCCGGCAACCGACGTCGAGCGCTCGCGCCAACTCTGCTTCGCCGCGGCGCTCCACCGCGAGCGCCGCCATCAGGCCGCGTCGATGCGCGGCGCTCGCGAGCGCGCGGAGGTCCGCGTCAGGCATGCGCTCGTCGAGCAACAGCAGGCGCACGCCGCCTTGCGCGAGATGCACGAGCGCGTCTGCAACCCCGGATGCGCACGAGTGCGCAGCGAGAGCCTCGGGGAAGGGTCCGGGACTGCCGCCACATGCGGCTTGCTGCGCGACCGCGAGAACCCGGGTCCGTGCGCTGTCCATGGACGAGAGAGAGAACCGAAGCCGGAATGGCGCGGATACGCGCCGCAATGCAGCGCCGCCGGTCGCGGCGCCGCGTAGTTCACTTGCCGCTGCTCTTGATCGCCTGCAGCGCGCCGTCCTCGTTCTCGAAGATCGCGAGGTGCTTGCTGATGCGCATGATCTCGAAGATC
>CAZEQF010000079.1:0-13040 GCA_964514315.1 uncultured Singulisphaera sp. | reverse complement strand
AGCGCGCAGCACCGTCGCGCCGCGCGCCTCTGTACGGCATCGCCGTGTGCGCGCAGCGATGCGAGCATCGAGGCTTCGCTCGCGTCGAACCCATCGATCCGGCGTCTGCGTCGGATCCGAAACAAGCGTTGCTGTTTCGGGGAACATGCCCGATGCGTCTTTGAACTTCGCATTGCGGGGAAGCGTCCAATGCCTCGCTCGGGACGTTCCCCGGGCTTCGACGGCAGATGTTGCCGAACCCCTCTACGCAACGGATCCAATGCACCCAACCCTGCTCTCTTGCGCGGCCGGACTCGCCCTCGCGGCGGCTGCCACTGCGCAATGCGTCGCGCCCACGGGCACGCAGACGCTGACCACGACGTTCGACGGCACGACCTATCTGGGTTCCGTGAACGCGACCTTCGGGTCGAACTTGTTCTTCGATCTCACGTGCAACACGACGATCACCATCCACGCGCTGGCGGTCGACCTGTTCGACGACGGGACCGTGCCGACGATGCCGATCCTCACGGGCCAGACGGCGGACGTCTCGGTGTGGGCGATCACGGCGCCTGGTTCGACGTATGTCGGCCAGCACGCAGTCGGCGTCGGCGGCGCCTCGGCCTTTCCGCCAGCTCCTCCAGGCTGGACCTGGATGAGCTCCGGTGTCGCGACCATCGCAGCGTCGGATGCCCCGTCGACCGTCGTGCTCGCGAGTCCGATCACGTTCGCTCCTGGGACGTATGCGATGGCGATCAACCATCTCTTCGTGCAAGCGGGACAACCGAACGCGGGCGCAGCGATCCATCCGCTCTACACCAATCCCGCAATCGCGCCGACGTCGACGGTCCTCGGCGACCAATACGTGTCGTTGCGGCTCGGCTCGGCGCAAGGGCAGGCGTGGACTGGCGGCCTCGCGACGCCGCGCATCGCGAACGTGCAGCTCGACTACACGTTGGGCGCCAACGTCGCCTACTCGACGCCCTACGGCGCAGGCTGCTACGACCGCAAACGCTCGTTCTACGAGACTTGGGCGGCGCCGGGTTCGCCAGTCGTGGGCCAGCTCGACATCGACCCGGTCGGTTCCGCTGGCGCGCAGAACGGGTTCGACATGCTGAACCTCGGCGACAGCTACTTCGTCACGGCGAACTCCGCGCCGGGCCTCGTCGTGACGCCAGGTTCCAGCGCTCGCGCGGTGCGACTCAATGCGCAGGAGCCTGCGTTGTCGGGGTCCACGGCGCAGCCATGGGATGACGCGCTTGCGGCGCCGATCACGCTGCCGTTCCGCTTTGCCTATCCGGGCAGCGCGACCGGCACGAACGTCATCTCCGTGTCGTCGAACGGCATCGTCTACTTCGCGACAGGAACTTCGACGTTCGGCTTCTACGACGACTACGCCGGGTTCGTCGGCAATCAGCCGGGCATCGCCGCCGCATGGTGCGACTTCGATCCCGCGGACCTGCGCACGCTCCTCGGCGGCCAAGGCGACATCTGGTACGACAGCGACGGTTCCACCTACGTCGCGATCACGTGGAGCAACTGCCGGATCTGGAGCGAGCCAGCCAACCTCAGCACGGTTCAGCTCGTGCTGCTCCCTGGCGGCGGCGCGCAAGTGCGCTACGGCGCCTCGGGCGTCCGCTTCGGCGACGTGCCGGTGCTCGTCGGCTTCACGAGCGGCAACGCATCGACGGATCCTGGCAGTGGCGCCACGCCGCGTCGGTTCCCGGACCTGAGCATTGCGAGCACAGGCGGCGGCTTCGTCTCCGGTGACGGCGCGATTGCGGCGCGCGTTCGCATCGCGGGCCGGCCTCGAGTCGGCGCCCCGTTCACGATCCAGACGACGAACTGCGAACCCTCGGTGTTGCTGAACATCACGCTCGTCAGCTCCGCGTCGTTGCCCGGCATCGACCTCTCGGTGGTTGGGATGACGGGTTGCGCCGCACATGTCGCGCTGCCGGAGATCGCAGCGTTCGCGAGTCCGCTCGTCGCGGGTGCGACGTCGTGGCCTGCGTTGGCCTCCATCCCTGCTGCGTTTGCCGGTGTGGACCTGTTCGTGCAGTCGCTGCAGCTGGCGAGTGGTTCGCCGGTGTCGTTCAACCCCGCCAATCTGCTCGTGTCCGACGCGCTCTGCGTCCACTTCGACGTCAACTGACGTTCGCAACGGAGCGACGACGCACGTCGCGTCGTCGTTCCGTGCGCGTCGTGCGCGACGGAATGCGCCGCGTGCCGATGCGCCCGTCGGTCGCTGCGCCTGTTTGCGTTGCGAGCCATCGGGCGATCCCGCGGTTGCGACGGCGGATGCGCGCGCTGGCGTTCGTCGCGCCCGTTGGACTTCGCGCGGAGGTCGTTTCTGAGACTGCGCGCCCACGCGGAATCGCGGCGTCCTCGTCGCGGACGCTTCGGAGTTGCGGCAGCCATGCCATCGGCGGCATCGACGCAGGCCGCAGCGTTGTCTTGGCGTCGATCGGCGCCTCATGTTCCCGAGGGCTTGCGGGACCAGGTTGCCCGCGTCCGCCGCATGCGGAACAGCGCACATCGTGGGGTAGGCTTCCACTCGATGTCCTGGGGCAGAGCAGTCATTCCGTTTGCGCTCGTGTTGGCGCTTGCGGCATTGCTCTGGTTCTGGCCCACGCTCGCGTTCGGGTTCCGCAGCGACGACTTCCTGCTGGGCTACTACTGCGATCCCGCTGGCGGCGCGCATTGGGACCGAGCGTTCGCAGAGTTCGGCAGGCCGTGGTTTCGCGTGCGCGATCTCTATCGCCCGCTGGTCAGCGTCAGCCATGCAGCGTGCTACGAGTTCGGCTCCGATCCGCTGCCGTTCCGCGTCTTCAACCTGCTCGTGCTTGCGGTGACGGCCGTTGCGTCCGCTGGCATCGCGTCGCGACTCGCGCCGATGCGAAGGGGCGTTGCCGCGGCAGTGGCCGGCGCCGTGGTGATCCTGCATCCCGCCAGCGTCGAGACCGCAGCGTGGATCGCTGCGCGAACGTCCGGGTTGGAAGCGATGTTCACCACGCTCGCGGCGCTTGCGTTCTTGCTGCGGCTGCAGGGCCGGCTGCAAGTCTGGCCGTCCGTCGTGTGCGCTGCGCTCGCGCTCGCCAGCAAAGAAGGCGCGGTCGCGCTGCCTGCGCTGCTCCTTGCCCTCGACTTCGCCGTGCAGCGACGCCGCCCGTTCTCCGAACGGATGCGGCTGCACGCTCCGTTCCTCGTGTTGCTGGCGATCTACTTCTGCGTGCGCTGGAAGGTGCTCGGCGTGTTCACGACTGCGGACGAGACGCACTCGGCGCTGTCGCAGGCCGAAGCGGCGTGGTGGCGCGCGGTGAGTTGGTTTGCGCCGCCGGATTCCACTGGCGGAGCCCAGTGGATCACGATGGTGGCGTTCCTCGCGCTCGCTGGCGCTGCGCCGGGAGCTGCCCGCAACGTGGCATTGCTCGTCGCCGTCGGCGGCCTGGCGATGCTCGTGCCGACGAGCCTCTACTACGAACCCGTTGGCTCCATGAGCGGACGCCTCGTGTTTCCCGCGGTTCCCGCGCTGGCTGTCGCGTTCGGCGTGATGCTCGTTTCTGCCGCAGACGCAGCAGGAGCGCGTCGCGCGTTCGCGTGGGCTGCGACGATCGGTTGGATCGCCGCCGCAGGACTGATGTCGCGCACGTGGATCGCGAGCTACGGCGAGCAGGACGCGTTGATCCGCGAAGTGCAACAACGCATCCCCGCGGCGGCCGCGCGCTCCGAGCCCGGCAAGCCGTGCGCGTTGTCGATGTTGCCCGCGTTGCCGTTGTTGCAGCCGCACATGTGGGGCCTGCTCGGCGCGCCTCCGTTCGCGTCGCGCGACTTCGCGCTCGTGAGCCTCGCAGGCATCCTGTCCAAGGACGTGACTTCGCCGGGCTTGTTCGGCGACGCGGCGCTGGCGCATGCCCTGTCCGAGTCGGGCGGTGGCTCCTTGTCGTGGAACCCGGGTCAGCGAAGGTTCGAGCCGCTCGTCCGGCCCAAGTCGGATGCCGCAGAGCTCGCGCCGTCGGGCGAGGCCGGTGTGTTCGCAAGCAGCGCGCCGCTGCCCGCCACCGCGTATGCAGCGATCGAGGTCGAACTCGACGAGCCAGCTCGCGAGATCGCGTTGTCGCTGCGCGACGACTTCGCCGGAGAATGGGCCTTCGGAACCGTCGTGCGCACATTCGATCCGCCTTCGCGCAAGGCTGTGTTCGACCTGTCGCACTCGATGTCGCCGTTGTTGCGCGCGGGCAACGGTGGCGCGTGCTTCGGCGTTCGCGTCGCAGTGGGCGGACAGCCATTGCAGCGTGGTCGCGTGCGCGCGCTCGCGAGCCTCCCGACGTCTGCTCCGCATCCGGACGACGCCGGCGCGTTCCTGTCGGCGCGGGATCTCTCGGCGGCCTTGGTTCCGCCGCGCAGCGATGTGCCGCTGCGGCTCTATCTGATGAGTCCGTTGCACACGATCTGCGTCGACGTGCCTGCTGGTGGCGCGCCCCGACTTGCGTCCTTCGAAGTCGACAAGCTCGAACTCGCGGCGGGCGTCGTCGACGGTTGCCCGGTGCATTGGATGTGGCAGACGCCGCCTGGACACGCGGGCGATCCCTGGCGAAGCGGCATCCATTGGCGACGTCTCCGTTGATGCGAAGGCGAGCGGAACCAAGCGGTTCGCTGCACATGGGCACGATGTCGTAGTCGACGGATCGCGAACGGCCCGCCCGCTGGAAATCAGCAGAGGGCTCCGGTGTTCTCTGTCGATGCAACGTCCGAAGTCTCGTTGGTTGCGCGCCACGCAGGCGCTCGTGGGAGTCGCGGCGATGGCGCTCCTCCTCGCATGGCTCATGGGCGCGTTCCGTGCGCGCATCGCCGCTGGCGAGCACGCGCCAAAGCGTGTCGCGGTCGATGCGGCCAGCCTCATGGAAGTCCGCTCGCGGCCCGAGCCGCGCTTCGAGACCGCCGTCGGCACGATTCGCGCAGTGCGCGAGACCTCGGTTGCGGCGCGCATCCTCGGACGCGTGCGATCGCTCGCGATCGAGCGGGCGGGCCAGCCGGTGCTGCAAGGACAGGTGCTCGCAGAACTCGCTGCGGACGACTTGCAGGCTTCGGTCGAGCAGGCGCGCGCGGCTGTGCGCGCAGCGGAGACCCGGCGTGACAAGGCGCGCATCGACCTCGACCGCACGACGGACCTCGTGCAGAAGGGCGTGGCCGCGCAAGACCGGCTCGACGCGGACTCGGCCACGTTCCGCGCAGCGGAGGCGCAGCTGGAGCAGTCGAAGCAGGTGTTCGCGGGCGCAGAGTCGTCGTTGGCGTTCGCGACCGTGACGGCGCCGATCGACGGCATCGTCGTCGACAAGAAGGTCCAGGTCGGCGACATCGTGCAGCCGGGCCAGGTGATCTGCTCGCTCTACGATCCGACGCGGCTGCAACTCGTGGCCATCGTTCGCGAAGAGCTCGCAGGCAAGCTCACGCCGGGCCAGGACGTGGACGTCGGCATCGACGCGCTCGGCAAGACGTGTCGCGGTTCGGTAGCCGAGATCGTGCCCGAGGCGCAGGCTCAGAGCCGTTCGTTCGAGGTGAAGGTCACCGGACCGTGCCAGCCGGGGATCGTGACGGGCATGTTCGGCAGGCTGCAGATCCCGCTCGGCGAACGGCCGACGCTGCGCATCCCGAAGAGCGCGGTGGTGAGCGTCGGGCAACTCGACCTCGTGTTCGTGGCCGACAAGGACGGCTTCGTCGTTCGCCGCTACGTCCGGCTCGGTGAAGCGAACGACCGCGGCGTCGAGGCGTTGTCGGGGCTCGCGGATGGCGAGCGCATCGTCATCGACGCGGCCGCGGTTGCAGCCACGACGCGTGAAGGGCACGGGCGATGAGCAGCGAGACGAGCATCGTCCAGCGCATCGTCGCCGTGTTCTTGCACGGCAACCTCGCGCCGTTGCTGTTGCTGCTGTCGCTGGTCGCGGGCTTCGTGGCCATGGCTGCGACGCCGCGCGAGGAGGATCCGCAGATCGTGGTGCCGGTGGCCGACGTGGTGGTCGAGGCCCCTGGGGCATCGGCGCTCGAAGTCGAGCGTCAGATCACGACGCCGCTCGAGCAGATCGTCGCGCGCATTCCCGGCATCGAGAACGTCTATTCGACGAGCCAACGCGGCCGCTGCGTGCTGACGGCCCGCTTCTTCGTTGGCGAAGATCGCGAGGCGAGCCTCGTCAAGCTGCACAGCGAACTGCAGCGGCAGAGCCTGCAGCTGCCGGCGCACGTGCGTTCGTGGGCGGTGCAGCCTGTGTCGATCGATGATGTGCCGGTGTTCGTCGTCGCGCTGCACAGCGCAACGCAGGACGACTTCGCGTTGCGGCGCATCGCCGAGGAGATCGCGGCGCGTCTGCAGCAGGTCGAGGACGCCGGCAAGACCGACGTGCACGGCGGCCGTTCGCGACAGCTTCGCGTCGAGCCCGATGCGCAGGCGCTCGCGAGCCGCGGACTGGACCTCGCGTCGCTCGCTGCCGCGATCGGCGCGTCCACGAGCGCCACGATCGCAGGCAGCGGCCTCGCAGCGGACCGTTCGGTCGTCGTCGAGGCGACGCCGTTGCTGCCCTCGCCTGAGTCGTTGCGCGAGCTCGTCGTCGGCGCCGCCGGCGGCCGGCCCGTCTATCTGCGCGATGTCGCGAAGGTCGTCGACGGCCCGGAGGAGTCCTCGTCCTACGTTCGATTCTGGCGCGGTGGCGAAGCGCGCGACGAGGATGCTCGCCCCGCAGTCGTCGTCGCCGTCGCCAAACGTCGTGGATCCAACGCGGTGCACGTGACCGAGCGCCTCAGAGAGCGCATGGAGCAGATCCGCGCGGAGATCCTGCCCGACGACGTGGACTGGACCGTCACGCGCGACTCCGGGCACACGGCGGACGGCAAGGTCGAGGAGCTGCTCGAGGGCCTCTGGGTCGCGATCGCGATCGTCGTGATCCTGATCACGATGATGCTCGGGTGGCGCGAAGCGATCGTCGTCGCGCTCGCCGTGCCGATCACGTTCGGTCTCACGTTGCTCGTCAACCTCCTGCTCGGCTACACGATCAACCGCGTCACCCTGTTTGCGTTGATCCTCGCGCTCGGGCTCGTCGTCGACGATCCGATCGTCGACGTCGAGAACATCCATCGCCATCTCGCGCGCGGCCCGCGCGACCCGAAGAAGGCCGTTCTCGAAGCGGTCAACGAAGTGCGGCCGCCGGTCATCACCGCGACGATCGCAGTCGTGTTGAGCTTCGTCCCGTTGTTCTTCATCACGGGGATGATGGGGCCCTACATGCGGCCCATGGCGGTCAACGTGCCGGTCGCGATGTTCATGAGCATGGTGGTCGCGTTCACGCTGACGCCGTGGATGTCGTGGCTCGCATTGCGCAGGAATGCGGAGAAGCAGGCCGCTGCGGCTGCTGCCTCGGGTGTCGCGGACGCCGACGAGCACGAAGGCGCGTCGCCGGGCCTCCTGCGCGCATACGGTGCGGTGATGCGGCCGCTGCTGCGTTCGCGCGCGACCCGCTGGTCGGTGTTCCTCGCGACGGCGCTGCTCTTCGTCGGCGCGCTCGCGCTCGGCGCAGTGCGCGCGGTGCCGCTCAAGATGCTGCCGTTCGACAACAAGACCGAGCTGCAGGTTCTCGTCGACCTCGGCGAAGGCGCGACGCTGGAACGAACGCAGTCCGTGGTGACCGAGATGGCGCAGTCGACGCGCGCGATGAACGAGGTCGTCGATCTCACGAGCTACGCCGGCGCTGCTTCGCCGATCGACTTCAACGGCCTCGTGCGCAAGTACTACATGCGCAACGCTCCCGAACTCGGCGAGCTGCGCGTGAGCCTGTTGCCCAAGACCGAACGCGCGCAGCAGAGCCACGGAGTCGCCCTGCGCATCCGCGAACGTCTGCTGCCGATCGCCGATGCGGCGGGCGCTTCGTTGAAGGTCGTCGAGTTGCCGCCGGGCCCGCCTGTTCTGGCCACGGTCGTCGCGGAGGTGCGCGGCCCGGAAGGCGCGATGCCGGAAGCGTTGGACGAAGCTGCGTCTGCCGTCATGGAACGGTTGCGTCGCGAGCCGGGCGTCGTCGACGTCGATTCGACGGTCGAGGCTCGCAGCGACGAACTGCGCTTCGTCATCGACCGCGAGAAGGCGGCGCTGCATGGCATCACGACGGACGATGTCGGGCGCGCGTTGCGGGCCGGCGTCGGTGGCGTGCGCGCGGCGAGCCTGCACGACGCGCGGGAAGTGAGCGCGCCGGCTGTCGTCGTCCGCATGCCCGTCGGCCAACGCGCGGATCCCGTTGCACTCGGATCGTTGCCGTTGCGCGCGCAAGGCGGCGCGGTGGTGGCGCTCGCCGAGATCGGCCGGTTCGAGACGCGTGCCCGCGAAGGCTCGATCCATCGCAAGGACCTGCAGCGCGTCGCCTACGTGATGGCGGAGGCCGCTGGCCGTCCGCCGGCGGAGATCGTCCTCGACGTCGACGCCGATCGCGACGCTGCCCCAAGTGCGCGCGTTCCGTTGGCGGAGCGCTCGATGCTGAAGAACGGCGGCGGCGACGCATGGACGATGCCCGCGGGTTGCTCCGTCACGTGGCGAGGCGAGGGCGAATGGAAGATCACGCTCGACGCATTCCGTGATCTCGGCATCGCGTTCCTCGCTGCGTGCCTCGGCATCTACGTGCTGCTCGTGCACGAGACGAAGAGCTATGTGATGCCGCTCGTGTTGATGCTGTCGATCCCGTTCACGATCCTCGGGATCCTGCCGGGCTTCTGGCTGCTCAACGCGCTGCTCGATCAGCCGATCGCCGGCGTTGCGGATCCGGTGTTCTTCACCGCGACGGCCATGATCGGGATGATCGCGCTGTCGGGCATCGCGGTGCGCAACTCGATCATCCTGATCGACTTCGTCGAGCATTCGCGCAAACGTGGCGTCGCGCTCGCGGACGCGATCGTGATGAGCGGCGCCGTGCGCCTGCGGCCCATCGTGCTGACCGGCGGCGCCGCAATCCTCGCTTCGATCCCGATCACGCTCGATCCGATATTCAGCGGCCTTGCCTGGGCGCTGATCTTCGGCCTCGTCGTTTCGTCGGCCTTCACGCTCGTGCTCGTGCCGGTTGTCTACGCCGGCCTCGTCGGCAGACGCGATGGCGCCAACTGAGTGGTGCGCGTCGCGTTCAGGCGCGGCGCTGTCGTTGCGCCGCCTCGAGCATCGTCGGGTAGCGCACCGCGCCGAGTTCGCCGAGCAGCCAGTCGAGGCCTGCGACCGCGGCTTCGTCCATGATCTCGTGGTGGAGTTCGAGCCCCGCGTAGCCCGCGGCGTCGAGGCTCGCGCGCACTTCGGAGAGCGTCTGGTCCCAAGGCCGGTGGAGGACCACGGGCTTCCATTGCACGGGATCCGTCGTCATCAGCACCTTCGGCACGCGCGGGTCGTCCGGCGCGCTCGACGTGTGGATCACCGAGATGCCGGCGAAGCCGAGTTCGGCGAGCGCACGCATGCCGAGCGAGCCGCAGCGATCGAACGGCGGCACGAACACGCCGTCGAACCGTTCGCCGAAGCGCGCGCGCAGGATCTCGCGGCCGGCCTCGAGGTCGTTGCGCTGGTCCTCGAACGTGCGCTCGTCGTCGAACTCGAACTTGCGCTTGCCGAGCCCGTGGTTGACGTGCCGATAGCCGTGCTGCTGCACCGACACCGCGACCGGCGAACGCCGCGCCCGCGCTTCGAGGTCGCGCGCCGCCGCCTCCGTCACGTCGACAGGGATCGCGCCGAGATGCACGGCTGCGCCGCGACGTTCGAGCACGCTCCACACCGCTTCGAGGCGCGGCGAGAGGTCGCGCACGTCGTCGAGCCGGACGATCACTTCGCCGTGCACGACCACCTCGCTTGCAGCGCCCTGTCGTAGGTCTCGGCGCGGGCGCGCCAGCTGTGCTTGTCGATCATGTGCTGCATCACCGTTTCGTTGCGCGGCGTGAGCTTCATCGCATCGAGCGTCTTGTGCGCGAGGTCGTCGAGGTCGCCGTAGGCTGCAACGCCGCCGTGGCCCGTCTCGCGGATCACGCTCGTGTTCGGCACCGACGACTCCGTCACGACGGGCAGGCCGCCGCGCAGGTAGTAGTAGATCTTCGACAGCTCGGACTCGAACGGGTGCTCGCTCGGCGCGAGGCCGATGCCGACGTGCGCATTGCGCACGTAGTCCCAAGTCTTCTCCTCGTCGACCGGCTCGTGGATGGTGAGCAGCGACGGATCCAGCGGCTCGGATTCGCCCGCGTAGTGCTGCAGGCTGTTCTTGCCGAGGAAGTGCACTTCGATGTCCGGGTGCGCGGCGCGCAGACGCCGCGCGAGGCCGTTGAGCGCGCCGGGGAACCGGTGCGACGTCAGCGAGCCCATGAACAGGACGATGCGCTTGTCTTTGGGGAACGGGTTCTGCGCCTCGTCGGGCAACCGCTCCGGGCAACCGGTCGGGACGATCAGGATCTGCTGCGAGTCGCCGTAGCGGTCGCGCCAGCGCTGCGCGTTGACTTCGTCGTTGAACGCGACGATCGCCGCGAGCTCGCGGATGCGTTCCTGCTGTCGCAGCATGTCGGCGCGGCGGTGGTCGTCGCGCTTCGGGTATTCCTCGTCGACGACGCGGCACATGCGCGCGATGAGATGCGGATGGCCACCTTCGGGGATCAGGTCGATCGAAGGCTGGTAGCAGACCTTCACGGCGTCGCATTCGCTCCAGTCCATGCGATCCGCGCTCGTCAGGTGGATGCGGTCGAGGCGGTCGATGCCGCGGCGCCGGTCCGTCACGAGCCGGACTTTGTAGTCGAGCCAGCGGAAGCGATGTCCCATCGCCACCCAGCGGATCATGTCCATCCCCTGGATCGGGCGCGTGGGGTTGGCGGAATAGGCGAGGGCGATGCGTCTCATGGAACGTGGAGGGTTGCTGCGCGCGGCCGCGATAACGGCGGACCCCGCGCTATCGAGGGCTCAGGAGTGTAGCCCTGGAAGCCGCCTTCCGAAGCGACTCCGCATCGACGGGCTGTTGCGGCGGATGGTTGCGGCACGGGTGCTGCCGCGCGATCCGAGCATCAAGGACGGCTGCATTTGCGAGCTCGTTTTGCCGTGCGCACGCGCGTCGCCGGAAATCGCACTACTACGTGCCGCGGCGCTTGCTGCCGTGTCTGCAAACATGGGACGCGGCTGCGACGAGTGGACATCGCTTCGGAGCGTCATGTCCGCGTCGCCCATGTGCCCATGGCAATGGGCGTTGATTGACGTCATCCGGCACGCGCTGCGTTCATTTGTATCTTTCTTCGACGGTCGCGGTTTTCACTCACTCGGGTGGCTCCTCACTGGGCCATCTGCCTCGCCGTCGTCCCTTACCCCCACTTGGAGTTGCATTCCATGCATTCGCTATCTGTGCGGGCGCGCGCGCTCGCTTCCCTTCTCCCTTTCGTGAGCATCTTCGGCGTCGCTGAGGCTCAGGTTCCGCAGGCCGTGTTGCTCAATGGCACCGTGCTGACGCAGAAGCAGCCCTTGGAGCTGTATTCGACCGAAGGTCCGATCTGGAACGTCGACCTCGCCAATCCTGCGGTGCTCGTCAGCGGACACCGGGGCACGATCCCTCTCAGCCTCGACGGCGCGCCGGTCGAGTGGGAGGGCACCGCGGTGCTCGGTGCAGACGGCCTGCCGGCCGGTGGCATCGGCGCATCCAACTTTGCGCGGATCCTCGATTCGGCGGCTATCGGCGCTGACCGCAATGCCGACAGGACCGGCGACCACCTCGGCCCGCGCCGTGTCGGCGCTGTCCGTTCGCTCTTCAGCCTCTCCGAGGCGAGGCGCGCAAGCGATGCTGTCGGCATCGTCCGGGACCCGCAGGCCCAATCGCAGATCGAGCAGAACTACTTCCAGTTGGTTCAGCAGTGCTATCCGCACAATGCGGCGGACCTGGCGCCCGACTTCCTGAGCCGCGCGGGGATCGTTGGCAACGACCCGGCGAACTGGGTCTATCCGTCGCTGACCGGCGGCACCCTGAAGTCGGCCGGGCACGTCTACGTGGACGCGCAAGCCAACGAGTACTTCATTCCGGATGCCGGCCTGGTTCTCGAGCTTGCCGAGAACGTCGTGCTCGGCGCCATGAAGGGCGCAGTCCGTGGCAACGCGACCAGGCCTGACAGCTTCGTGGTCGGGGACATGCTCTGCATCTTCAACCAGGATCCGCGATTCGGCGCGGAAGTCCTCGGCGTCGGCGACAACCCGATTCCCCGTTCGGTGTTCTTCAACGAGATCCAGCGGGGCGCGAGCGTCACCGTCTCCGGCTTCTTCGTCGGCGAGCACGTGTTGTTCGTCCAGGACGTGTTCACGGATCTGGTGGACGCGTCGGCGCCTGTGCTGGTGACTGCGGACCGCATCCAGTTCCGTGTCGCCGGCAACCGCGGCGAGGCGCGTTGGCGCGGCATCATCGACAAGCCGGAGCAGGTCGACCGGTTCGTCGCGGTGCTGTTCACGCCCGGGCCGAACGGCACCGAGTTGCGCACCGAGGTGCCGGTGGCGTTCACGCTCAACGTGGAGTCGCCCGGCGCGACCTACGGTGTGCGACTGCGGGGTGTGCCTGGCATCAACCTCGCTGCCGTGACGCACATCCAGATGGTCGCGCGTCGGAATGTCGGCGTCGACCCGGACACCGGTGCGCCGATCTTCGAAGTCAGCGGTGAGAGCGAGCGCATCGATATCGCGCCCTTCCGTCTGTGAGGTCAGAAGCCCGCCCGCAATCGCGCGAGTCACGAGGTCGCGCGGTTGCGGGTGATGCTGCGCACGACCCTGGAGCGGCTCTGCGCAGCGGCAGTCGATGCAGCAGCGATCCGGCAATGGCTGCAGAGGTCATTGCGATCGAGCGACGCGGTTGGGCTGGACGCGCGCCACGGAAGCCGACAATCGGTGTCTGCATCTCGCGATGGCGCCGGCGTGTCGTGTGCTGAGCCCGTCCGCCACCGGAATCGTGCGTATCATTTTGCGACGGTCGTGGGCCTGACTCACTCCGGAGGCACCTCACAACGCCCCCGGCGCGGCCGTCATCACTCGTTATCCAGTCGGAGACTCATTCCAT
>CAZEQF010000078.1:0-13056 GCA_964514315.1 uncultured Singulisphaera sp. | reverse complement strand
GATGCAGCTCCAGGACCAGAAGCAGATCGAGGAGCCGCCGCCTCCCCCGCCGCCGGAGCCCGAGAAGGAGATCACGAAGGCCGAGCCCGTGTTGCAGGACTCGGAGGTCACGGAGACCACCGAGAACAACAACGACGCGAGCTTTGATCCGACCAGCGACGCGACGAGCAAGGAGTCCGCGTTCGACAGCAACCAATGGAACGCAGCCGTCGGCATGGGCGGCGGCGCTGGTGGCAAGTATGGCGGTCGTGGCGGTGGCCGCGGCGGCCTCGGCGGCGGCGGCAAGGCCACTGCTGCGGCGATCGAAGCTGGCCTCGAGTGGCTCAAGAACCACCAGGACGAGGACGGCAAGTGGGACTGCGACAACTTCATGAAGCACGACGAGAACGGCGAGCCGTGCGACGGCCCCGGCAACGGCGTGCATGACGTCGGCGTCACGGGCCTCGCGCTGCTCGCCTTCCTCGGCGACGGCAGCACGATGCGCTCGGGCCCCTACAAGGACACGATCAAGGCCGGCATCAAGTGGCTGCGCGAGCAGCAGAACGAAGACAACGGCCTCTTCGGCACCAACGCGTCGAACGACTTCCTCTACGGCCATGCGATCGCGACCTACGCGATGTGCGAGGCCTACGGCCTGTCGAACTACACGCTGCTCAAGGACAACGCCCAGAAGGCGATCAACTACCTCGAGTACCACCGCAACCCGTACGCGGTCTGGCGCTACCAGCCGCGCGACAACGACAACGACCTGTCGGTGTCGGGCTGGTGCATCATGGCCTACGAGTCGGCCAAGTACTTCAAGCTGCAGGTCAACGACGCGGCCATCAAGATCGCCGAGACCTGGATGGACGGCGTCACGGACGCGAACGGCCGCGCTGGCTACAGCAAGGCTGGCGAACCGTCCTCGCGCCACGTCGGCGACCACATGACGCGCTTCCCGCCGGAGAAGGGCGAGGCGATGACCGCGGTGTCGCTGTTCTGCCGCTTCTTCATGGGCCAGGACCCGAAGGAGAAGCCGACGATGAAGCAGGCTGCCGACCTCATCAAGATGAAGCCGCCCGTCTGGGACACCAAGAGCGGCTCGATCGACCACTACTACTGGTACTACGCGACCTACGCGATGTACCAGATGGGCGGTCAGTACTGGAAGGACTGGTCGGCCAAGCTCAACGACGCAGTCGTCAAGCCGCAGCGCAACGACGGCAACTTCAAGGGCTCGTGGGACCCGGTGGACGTCTGGGGTGAAGACGGCGGCCGCGTCTACTCGACGGCGTCGCTCGTGCTCACGCTCGAGGCCTACTACCGCTACAGCAAGCTGGTCCGCTGACCGGCTGTCCGGCGAACGCCGGACGCGAACGGGCCCGCAGCGCCGCAAGGCGATGCGGGCCCGCTGCATTTCTGGGGAAGCCCTCGCCGCGCTGCACGCGCCTTTGGATGCGCGTTCGCGCGCTGCACGCGAACGAGACTGGGCAAGGATGGGCCCACGACGCGGCCAGCCCGCTGCAAGGCCGGCCGCAGCCAACGAGGTGTCGGGGAACGACGTCTACTGCTGCGCGTCGAACACGACGCGGCCATCGACGATCGTGAGCAGCACGCGCGCGGTGAGCAGTTCGCCTTCGTCGCACTCCCGCAGGTCGCGGTCGAACACCGTGAGGTCCGCGCGCTTGCCGCCCTCGATCGTGCCGACCTCGCTCTCGCCGAACATCGCGAACGCAGCGTGCTGCGTGAAGCCGCGCAACGCATCGACGCGCGACAGCTGCTGGTCCTTGCGCAGCGGCTCGCCGTCGGCGGATGGCTTCGTGGTCACCGCCGAGAAGATGCCCTTCCGCACGTCGACGCTCTCGACGGGGAAGTCGCTGCCGAACGCGACCGGCAACGACAGCGCGAGCAGTTCGCGCCACGCGTAGGCCGTTTGGATGCGCTCGTCGCCGAGGCGCGTGCGCGCCCACGGCATGTCCGAGGTCAGGTGCGTCGGCTGCATCGACGGGATCACATGCAGTTCGACGAAGCGCGCGCGGTCCGACACGTCCACCACCTGGCAGTGCTCGATGCGCCAGCGAGCGCGTTCGCGGCCGCCTTCGGGAAAGCGAGTCGCGGCGAACACGTCGAGCACCTTGCGGTTCGCGGCATCGCCGATCGCGTGGACGCAGAGCTGCATCTGCGCGTCCGCGCAGAGCTGCGCCACATCCTGCAACCCGGCGGACAGCGGCAGGCCGCGGTAGTTGGGCTTGTCCGCATACGGTTCCAGCAGCAACGCGCCGCGCGAACCGAGCGCGCCATCGGCGTAGGCCTTCACCGCGCGCACGGCGACGAGGCCGTTGCGGCTCGCACGCGGCCCCTTCTGGATCGCAGCAGTCTGGTCCGCGGACAACATCACGTGGGTGCGAAGGCGCCACGAACCGTCGTCGGCGGATCGCACCATGCGGTCGGCAACCGACGCATCGACGCCGGCGTCGTGCACGCACGTGAGCCCGGCGGCAAAGCACTGCTGCTGCGCCGCGAGCAGCCTTCGCTCGATCGCTTCTGACGACGGATCGGGCAACGGCACCAATGCCATCGCGCGGTCGACGAGCACGCCGGTCGGCTCGCCCGCTTCGTCCTTCAACACGTCGCCGCCGGTCGGAGCCTCGGTTGCCTTGCCGACGCCCGCGCGCGCCATCGCCCGCGCGTTCGCGAGCGCAGCGTGGCCGTCGACGCGCACGAGCCAGACCGGATGGTCAGGCGTCGCCGCGGACAGGTCGCGATGGTGTGGCATCGACGCATCGGGCCACAGGTTTTGGTCCCAGCCGCGGCCCACCACCCATTCGCCGGGCTTCGTCCGCTTCGCCGCCTGCTGCACGCGCGCGACGACTTCGGCATAGCTCTTCGCGCCGAACAGGTCGACTTCCTCCAGCGCCGTGCCGAGCCCCAGCAGATGGCCGTGCGCATCGTGGAGCCCAGGCATCACGAACGCGCCCTTCAGGTCGCGGACGATCGCGCCCTCGACGGGACGCGCGCCTTCGGGCTGGATGCGCCCGTCGCGAACGACGAGGTCGCCGCGCCACGGCGCGCCAGTGCCGGTGTGGACGCGGACGTCCTGCAGCACGAGGTCTTGGGGAGCGAGGACGAGCGCCAGCGCGAGCGACAATGCCATCGCGCGCCAACGCTACCCGCTGCGCACGTTCGCCGCCTGCGTGGCTGCAGAGCACAATCAGCGACGGCGCGAGAAGTCGCTGCGCAGGACGCCCGCAACATCGAATCGCCGAGTCGTGCGGCGAGGGCCACAATGGACACGCTCGTGCTCACGAGCCCACATGCGAACGGAGGCGTGACCGCGGGCCCGCAGCCTACGCGTTACGACGCGCGGTCAGGCCTGTTCGCCGCCGGCGCAGCGGATCTCACTCTCCGCCGTGAAGATCGTGCGGTGCGCGACCTTGCCGGCCGGGACCTTCGCGCCGGGGAACAGCAGACACTCGCTCAACGCCGAGCCCGCGGCGACCGAAGCGCCGTCCATGACGACGGTGCGTTCGAGCAGCGCACCGGGTTCGACCTGCACCGAGGCGCCGAACCAGTTGGGCTCGTTCTGCCGGTCGAGCAGACGCAGGTTGAGTTCGAGCAAGTCGGCGGGGAAGGAGACGTTGACGTCTTCCTTCACGACCTCGGCGGCCTCCACGCGATAGCCGTCGTCGATGAAGATCTGGATCGCGTCGGTGATCTCGTATTCGTTGCGCATCGCGGTTCGCGGAGTGCGTCGCACGGCGTCGAAGAACGCGAGGTCGAACAGGTAGATGCCGCAGCCCTTCAAGTCGGTGCGCGGGTGACGCGGCTTCTCGACGACACGGTGCACGCGGTTGCCGTGCTCGGTGAGCACGACGAAGTTGCGGCGGATCTTGGCGAGGTCCGGCTCGCGCATGCACGCGAGCACACCCTGCGCGCGGCCGGAAGCGTGCGGCTCCACCATCGCGGCGAGGTTCTCTGTGCCGAAGAAGATGTCGCCGAGGAACAGGAAGAACGGGCGGTCGACGTGCGGCTCGAGTCGCGACACCGCATGCGCGATGCCGAGGGTCTCTTCTTGCTCGACGTAGCGCAGGCGCAGTCCGAACTTGCTGCCGTCGCCGAGCGCTCGCACCACTTCGTGGCCGAGGTGCCCGATCACGATCACCACATCGCGGATGCCGAGCTGCGCCATCATGTCGAGCTGGTGCACCATCAGCGGCTTGCCGAGCACCGGAAGGATCGGCTTCGGCCAGTGCTCGGAGAACGGCCGCATGCGAGTGCCCTTGCCTGCTGCAAGGATGACGCCCTGGTATTCGGCGGGAGACTTCATGGTTCGGAACGTCTAGGGGAAACGGCGCGCGGCGGCATCGACGCCGCGCGCATTCGAGCTCAGTTGCGCTGCTGCAGGCTCTTCACCACCGAGACGCGGTTCGTCACCACGCTCGAGATGATCAGTTCGCGGTCGCCGTCGGCGTCGAAGTCCGCGGTCGAGACCGCCGAGGCGCCGAGCGTGCCCGGGAACCCGAACACGTTCGAGAAGCTGCCGTTGCCGTCGCTGACGAGCACGCGGAAGTCTTCGCCGAGGCGCGACGCGACCAGGATGTCCGGCAGGCCGTCGCCCGTCAGGTCTTCCGAGAGCAGCGCGCTCGGGAAGTTGCCGGCGGCGAAGCTCGCGCTGCGGAAGCCCTGCGTCGAGCCGAACAGCACCGACACCGAGTCCTCCCCTTCGTTGGCGACCGCGAGGTCCATGCGGCCGTCGCGATCGAAGTCCTCGGCGAGGAGGTAGTTCGGCGTGGAGCCGACCGGCACGCTGACGAGCTGCGTCAGGTTGCCGAGGCCGTCGTTCTGCAGCACGAGGATGTCCGACAGCAGGCGGCGCGAAACCGCGAGGTCGACGATCTTGTCGCCCGTGAAGTCCGCGGCGACGACGTCGACCGGACCGCCGGTGACCGCGACGATCACGGGCGCCGCCGAGTAGTCGAACGCGTTGGCCGTGCCGTAGAGCAGCTGCAGGTTGCCGCTGTCGTAGCCGGCGACTGCGATGTCGAGGAAGCCGTCGCGGTTGAGGTCCGTCACCGCGGTGCCGATCGGGCCGTCGCCGTTGCCGAACGCGAGGGCCGTGCCCGGGACGAGTTCGAGCGCCACGTTGCCGAGCGTCGAGACGTTGCGCATGAGCTTGATGCCGGCGCGCGTCGAGATGACGAGGTCCTTCTTCTGGTCGCGGTCGATGTCCGCGACGCGGATCTGCGTGACGTCGGAACCAAGTTCGATCGTCTGCATCGGCACGAGGCTCAGGTTCTCGCTGCTCGCCATCACGACGAGGCGCGACTCCTGCACGTCGGCGACGAGCACTTCAGGCTGGCCGTCCCCGTCGAGGTCCGCAGACGTCGCGATGCCGGACTCCATGAGGCTCGAGTCCCAGTTGCGGGCGCCGAGCAGGTTGCCCGACAGGTCCGAGAGCCAGAGGTTGATGCGGTCCGCGAGGGCGGACAGGACGATCAGGTCGTTCTTGCCGTTGCGGTCGACATCGACCACCGACGGACGGAGCGGCAGGCCCGTCGAGTCGAGCTGGAAGGGCTGGCCCAGGCCACCGGCAGTCGCCTGCGGCACGACCAGGATGCTGGCGCGGTCGACGACGCACGCGACGAGGTCGGCGCGGCCGTCACCGGTGACGTCACCGATCGTCGTCAGCGACGCGCGGCCGTCAGCAGGCACGTTCTCGGCCGTGTAGGCCTGGACGCCGGGCTGCGCGAGGAACGACGTGATCACCGTGAAGCGGTTCTGCTCGTAGCAGGAGACCGCGATGTCCGCGGAGCCGTCGCCCGTCAGGTCACCGACGGAGCAAGCAGCGGGACCACCCGGAACCTCGAGGATCGTGGGCAGCGGGCTGAAGGACTGGTTGGAGCCGAGGCCGGCGAACAGCAGCACGCGGTGCAACGAGGGATCCGCGACCGCAAGGTCGGAGATCTGGTCGCGCGTCGCATCGCCGAGCGCCATCGTGAACGACTGGCCGCCGCCGGGCAGCGTGATCGCCTGGCCCTGCGCGAACGAACCCTGGCCGTCGCCGATGAAGACTTGGATCTCAGGCGAGTAGGGCCGCGAGACCAGCAAGTCGATGACGCCGTCGTCCGTCGCGTCCGCGGCGAGGACCTGCAGGGCGTCCGGGCCGACGAGGTAGGACGGGCCCGCAGTGAACTGCGCGTTGCCGTCGTTCTCGAGCACTTCGACCGTCTGCGCTTCGCGGCGCAGGATCGCGAGGTCGACGTCGCCGTCCGAGTCGAAGTCCGCGTGGTCCATCCAGATCACGACGCCGCCGGGCGTCAGCAGCTGGGCGGGCGCGAAGACCGGGCCGTTGCCGAGGAGGATCTGGACGCTGCCGTCGAACCCGCCGATGGCAAGGTCGACGTTGCCGTCGCCGTTGAAGTCGGCCACCGCGGAGTCCGCGTGCAGGTCGACTCCGGTGGTGATCTCCGTGCGCGTCTCGAACTTGGGGTTCGAGCCGACGGGGACCACCGGCGCGGTGGAGTTGTCATGACGGGCGCAGGCCGCAGAGACGGCGAGCGCGAGATAAACGGCAATCTTGGATCGATGCATTGCGGAGTCGAAGCCGGGTGAGATACAGAACGCTACCACCAATACGGAGCGCAGGCGTTCTCTTGCGGCGCGCCGTTCTCAGGATGAGACACGCGCCCCACCGGGGACTTCAGCCAGAAGGGGTTGCTCAGCCGCGCTCGGGGGCGAGGTAGGTCTTCGCGCGCTGGACGTAATGCGCCGCCCGCCAGCGCTGGTGGGCCATTTCTTCCTCGGTCACCTGGCGGACGACCTTGCCTGGCAGCCCCACCACGAGCGAGCGCGGCGGGATCACGGCGTTCTCCTTGATCAAACATCCTGCGCCCAGGATCGAGTATTCGCCGATGCGCGCTCCACCCAGCACGATCGCGCCCATGCCAACGAGCGCATAGTCGCCGATCTCGACGCCGTGCAGGATCACGCCGTGGCCGATCGTGACGCCGCGGCCCATGACCAGCGGCGCGCCGATGTCGACGTGGATGCACGAGTTGTCCTGCACGTTGCAGTCGTCGCCGATCGTGATCGACGCATCGTCGCCACGGATCGTCACGCCGAACCAGACGCCGACGTCCTTGCCGAGGCGAACGTCGCCGACGACGGTCGCGTTGTCGGCGATCATCGCCGAGCCGCGGCGCTTCATGCGGCCGATCATGTCGGGATAGACGCGGAACTCGCGTTCTTCAGGGATCATCAGGAGTACATCCAGTCGAGGAAGTCGGGCCAGAAGAGGACGAGGAACACGCTGACTGCGTTGAACATCGCGTGCGCGAGCCACGGCGCGAGCAGCGAACCGTGACGACGGCGGAGGTCGCCGAGGAACCAGCCGAACACCGCGATCGGCAACGCGTAGGCCGCGCCGTGCACGACGCCGAACAGCGCGGCGCATGCGAGGATCCCGGCGCGTTCGCCGACGCATGCGACACAGAGTTCCTGCAGGTAGCCGCGGAAGAAGATCTCTTCGGCGAGCGGACCGAAGACGACGACGCCGAGCACGACCAGCACGCCGCCGAGTTCGCCGAGGCCGTGCTGCTGCAAGTAGACGAGCTGTTCCTGCGGCTCCGTCGATGCGCCGACGGCGCGAAGGAGCGCGATGCATCCGACCGCGAACACGGCCCACGCGAGATAGAACGGCACGAAGCGCAACACGACGGGGATCGGCCGCAGCGGCAGGAGCGCGGGCCCAGGCGACATCGCGCGCGTCAGCAACAGCAGCGCGAGCGCAGCGAACGACATCGCGCCCATCCGGACGGCGACGTCTTTCGCGATCGCCTCGGAGTCGGCGCCGACGAGGCGCGCCCACGATTGCAGTGCGACTGCGGGCGCGAACACGAACACGAACGCCGCGCAGAACATGCGCGAGGTCGCGCCGAGCGCCGATGCGCGAGCCTGCTGCTCGCTCATTCGCCGGCGATGACGCCCGACGTCGGCGACGACGCGGTGGCGTAGAGCTTCTTCGGAATGCGACCCGCAAGGAACGCGTCGCGGCCCGCTTCGGCCGCGGCCTTCATCGCGCGCGCCATGCGCACCGGCTCCTTCGCGCTCGCGACGCCGGTGTTGAGCAACACGCCGTGCGCGCCGAGTTCGAATGCAATCGCGACGTCGCTCGCGGTGCCGACGCCTGCGTCGACGATCACCGGCACCTTCGCGCGTTCGAGGATGATGCGGATGTTGTTGGGATTGAGGATGCCCTGGCCGCTGCCGATCGGCGCGCCGGCAGGCATCACCGCGGTGACGCCAACGTCCTCGAGCCGCTTCGCGAGCACGGGATCGTCGCTCGTGTAGCACAGCACCGTGAAGCCGTCCTTCACCAACGTCTTCGCCGCGTCCAGCGTGCCGATCGGATCGGGCAGCAGCGTCTGCGGGTCGCCGAGCACTTCGAGCTTCACCAGGTCGCCCATGCCGAGCTCGCGGCCGAGCAGCGCGGTGCGCACCGCGTGGTCCGCGTCGAAGCAGCCCGCGGTGTTGGGCAGCAGCACGTACTTGTCGCGCGGCAGGTAGTCGAGCAGCGTCTTGCCCTGCGGCACGCCGAGCTGCATGCGCCGCACGGCGACGGTCACGCATTGCGTGCCCGACACCGCGAGCGACTCCACCATCGAGTCCATCGTCGGGTACTTGCCCGTGCCGAGGAACAGTCGCGAAGTGAACGAATGCCGGCCCAGGACCAGCGGCGAATCGACGAGCGCAGTCACGGGGCGGATCGTGCGCCGCGGGCAGCCGCGGCACAAGGCCGCGCCGCGCGGTCCGTCGGCGCGGACGCGGATCAGCCGCCGCCGAAGAACGTGACGACCTCGATCTGGTCGCCGTCGCACAGCGACGTCGTCGCGTGTTGCGCGCGCCGCACGAGCTGCTTGTTGCGCTCGACGGCGACGTGCTCGGGCTTCAGGCCGAGCTGGGCGACGAGGTCGGCGACCGTCGACGGCGACGGCACGGCGCGCAGTTCGCCGTTCACGGTGACACGCAGTTCGGCAGGGTTCATGAAGGCCTCAGTCGATGCGGCGCAGGACGAGCGTCTTGAGGTACTCCGACTCGGGCATCGTCAGCCACACCGGGTGGTCCTGGCCCGCGCCCACGCGCTGGTGCAGCGCGATCTTGAACGGCAAGCCGGCGGCCGCCTGCCGCGCCATGTCCTCGAACATCGGCGGCGTCATGTGGTGGCTGCACGAACACGTCACGAGCCAGCCATGCGGCGCGAGCAACCGCATCGCCTGGCGATTGAGGTCGCGGTAGCCGCGCAGCGCGCCGTCGAGTTCGCGTCGCGACTTCGCGAACGCGGGCGGGTCGAGGACGATCAGGTCGAAGCGGCGATCGCCGTCGCGCAGAGAGCGCAGGTAGTCGAACACGTTCGCGCGCTCGACGGCGAGGCCCGCGAGGCCGTTGCGTTGCGCGCCGATCTGCGCGAGTTCGAGCGCGCGCTCCGACTGGTCGATCGCGGTCGCCGACGTTGCGCCACCCTTGAGCGCGGACAGTGAGAACGCGCCCTGGTAGCTGAACAGGTCCAGCACGCTGCGACCCTTGGCGAGTTCGCGCACGAGCGCGCGCGCCGGCCGCTGGTCGAGGTAGAAGCCCGTCTTGTGCCCCGTGAACGGCTCGACGAGGTGCGTGAGCCCGTTCTCGTCGATCTCGACCTGCTCCTTGCGCGCGCCGTGCAGCAAGCGCACTTCCTGCGGCAGGCCTTCGAGCTTGCGCACCGCGACGTCGTTGCGCGCGACCACCGACTCGGCCTGCAGCCGCTCGGCGAGGAACGGCACGATCGCGTCGAGGCTCGCTTCGACGAACGGCGAGGTGACCTGCAGCACGAGCACGGGGCCGTAGCGGTCGACGACCAGACCAGGCAGGTCGTCCGCTTCGCCGTGGACGAGGCGCGCGCCGTCCCTGGGACCGAGCATGCCCGCGCGGCGATCGATCGCGGCGGCGAGGCGCGCATGGAAGAAGGCTTCGCGGTCGGGAACGCCATCCACCGGCCACGAGCCGCAGGCGCGCAGGGCCAGCTTGCTCTGGCCCGACGTCATGCCGAGGCCGCAGGGGCGACCTTCGGCATCGAGCACGCGCACGAGCTCGGCGCCGTTCACGGGCCGCAGCAGATCGTCGGCGTAGAACCAGGCCTGGCCGCGCCGCCACAGGGACGTGGCGCGTTCGTTGAGTTGGGCGAGCCCGGGGGTCGCGGGCCCCGTCGGCGGGACGTGCTCTTTGCGGTGTGCGCCGCGGGGTCGGTGCTCTCGCTGCATCGGAGGGGCGTTGGCGGGTCGAGGAGTTGGCGGATCGGGGCGCTGGCGGCGCACCGGACTGTGGCGCAGGCCGCCGGTCGGCGGCAGGGACGACGGCCGTTCGCCGCGCGGGCCGCGAACGGGGCGGAATGTTCTACCGCGTCTGCCGCCGTCGCGCCTGCGCGCAGCAGCGAAGGTCAGACGTGGACTTCGAGTTCCCGCGGATCCGCGCCGTGGAGCCAACGCACGAAGGTCACCTTGCCCGGCACCGTCGCGGTCGCCTCGAATCCCGCCTGCGCGAAGAACTGCATCGCCGGCTCGTTCTGCGGGTCGACCAGGGCTTGGACGCGACGCACGTGGAGCTTCTCGGCCTCCGCCAGCACGAGTTGCAGCAGCTGCGAACCGACCCCGCGGCGCCGCCCACCCGTGGCCACGGCGATCGTGAGCTCCGCGACCCGGTCCGGCCCCAGGTCGAGCCGCGCGAAGCCGACCACTTCCCCGTCGGGCGCAGCCTTCCCCTCGGACCGGGCCACGAAGGCGCGCACCCTCGGATCCGCGCACATCCGTTCGGCCCATCGGTGGGCCGCCCCGCCCGGCGGCAGCGAGACTCCGGGGCCGTCCAGCCAGGGGCCGACGACGGCGGCGTCTGCTGGCGCGAACGGGCGGAGTCGGAGCGACGGCGGCATGCGGACGGAAGGACCTAACGGTTCGCGCGCCGATGTCCAGGGGAGGCAGCCGCGGCATCCGGTCGGAGTGCGTCCTTGCCACGAGGCCCGAGGACTCCTACCATCCTCGGCCCTGACTTCCGGGCGCTAGCGGCGCGGACAGTCGGCAGCTGCCCGTGGATCCAATGGTCCGACAACCCAGGCTTGCCATTTGGCGAGTCGCGGGGCGGGGATTCTGCCGACTTTCCGAGCCGTCCACGCCCGGTCCGAAGCACCTTACCCCCCGCATCCACAGGCGATGGCGAACTCAGCCGACATCCTCCGCTACATCGACTCGATCGCCCGCGACAAGGAGATCGACAAGGAATCCCTCATGCAGGGGATCGAGCAGGCGATGGCCCAGGCGCTGGCTCGCAAGTACGGCGTCGACGACGTCGAACTCGTGATCGACCGCGACACGGGCGAGATCGACTGCAACTACGACGTCTCGATGGAGGAGCAGGGCCGCATCTTCGCGATGTCGGTGAAGCAGGCGATCATGACGCGCGTCCGCGAGGCGGAACGCGACGTGATCTACAACGAATACGAGCAGAAGCTCGGCGAGATCCAGAGCGGCACGATCCAGCGCTTCGAAGGCGACACCGTGATCGTCAACCTCGGGCGCAACATCGAGGGCATCCTCCCCCGCGCCGAGAAGGTCCGCAGCGAGTCGTACAACGTCGGCGAACGCATTCGCGCGATGATCCTCGAGGTCAAGAAGGTCGGCCCGCGCGTCAAGGTGATCCTGTCGCGCGCGCACCGCGATCTCGTGCGCGCCCTGTTCGAACTGGAAGTGCCGGAGATCAGCGACGGCACGATCCAGGTCCGCCGCATCGAGCGCGAGCCGGGCTACCGCACGAAGCTCGCCGTCGACAGCACGGACACCAAGGTCGACTGCGTCGGCGCCTGCGTCGGCGTGCGCGGCACGCGCATCAAGTCGATCATCGACGAACTCAACGGTGAGCGAATCGACATCATCCGTTGGAACGACGACCCGCAGACGCTCATCGCCAACGCGCTGAAGCCGGCGGAAGTCGCGCACATCGAGCTCGATGCGCCTTCGAAGAAGGCGCTCGTCCTCGTCAACGAGGACCAGCAGTCGCTCGCCATCGGCCGCAAGGGCCAGAACGTCCGCCTCGCCAGCAAGCTGACGGGATGGGACATCGACATCATGACGCAGGCCGAACTGGCCCGCAGCGTCGAGGCCGAGGACCAGGCTGCCGCCGAACAGGCCGGCACCGACTCGACCGAGGCCAAGGAGCCCGCCGATGGCGAGGCACCCGCCGCCGAATCCGCTTCCACCAAGACTCCCGGGCAGGACGGCAGCCCGGAGTCCCAATCGAACGCGAGCTGAGCGCCCGCACGATCGAACCAAGAACCGCTAACCGGGTCCGACCCGCAACGTCGGCCCAACCCGCAAGAAGGCACGCTTGAAGAAAGTACGCGTATTCGACATCGCCAAAGACCTCGGGATGAAGGGTCCCGAGCTGGTGAAGCTCTTGCGTGACATGGGGTTCGACCAGATCACGAACCACATGAAGGTTCTCGATCCGGCCGACGAGATGATGGTTCTCGCGCGTCTCGAGGCCCACGGCCTCAAGAAGAAGCCTGCGGAAGAAGCGGGTGCTGACGCCAAGCCGAAGAAGAAGCTGCTGCCCGGCGCCGAAGCCGAGACGGACACGGACACGGGTGCAGAGCCCGAGCCCGAGCTCCCGGCCAAGAAGACGCTGAAGAAGGACAAGGAGCTGAAGGAGCTGCCCGCCAAGAAGGCGCTCCCGACCAAGGCGCCGCTGCGCAAGCTCAAGCCCTCCGAGGAGCCGGTCGAGGCGCCCGTCGAGGTGGCCGGGCCCGCAATCGAGACCGCACCGGTCGAGATCGAAGCCCCCGCGCCGATGCCGGTCGCCGAGCCGGAGCCGACCCCGGCCCCCGCTGTCGAACCGGTCGCGCCCGCGCCCGAACCGATGCCGGTTGCGGCAGAAGTCGTCGTCGCGCCCGTGGCGCCTGCGCCCGAGCCCGTCCTCGAGGCAGTGGCCGAAGCGGCCGAGCTGGCTCCGGTTGTCGAGGCTCCCGCCCCGGCGCCCGTCGCCACGCCCGCTCCCACG
>CAZEQF010000077.1:0-13312 GCA_964514315.1 uncultured Singulisphaera sp. | reverse complement strand
CTGTTCGTCGACCGACAACTTCGTCTCGTCGACGGCTTCGCTCGCGCCCGTGGCGCCGGCAGCCGCAGGCTCCGACGTCGCGATGCGCGAAGGCTGCGTCTTGAGCAGGCTCTTCAGGAAGAGGATCACGAGCACGACGCCGACGATCTGGCCGATCACCGGGCCCCACTGCTTCGCGGTCTCCGCGAAGCCAGGCCCGCTCTCGAGGACCAACGGTTCCTCGGCGGTGAACTCGCCCGACATCGAGCTGAACGCGGTGTCGCTGTCGCGCGCAGGGTCCCAGCCGACGATCGACTTCACGACGTTGACGAGGTTCTGCTTGTCGAAGCCCGGCTGCTGCTCCAGCGCGCGGTCGTAGATCAGCGCGACGGAGAGGCGCTTCACCTCGGGCGCGAGCCGGCCGCTGCGGCGTTCGCCGATCTCGGCCATGTAGGTGCGGTCGCGCGTCTCCTTCTTGGTGTTGTTCGAAGTGCTCGGCTCCGAGGTCGTCCCGTCCTGCGCGGCGAGGCTCGGATCGCCCTGCGCCTTGGTGGTGCGCTCGGTGTTGTCACTCGTGTCCTTCGTCATGCTGTCGCTCAGCACGATGGGCTCCGACGCGAGCACCTTCTCGCTCTTGACCTCCCACTGTGAGTCGAGCTCGACGCCGACAGTGACCTTGGTCTTGCCGGGGTGGATCGCGTCGAGCGCGTCCTGCGCCTTCGCCGTGCGCTCGCTGGCGATGCGACGCTCCAGCGCGAGGAACTCGCTCGAGCCGCCGCCCGCTTCGCGGTCGGGGTCGTAGTGCCAGCGCTGGCCAGGGTTGGACGCGTCGAAGACCTCGACGTTCGTCAACGGGATGCCGAGTTGCGAAGACGCGAGCGAAGCGGCGCTGCGCGCGACGGCTTCGAACACGGCTTCGGGACGAAGACGCAACGCGACGGTCGCCTGCGGCGCCGTCTCGCGATCGCGATCGCGGAACACCGAACGCTTCGGCTTGCTCGCGGTGACGGTCGCGCTCTGCACGCCGGCGAGCGCGGAGATCGCGGTCTCGGCCTGCACGCGAGTCGCGGCTTCGAGCTTGAAGCGCTTCGTGTCGGCGTCCTCGACGAGGCTCGAGTCGAGCAAGCCGCGCTGGCTCTTGTCGAGCAAGCCGCCCTCGATGAGCGCGTTGCGCGCGAGTCCGTAGTGCGTGCGGTCGACGAGCAGGCCGCGGCCGGTGTCGTCGGGGATCGTGGGCACTCCGGCCTGGCTCAGCACGCGCTTCGCGTTGCGCATCTCGTCGCTGGAGGCGGGCTCCAGCACGGTGACGTAGCTCGGCTGGCCCGCGAACCACAGGATCGCGGAGAGGCCGACGATGGCGGCGAGCATCACCGAAGCGACGATCAGGCGTTGGCCGCCGTCGAGACGGGACCAGATGCCGGAGAGGTTCTTCTGGAGTTCGGTCAGGAACTGGCGCATGGCTCAAACCACCGATCGAGACAACTTCTCCCAGGCGTCGACGAGGCGGTTGCGCACCTCGAGCACGAGGTTGAACGCAACTTCGCTCTTCCCCATGGACGCCATCACATCGTGCAACGCCACGGGTTCACCCATGGCGAGGGCCTGCGTCTTCTGCGCAGTCTCGGACTGCAGCGAATCGACGCGCTGCAAGGCGTCGGCGAGCGCGCCGCCGAAGGCGCCCTTCGGCGCCTCGGGAGACTGGCTCGACTCGACCTCTTGCGTGCGCGGCTCCTGCTCGCGGATACGCGGACCCAGGAGGTTCGCGTAGGTCCCGCGCATCGCAGGTCCTGCTCCGCCTTCGATTCCGAAGCTGCTCATGTTCGTTCCTCAGGACTCGCGGCGCGTCACGACGACCGCATGTTGTTCAACGTGTTCTGCAGCATCGAGCGATAGCTGCGCATCGACGCGAGGTTCGCCTCGAAGCTGCGCTCGATGACCGAGAGGTCGACGAGTTCTTGGAACACGTCGACGTTGCTGCGCATGACCCATCCGTCCTTGTCCGCGTCGGGATGGCCCGGGTCGCGGAAGGTCGGGAACGGCGTCTTCTTGTCTTCGACGACGGCCTTCACCTTCACGCCAGCGGCGAGCTGGTCGCCACCCGGCGTCTCGCCGGTCGACTTGACGCGGTCGAGGACCTCCTCGAACACGACGGACTTGCGCCGGTAGGGCTCGTTCTGCGCGTTGCCCGTGCGGTGCATGTTGCCGAGGTTCGCGGAGACGATCTCCGAACGCATCATCTCGGCGCGGAGACCCGCGGCCGCGATGTCGAAGCCTTGGAAGGCGCCTTTCACCGGATCGCTCATGACTCACCTCACCTGCCGAAGATGGCCTTGTTGATCGTGCCGAAGTAGCTGCCCATCCGCCGCGTGGCGAATTCGTGGAGCAGCTTGGTCTTGTCGAGCAGCGCAGCCTCTTCCACGAGCGACACGTTGTTGACGCCCTTCGGGCCCGAGTCGTCGCGGTTCACCTCGATCTTCACGTCGCCGAGGGGGCTGCCTTGCTCCATCTGCTTCTTGAGCTGCTCCTCGAACCGGACCTCCTGGCGCTTGAAGCCAGGCACGTTCTGGTTCGCGATGTTGTGCAAAGACGCCTTCGCGCGCGCGTCGAGCGCGTCGAGCAGCCTCTGCGTGAATGCAGTGTCGCGATCGAAGTCGATCATGGTTCCTATGCCTGCAAACACGACATCGGCTGTGCACGGATCCCGCCTTGAGGCCGGGAGTTCCCGATTCCGTCGGAAAACCCACTCAAGTGGTTCGGGCGGCGGCCGACGTCCACCGCAAAGGGCGCGGCGCGGCCCTGCGCGGGAGTGCGCCGGGCCCTTCGCGCCACGCGGAGGTCAGCCGACGACGAGCGTCGGCTTCTTCGACGCAGCGCGGCGAAGTTCGACGACCGGCTCGGCGACCGGCACGTTGCCCATCGCCATCGCTTCGATCGCCGCAGCGGCCGCGTCCCACGTGTGGGTCATGCGAACCTGCGAAGCAGCGCGCTGCGCCGCAGCCTTGAGGGCCGGCAGGTTCTGCAACGACTCGACGAGCAGGCGGCACGCCGCCTCGCCGTCCGGTTCGAGCACCCAAGGCTGGCCCTTGTGCGCGCCCGGCAGCGCGATCGCGCGGCGCGCGGACGGGATGCCGACGCAGCCTTCGCCGGTCGCGAAGTCGTCGGTCGCCCCGCCCTGCGTCACGAGCACGGGAACGCCGCACGCGCGCGCCTCCAGCACCGGCAGGCCGAAGCCTTCACCGCGATACGGATGCACGAGCAGGTCCGCGGCGCGGTAGACCGAGGCGAGCTGTTCGCGGCTCAGTTCCGCGTCGAGGATGCGCACCGGCGGCGCGCCGGGCGTGCTCGCGAAGCGTCGCGCGAGCTCCTCCATGTGGTAGCCCGCGTAGTGCTGGCCGTGGCCGATGGCCTTGAGGCACAGCACGAACTTCGCGCCGCCACGCGTGGCCTCGAGCGCCATGCGCAGCAACACGTCGAATCCCTTGCGGAAGACCATGCCGCCGACGAACAGGACCATCGGCAGGTCGCCCTTCCACGCGACGAGCTCCGCGTCCGGCGTCACGTTCTCGTGGAAGACCGCGCCGTCGACGCCGTGCGGGATGCGAACGATGCGTTCGTGCGCGCAGCCCGCGGCTTCGAGCGTGCGCTCGACATGGCGGCTGTGCACGACGACGTGGTCGGCCTCGCTCGTGACGAGCGGCGACAGGTCGGTCGGCAGCGCGCCGTATTCCCAGTCGATGCGCGCCGCGAACGAACGGCACGACGGCCGTTCGACGCGCGGCGGCCAACCCGTCGACAGCCAGAGGTCGACATCGGCCGGCGCGCGCGAAAGCAGCGTTTCGAGGCCGGGCGCGCGTTCGCGCAGGGCATCGAGGTCGTTCGAGAACGTGCCGCTCGGCACGAGCTTCAGTTCGACGTTGCCGCGGCGCGCGAGCGCGCGGGCCGTGTCGATGCTGAGCTCGGACGAGGACGAGACCTCGAAGAACGGCGCTTCCAGCGCGACGACGGGCCGCTTCTTCGGCTTCGGCATCGGCTTGGGCGGCGTGGCAGGACGGTCGGCGGAGAGCTCCGCGAAGGCGTGCGCGCGCGCGCGCTGGCCGATGACCTTGGCCTTGTCCGCGTCGGACAGCGCGTGCTTCAGCGCCGCGATCACGTTCGCGAGGTCGGGTTCGCACCACGGCAGGCCGTCCTCGCCGCGTTCGATCGAACCGCCGACGGGAACGCAGACGCCGGGCGCGCCGAGCGCGGGAGCGGTCGCGTGCCAACGCGTCGCGACGAGCGGACGGCCCGATGCGAGCAGTTGCGCGAGCACGTCGCCCGCGAACAGGCGGCGCAGCGGCTGGAGCGCTGCGGAGCAGTCCGCGGCGTGTTCCGGACGAAGTGCGTCGAGCACGAATTCGACGCGTTCCAACGCATCGCTGCCGCCGACTTCGACGGCGAGCGCGGCAAAGCGCGCGGCCGCGACGGTCTCGTTCTTCGGCAACACGATGCGCAGTGCACGGTCCGAGTCTTCGCACGCGGCGAAGAACGCGCGGATCGCGACATCGGTGCCCGCGGACGCATCGTCTGCGCCGACGTGCAACACCGGGCCGTTCGCGGTCGGCGACGGCAGTTCGGCCCACGATTCGAGTTCGTCGAGGTCGCTGCAGATCGCAGGATCCTCGGTGCCAGCCCAGCGCAGTTCGCCCTCGACGCGCGTGAGCATCGCGTCCGGCGCATCGGCGCCGCCGAGCAACACGACGCAGGCCTTCGGCCACTCCAGGCCCGCGAGCGCGAGCATGTCCTTCTGCCAACGCTGCGGCGCGAACACGACCACGGGCGCAGTCGCGGGGACCGGCGTGTTCGAAGCAGCTTCGACCAACGCGCGCATCGCGGGCGTCAGTTCGCCGCGCGGCGCCGATGCGTTGCCGAGTTGGATCGTGCCGTCGCCTTGGCCCTTGCTCGGGCGCACGGTCGACAAGCACAGGCTCGGTCGGAACCCGCGCTCGGCGCACAACTCCAGCACGGAGCGAAGCGCAGACGAGGCGCCGCAGGCGGCGAACGGATCTCCGTAGAGGCGGACGGGCTTCATACGGCCATGCCATCGGCATTTCCGCCCAGGAACTGGAACCCGTCTTCGGCTTCGCCAAGATCGGCCGGGATGCAACGCGTGCTCGAACCTGAGTACATGGACACCGTCGACGAGGCCCAGAGCTACGCGGCGATGGACCACTCGCTCGTGAACGGCCTCGTCGTCGACCGCTTCCTTGCGCTCGGCGGCGGCGCCTGCCGGAAGGTCATCGACCTCGGGACCGGCCCCGGCGACATCCCCTTCCTGCTCGCCCAGCGCAGCTCGATCCCCAGCATCCTGGGCGTCGACGCGGCCGAGACGATGCTCGCGCTCGCCCGACCGAAGGCGAAAAGCCTGGGCCTCGACGCACGCGTCACGTTCGCGCGGGCCGACGTCAAGGCGCTGCCGTTCGCGGACGGGACGTTCGACGGCGTCTTCAGCAACACGATCCTCCACCACATTCCCGAGCCCGTCGTGTTCGTGCGCGAGGCTGCGCGCGTCCTGCAGAAGGGCGGCGTGCTGCTGATCCGCGACCTCTACCGGCCCTCGAACCTCGACGAGTGCAAGCGACTTGTCGCACTGCACGCAGCCGGCGCGCCGAAAGACCATCAACAGCTGCTCTTGCAGTCGCTGTGCGCCGCCCTCACGCTGGACGAAGCGGTGCAGGTCGCCAAGGCGGCGGGCATCGGCCACGCCAAAGTCGCGATGAACAGCGACCGCCACTACTCGATCGAGATCGCCCGTTGAGGTCCCACCCTGATCGGCGAGCCACCACGCTCGCCACCGTGCCCGCCGAAGACGACCTCGCGCACCTCGCGATGCAGCCGCCTGGCCGCGGGTCGCACGACTGCCGCATCGACCTCAAGCTGCTGGAATGGCGCGCCCTGCGCGCGGCCGGCCGCAGCGAGAAGGCGCGGCGGCGGCTCGACGCATTCGATCCGATGCTGCGTCCCGACCTATGGTCCGGCACGGTGCAGGACGGAACGGCGCACGGCTTCATGACCGCGCTCGAGGAGACGGTCGCGCTCGCGCCGATCGACGATTCTTGGCCGACGCCGCCGGACGACCCGCTGCGCGTGCAGACGTTCGAGGGCAAGGCGCTGCGCAAGAAGAAGGACATCGCCATCGAGAGCGGCGGCGCGCGCATCCGCTTCTCGCGCAAGGAAGGCATCCTGTTCGTCGACCGCGACGCGGGGATCAACTCGCCGAACTGCCTGCGCTTCGAAGCCCGCAAGGACCTCGGCACGCTCGACGGCTTCGTCGGCGACGAAGCCGAACGCCCGCGCCTGTTCTCCGCGCAGTTCCTCAAGCCCGTGCGCCACGTCACGGGCGCCGGCTACTCCGAACTCGTGCTGGGCGGCCGCCTCGGCCGCACGCAGGAAGGCTTCGACTGCACGATCCGCATCGTCGGGAGCCATGCCGAGCCGTTCGTGCGCATGCGCATCCGCATCGACAACCGCCACGAGAACCACCGCCTGCGCGCGCGCTTCCTCGGCGTGCCGGCCCCGCTGGTGCGCCACGACTGCGCCGACGTGCACGACGAAGTGCAGAACGGCAGCGGCGGGTTCCTCGCGTTCACCCTCGTGCGCGCGTGCGGCACGCTGCTCGTGAACGGCGCCGCGGTCGCAGTGCCCGGTGCACAGTGCCGCGGCATCGTCGAGCACGACTTCCGCCTCGGCGCCGACATCGGCCGCAAGATCTGAGTTCGCCGCCGGCCCTCGGCCGCGCATCCGGCCAATCGGACAGACGCAAGTTCGAGGTGCCGGGGAGGACACAGGAAGGATCCCGCGCTGCAGTCCTGGCGAGACGACGCAAGTGCGTGCGCAGGCGGAGAAGCACGGGCTAGCATCTGCCTGTGGACATCCTTTTCTTCTGCCTCGGACTCCTCGCGTTGGTCATCGGCGCCGAGTTCCTCGTGCGCGGCAGCAGCAAGCTCGCGCTCTCCTTCGGCGTCACGCCGCTCGTCGTCGGGCTCACCATCGTCGCGTTCGGCACGAGCGCGCCCGAAGTCGCCGTTTCCGTCGGCTCTGCGCTGAAAGGCAACTCCGACGTCGCGATCGGCAACGTCGTCGGCAGCAACATCTTCAACGTGCTGTTCATCCTCGGCGCGTCGGCGCTCATCACGCCGCTCGTCGTGCACGCACAGATCCTCAGGCAAGAGGTGCCGATCATGATCGGCGCGTCGCTGCTGCTCGCGTGGTTCTCGCACGACGCCAAGATCGATGCGATCGAGTCGTGGATCTTCCTCGCGCTGCTGACTGGCTACACGGTCATGCTGATCCGCCAATCGCGCAAGGAGACCCGTGCGACGAAGGACGAATACACCGAGTCGATGCCCGCCAAGACGAAGTGGGACGACCACTGGGCGGCGCAGATCGGGCTCGTGGTCGCAGGGCTCGCGCTGCTCGTGCTCGGCGCAGAATGGCTCGTCGCCGCCGCGATCAACTTCGCGAAGGCCTTCGGCGTCAGCGACGTCGTGATCGGCTTGACGATCGTCGCAGCGGGCACATCGCTGCCCGAAGTCGCGACGTCGATCACTGCAGCGATCCGCGGCGAGCGCGACATCGCAGTCGGCAACGTGATCGGCAGCAACACGTTCAACATCCTCGGATGCCTCGGCGCGACGGGGCTCGCGTCCAAGGGCGATCTGCCGATCTCGGGGAGTGTCATCGCGTTCGACCTGCCGTTCATGGTGGCAGTCGCGCTGCTCTGCCTGCCGGTGTTCTTCACCGGACGCCGCATTGCGCGGTGGGAAGGCTTCTTCCTGCTGTTCGCCTACGTCGCCTACACCGTGTGGAGCGTGCTCGCGGCCAAGCAACACGCCGCGCTCGAAGACTTCCGCTGGGCGATGCTGTGGGTTGCGGCGCCTGCGATGGGCTTGCTGCTGCTCGTGTCGCTCGTGATGCCGAAGAAGCCCGAGGACGCGTGAACGTCCCGGGCGCGCGCGCACAGGGGCCGCGCAACGGCCCGTTCGCAGCGACTGCGCTCTGCGCGCTGTTCTTCGCGAGCGGAGCGTGCGCCCTCGTCTACGAAGTCGCGTGGTTCCATCTGCTGCGGCTCGCGATCGGCTCGTCGGCGATCTCGGTCGCATTGCTGCTCGGCAGCTTCATGGGCGGCATGTGCCTCGGCAGCTGGGCCTTGCCGCGCCTCGTGCGCAAGACTTGGCCGCCGCTCGTCGTCTATGCGGTCCTCGAACTCGGCATCGGCGCGTTCGGCGCTTGGATGCCTGACTTGCTGCCGCGCCTCGGCGACTTCTACGCGGGACTGCACGCGCAAGGATCCAGTTCGGCAGCGTGGCGCGGCGCGATCGCAGCCGCTGCGCTGCTGCCGCCGACGATGCTCATGGGCGCGACGTTGCCCGCAGTCGCGCGACAATGGCAAGGCCGCGGCGACGCGACCACGTGGCTCGCCCGCTTCTACGGCAGCAATGTGCTCGGCGCCGTCGCGGGGACGATCACCGCGGGGTTCTTCTTGCTGCGCGTCTACGACGTGCGCACGGCAAGCCACGTCGCCGCGATCGGCAACGCGTTCGTGGGCATCGCAGCGCTCGCGCTCGCATTCGGCTCGAAGCGGAGCGATGACGCCGCGACAGACGTCGTCGCCACCGCGCCGAGCGCACAGCCGATCGAAGCGGGCGACGCAAGGCCCGCGGCGTTCGCCATCGCGCTCTCTGGGCTGACTGCACTCGGTTGCGAGATCGTGTGGACGCGCCAGTTGTCGCTGTTGCTCGGCGCGACGACCTACACGTTCTCGTTGATCCTCGCCGTGTTCCTCACGGGCCTCGGCATCGGCACCGCGCTCGGCACGCGCTGGTCGAAGTCGTCCGCGATGCCGCGCGCCACGTTCGGCCGCTGCCAGCTTGCGCTGCTGCCCGCGATCCTCTGGGCTGCGTTCGCGATCGCGCACGTCGTGCCGTTCGGCGAGCCGACGTGGATCTTCCAGGAGCACGTCTACACGAACATGCCGCTGCACTACGCGTGGGACTTCGCGCGTTGCGCGCTCGCGTTGTTGCCGGCATGCGCGCTGTGGGGAGCGTCGTTCCCGCTCGCGATCGCGACCGCGGCCCGCGGCGGCGAAGAGAGCGATCGGCTTGTCGGCGGCCTCTACGCGGCCAACACGGTCGGCGCGATCCTCGGCGCGCTCGGAACGGGCCTGTTCGCAGTCGCGGCAATCGGCACGCAGGACAGCCAACGCGCGCTCGTGCTCGTCGCCGCACTGGCGGCGCTCGCGTTGCTCGGCGAACAGGGCCCGCGTGCCGACACGACGCGCACTTCGCTAGGTCGCATCGCCGCGGCCACGGCAGTCACCTCGCTCGCTGCACTGTGCGCCGCGCTCGTTCCGGGGCTGTCTCCCGGACTCGTCGCGTTCGGCCGTTCGGTCGACAAGTGGGACGCGAAGGTCGACTACCTCTGCGTGAAGGAAGGCGTCAGCGCCTCGGTCGCGGTCTCCGAATACGAAGGACACCGCAGCTTCCACGTGAGCGGGAAAGTCGTCGCATCCACGCAGGGCCTCGACATGCGGCTTCAGCGCATGCTCGGCCACCTGCCCTCGCTCGCGCACGGCGCGCCGCGCAGCGTGCTGGTCGTCGGCTGCGGCGCTGGCGTGACGGCAGGGTGCTTCGTCGACTGGCCCACCGTCGAACGCATCGTCGTGTGCGAGATCGAGCCTGCGGTCGTCGCCGCGGCGCGCGTGCACCTCGCCGACGTGAACCGCGGCGTGCTCGACGATCCCCGCACCGAAATCGTGCTCGACGACGCGCGCCACTACCTCGCGACGACGACCGAGACCTTCGACGTCATCACCTCGGATCCGATCCATCCTTGGGTGCGCGGCGCCGCGGCGCTCTACACGAAGGAATACTACGACCTCGTGAAGGCGCGTCTTCGCGACGGCGGCGTCATCACGCAGTGGGTGCCGCTCTACCAAACCGACGCCGCGGCGGTGAAGAGCCAGCTCGCGACGTTGTTCGACGCGTTCCCGTTCGCGTCGATCTGGAACAGCGATCCTTCGAACCGCGGCTACGACCTGGTCGCGATGTCCGGCAGGTTGCCGATGTCGTTCGACCTGACGCGCGTGCAGACCGCGATCGAAGACAACCCGATGCTGCGCGCGTCGCTCGGCGAGGCCGAACTCGGATCTGCGCTGTCGCTGATGTCGACGTTTGCCTGCGACGCCACGTCGATGACGGGCTGGCTTTTCGACGCAGAGCGCAACGTCGACGTGAGCTTGCGACTGCAATACCTCGCCGGCCTCTCGCTCGACCGTTATCAGGACGCGGAGATCTACGCTGCGATCCGCAGTGCGTTCCGCGTTCCCGACGGCATGTTCACGGGCGCAGCCCACGAGCTGGACGCGCTCTACGCCGCGCTCTTGCGGTGACCCGTTCTGCGCAATCGCGCAGGTCGACAGGCGGACGGCAGATCGCTACCTTGCCCGGTCCCTCGTCCCTCTCCGCACGTGCAGCTTCTCCTCTCCTCACTAGGCGGCGCCGCGCTCGGCGCAGTCGTCGTCTTCGCGCTCATGCGCCGCGCCATCGCGCGCGCGCGCCGCGAGAGCATCGAGGCGACCGAGGCTGCCAAGTCCGAACGCGCCCAACTGCGCGCGCGGCAGACGCAGGAGCTGCAACAGGTCGAGGCGGCGCTGCGCGCAGAAGTTGACGCCGCTCGCGCCGAGTTGGCCACCGCTCGCGAGCAGCAACGTCAGGATGCAGCGGCGCGAAAGGCGGCAGAGCACGCGGAACAGACCGCCGTCGAGCCTGAGCCCAACGAGATGGCGCGCGCCTTCTCGCGCGACCTCGCGACGATCGTCTCGGGCATCGAAGGCGGCACGTTCCGGCTGATCGAGTCGACGCCTTCGCTGCGCGCGCAAGGCGACGCGGTCGAATCGCTGTGGCTCGCGATCCGCCGGCTGCGCCGGTTCCACGGCAAGGTGGCCGCCTACGCGCAGACGCCGCACCCGACTCCTGGCTCGGTGCCGATCGACCGCCTGCTCACGAGCCTGCGCGAAGAGCTGAGCTCCAGCGCGCTCGGCCTGCAGATCTCGTGGAACCTGCCGCAACCGTCGCTGCGCCTGTGCGGCGACCACGACGACCTGCTGCTCGCGTTGACGCTCGCAACCACCGCGCTCCACCACCTCGAACGCGGCGCGATGCGACTTCTGGTGCAGGTCGAACCGAGCTTCGAAGGCGCGCAGCCCGAGGCCCACGTCCAGCTCGTGCTCGAACGCGACGAGTCCATCGATGCTCCTGCGCACGCGCATGCGCCGAGCGCGTCGTTCCTCGTCGCGCGCACCGCGGCCGCCCACCTGCTTCGCGCCTACGGCGCGACGATGACGTTCGCGCACGAGCCCGGGCACGAAGCGAGCGCGGTCGTGCAGATCCCGCTGCAGACCGGCGACGAAGAGACCGAGTTCGCAGCCGAACAGGACGCGCGCGCGCACCAGGCCGAGCACGCAGACGCGGACTCTGCCGACCCGCACGCCGCGCAGAACGAACCGATCGTCACGATCCCGCGCGCACACCGTTACGGCGGCGTGCTCGTGCTCGAAGAGGACGCGAGCGTGCGCAACATGCTCGCGACGGAACTGAAGGCGCAGGGTCGCGCGGTGTTCGCGTGCCCGGACGGCGCGGCAGCGCGCTCGTTGATCCAAGCCACGCCCGAGCGATTCGAGATCCTCGTCGTCGACCACGTCGGCCGACTCGATGCAGGCGACATGCTCGCGTCGACGGTCGCCAAGCTGTGCCCGGACCTGCGCGTGTTCGTGCTGTCCGACGTGCAAAGCGGCCGTGTCCCGGGCCAATTGGCCGACCGCGTGACCGAGATCCGCAAGCCGTTCGGCGTGCGCGAACTCCGCCGCGCGCTCGCTGCCGCGCTCACAGTCTGAACACGCGCGCACGCGGCGCGCCGAAACTGCCGCAACGTGTTGTTCGCAGCGCGCATTGCAGCGTTTACGCACGCACCTGCGTCGCTACTCTCCTGCGCCCTCTCGATTCCTCTCCTCTCGGAGGACACCACCCTGACTCGCAAGAACGGACGCCAGCCGGACCAGCTCCGGCCGATCACCTTCACCCGCTCCTTCACGGACCAGACACCCGGCTCGGTCCTCGCCGAGTGCGGCCGCACGCGCGTGCTCTGCACGGTCAGCGTGCAGGAGCAGGTCCCGTCTTGGATGTACAACAAGCAACCCGGCGGCTGGCTGACGGCGGAGTATTCGATGCTTCCGTCGGCGGGCTTCCCCCGCAAGCCGCGCGAAGGACGCACGGGCCGTCCGCTCGACGGGCGCACGCAGGAGATCCAACGCATGGTCGGCCGCGCGCTGCGTTGCGCGCTCGACCTCGCGATCCTTCCGGAAGTCACGCTGTGGGTCGACTGCGACGTGCTGTCCGCCGACGGCGGCACGCGCACGACGGCAATCAACGGCTCGATGGTCGCGCTCTACGACGCGCTGCTGTGGATGGAGGAGCAACGCCAGCTGCGCAAGTGGCCGCTGCGCGGCCTCGTCAGCGCGACGTCGGTCGGGCTCGTCGAAGAGCAGATCGTCGCCGACCTCGACTTCGGCGAAGACAGCTCCGCGGACGTCGACCTCAACATCGTGTGCGCCAACGACGGCCGCATCGTCGAGGTGCAGGGCGCGGCGGAACGTCGCCCGTTCTCGGTGGACCAACTGCAGCAGATGCTCACGCTCGGCCAGAAGGGCTGCGCCGACATCGTCACGATGCAGAAGCAGATCCTCGGCATCTGAAGAGGCGCGGCGCGATGCGTGAGCTCTGGATCGCCACGGGCAACAAGAAGAAGCTCGCCGAGCTGGAGCGCATGCTGCGTCCGCTCGGCATTGCGCTGCGCACTCCGGGCGAACTCACCGTCGCCTGGGATCCGGTCGAGGACCAGCCGGACTTCGCGGGCAACGCGCGCAAGAAGGCGCAGAGCCTCGCGCTCGCGGCAAACGGCATCGCGCTCGCGGACGACTCCGGACTCGCCGTCGACTCGCTCGGCGGCAGGCCGGGCGTGCACAGCGCGCGCTACGGCGGCGAAGGGCTCGACGACCGCGGGCGGCTGCTGCGCTTGCTCGACGAGATCCGCGACGTGCCGGACAGCGAGCGCACGGCGCGCTTCGTCTGCAGCCTGTGCCTCTGCGGCCCCGACGGCACGGTGCGCGCAACTGCCGAAGGCGCGTGCGAAGGCGTGCTGCTGCGCGCGCCGCGCGGCGAAGGCGGGTTTGGCTACGACCCCGCATTCGTTCCGGTCGCGTTGCTCGGCGCGTCAGGCCCCGAAGCCGCACCGACGTTCG
>CAZEQF010000076.1:0-13343 GCA_964514315.1 uncultured Singulisphaera sp. | reverse complement strand
TCGCCCTGGCGCAGACTCCGTCCAGCGACGTCTCCGTGGGCGTCTTCCCGTTCCTCGAGGGCAACATGGACTCTCGCATCAGCGAGATCGTCACGAATTGCCAGACGCGCGGCATCGACACGGTCTACGTGAGCGTGTTCCGCGCGACCGGGCCGTCGACGGGCGACCTCTGGGTCACGGACAGCGCAGGCGACTGGAACACCGCTTGGGGCCCGGTGCGTTCGACGGGCGCAGGCATCCACCTGCAGAACCTGATCACCGCGTGCCACGCGCAGAACCTCCGCGTCGTCGGCGTCATGAAGTGCTTCAGCGACACCGTGCAGCCCACGAACGCCGCCCACAAGCAGTACCTGCTTAACGTCATCGACTACTTCGTCAACGCGTGGCGACCGGACGGCACGCCGGTCTACGACCTCGACGGCATCGCGCTCGACTACATCCGTTTCGTGGGCGCCGCGACCGGCAACGACCCGCTGCAGGTGACGAACTTCCTCGCGCAGGTCCGCCAGCTCATCGGCTCGATGTCGCTGCACTGCTACCTCGTGGCGAGCCGCTTCACGTTCGACGGCGGCACCTACGACGCCAACTTCCAGTCCTACAACACGGTCATCAACTCGTTCTCGTCGCAGTACGGGCAGAACTGGCAGCAGATGGCGCAGCATGTCGACGTGTTGATGCCGATGGCCTACACGGCGGATGGCTCGATCTACAACACGGCCGCGCGCCATCGCGCCTACGTGCAGCAGACGGCGCTCTATGCGCGGCAAGCGGCGATCCTCGCGGGCTTCCCGGGCCGTCGCGTGGTGCCGACGATCAAGACCTACACGGGTGAGAGCGAGACGACGACCGTCACGACGATCGATGAGTCGATCAAGGGCGCGCTGCTCGGCGGCGCCGACGGCTACCAGTCGTTCCGTTACGAGTTGATGGTCAACACCCCTGCGTGGTGGGGGCCGATGCAGAACTGGGCCGTGCCGGGAGTGAACTTCCCGCAGCCCGTCGTCACGACTGCGTCGCCGAACCTCGGCGTGCAGGTCGATCCTTCGACGAGCCGCGACAACGACCAGCTCGCGTCGACGTTGCAGGCGCGCTTCGACTACGACAACAACGGCACGTTCGACACCGGTTGGCAGGCGCTCGGCGCAGGCAACTCGATCGCGCGCAGCCCGGGTTCGTTCGTCGCCGCGATCCAGGTGAAGGATGCGCAGAACCACGTCTCCACGACGCGTCGTCGCTACACCGCGGGCCCTGGCCTCACGCTGACGCCGCCGTTCGTGTTCGCAGGCGTTGGCGGCTCGGTGCAGTTGGACCTGCGCACGGGGCCTGCTGCCGTCGGCTGCACCTACCTGTTGCTGCCTTCGATCTCGGGCACGTCGCCGGGCATCGCGTGGCAGCCGGGCTTCACGGTTCCGATCAACTACGACTTCCTCACCGATGCGATCGTGAACATGCCGAACAGCCCGATCCTCGTGAACGGGTCGGCGCAGTTCGATGCGCTCGGTCGGGCAACCGCGACGCTCAACGTGCCGCCTGGCCTGCTGTCGCCGTTCGCCGGCTTGCCGTTGCATTGGACCTTCATCGCGGTCGATCTGCTGTATCGACCGCTTTGCGTCGCCGAGGCTGACGCGATGTTGATCGCCCAGTGACGGAACTCCAGTCGACCGCCACGGGGTGGTCGTTGCGTCGCAAGCTGTGGATCGCTGCGGGCCTCGTGTTCACGGGGATCGCGGTGCTCGGCGTTGCGTTGCCGATCCTGCCCACGACGCCGTTCTTGCTGCTCGCGAGCTGGTGCTTCGCGCGCTCGAGCCCTCGGCTCCAGGCGTGGCTGCGGCAGTCGAAGCTGTTCGGGCCGATGCTCGCAGACTGGGAACGCGAGCGCGGCGTCAGCCTTCCGGTGAAGGTCGGCGCTCTGGGCTCCGTCGCGCTCGCGATCGTGCTCGGCTTCGTGTGCTACGACCTGGTCTTCTGGCAGCAGGTCGTGTTGCTCGTGCTCGCGTCGGTCGGCGTGACGGTCATCTGCCTGTTGCGCACTGTCGAAGGCAACGCGAAGTGACCGCGCGGCTGCGCTGCGTCACTTCGCGGCGGGCGCGGGCCAGTTGTCCGGCATCCAGTCGGGAAGCGCCGCGACCTGTTCGCGCGCCGCAGCGCTGACGGGAAGGCCCCAGGCTTCGAAGAACGGGCCGAGGTCGCGGTCGACGCTGCGCGATGCGCGCACGAGCCATTGGTCGCGCTTCTCGTCCTCGGTCTTCGGCCGTTCGTCTTCCTTTGCGTCGCGATACTCGGCGAATGCGTGCACGAACAACTCCCAGCCGAACGCGCGCTGCAGTTGCGAGTACATCAGCAGGCGAAGCGAGAGATCCGGTTCGCCGCCCTTGCCGGGAGCCCATGGCTTGCGGCCGTCGGCGAGCGCCGCCGCGAGCTTCCGTTCAGCGCGTGCGAGGTTGCCGCCCCACGCCTCGTTCCATGCGACGCCGCACTGCGTCTCGCACAGGTAGAGCGAGAACAGGTTGACCGTGACCTCGCCCGTGCCTGCGAACGTCCAGTCCTTGCTCTGGTGGTTGTGGCCGAGTTCGTGGAACAGGCCCCACGGCCCTCGCTTCATGCGCTGCACGTCGACCATGTCCTTCGCCGCGTCGAGGTGCGTCATGATCGGATAGCCCGCGTGCATGTAGCCCGCGGAGATCTCGATGTCCGCGACGTAGCGCTCTGCGCGCTTGCGTTCGCGCGGCCACGCAGCGAGATCCGCGGCGGCGTCGGCGATCGCATTCCAGAACTGCAGCAACTCCGTCGGGTCCTCGAGCGAACGGATGCGCTCGCTCGGAACGGTGAGCGCGATCTTGTCGGTCACGAGCTCGGCCCACGGCGCGGGCCGTTGCCGCAGGTGCTCGCGCCATACGGCGACATCAGTCACGCCGAGTTCGAACAGCGGAGCCTCGACGCAGCCCGTGACCTGCAGGTCGATCGAGCCGTTCAGGCCTTCGTCGCATTCGAGGTAGACGAGGCCGCCGAATGCGTTCGCCACCGTCAGCTCCGCGCGGTCGAGCGCGAACGTGCGGGAGACGCGCGGCATGCGCGGCCACGACGGGCGTCGCGTGATGTCGTCGCTGTGCGCGCCGATGCGTAGTCGCAGGCCCTTCGGTGGCATCGTCTTGCCGTTGCCGATCGCCACGCGCATCGCTTCGCCGGGCGCGGCGTAGATGCCGAGGGAACGACGTCCCGGCGTTGCGATCGAAACCGTCGCGCCGAAGTGCGTCCGCAGCGCGTCCACCGGGACCGTGCCCGGGAACGTCGCCGCCGCAGGATGGGAAACCACGTGTTCCGCTGGCGTCGTGTGCGTCCGCTCGTCGTCGAACTTCACGAGCACGCGCGCGAGCGGGTCGCGCGCGCGGATCGGCGCCTGCTCGGTCGGGACCAGCGATGCGGCGCGTTCTTCGAACAGTCGCGCGAGGCTCGCGCGCAACGGGCTCTGCTTGCCGACGATCTTGTGCATCGCTGCGAACAGGCGCTTCTCTGCGTCGACGATGCGCTGGTCGCCAGGCGCGCTCTTCGTCGGTGCGTGGCGAATCAGCGTTTCGAGGTCGTCCTCGAGCTTCGGCTTCGCGTTGGGTTCGGAGTCCTTCGACTTCGCAGGTTCCGTTGCGAGCGACGAGAGCACGTCGAGTTCCGTGAGCGTGAACCGCACGCTGCGGATCCACGGTTGCGCGCCTTTCTCCCAGTGGCCGTAGGTCGTCGCGACGAACGTGCCGTCGGGCAACACTTCGAGGCCCGGATAGCCGCAGTCCCACGAGTCCTGGTTGTCGAGCAGGCGCACGCGGTATTGGCCGCCTGTGCCCTTGCGGATGTCGTCGTAGGTGCCGACCCAAGCGACGAAGTCGCCCTTCCAGTCGTTGCCGTCGCCGAGTCGCATGTCGCGATAGACCGCGACGAGTCGTCCATCCTTCGCGTAGCGCAGCGTGTGGCGATCGCCGGTCAACGCAGGATGCGCGGGCTGTGGCACGCTCCACGTCGCGCCTTCGTCGCGCGAGAACATCACGCGACTCTCCTGCTTGCGGCGGTTCTCACGCAGCACGAGAGCGAGTTCCTTGCCGTCCGGAGATCGCACGCAACCTGGCTCGCACAGATGGACGTCGCTGCCGGACCAGATCGCGCGCGGCGCGCTCCACGACCGTCCGCCGTCCGTCGATTCGGTCTGCAGCAGCGTGAACGTGCCCGCCGCCTTGCCGCCCTTCTGCAAGAACCGGCCGTCGTCGTGGAAGAACGCGAGGTATCGGCCCTTGGTCGTGGTCGCGACGAGGTCGCCCATCACGACGATGCCGCCCCATTCGCCGGCGGGCGCGAGTTCGCTCCAGGTCCGGCCGTCGTCTTCGCTGTGCGCGAGCTTGGCGGGATGCAGCCCCGACCACAGCACGATGCGCTCCTTGCCGCCCTGGTCGACGACGCGGTGCAGCGTTGGCACTTCCTGGCTGTCGGCGAAGCTCGCCGGCACCGGAAGGCGCCCGCTCCAGGTCCTGCCGCCGTCCTCGCTGCGTTGCATCACGATCGCGCCCTTGCCATGGCCCTTGGGGTAGGCGGCGAGGATCGTCTTGCCGTCGGCCAGCAGGATCGTGGACACATGCCCGAGGTATTGGCCCTCCTCGCGGTCGACCTCGACGACGCGCGTTCGGTCCGCCGTCAGGTCGATCGGTTGTTGCGGCGCGAGGGAGAGGACGGTCGCAAGCAGCGCGAGCATCGGCGCAGGATAGCTGCCGACTGCGGGCATGGCAGGTTCTCGTCTGGGGCTGCATACTGGCACGGCCCCGCAGTCGGTCCGAAACCCAGCAGATCTCCCATGCGCTGTACCCTCGGAATGCTGATCCCGCTCGCCGTCGCCGCTGCGCTGCGCGGGCAGGCGCCGCCCAACTACTACAGCAGCGTCGTGACCTCCACGCCTGCGCAGTTGCGGTCCACGCTGCACGCGGTCATCGACGACCACACGCGGTTTCCCTACACGGCCACGGCGACGGACACGTGGAACATCCTCGAGGCCGGGCAGCAGGATCCCGCCAACGCCAACAGCATCGTCGACATCTACAAGAACGCGAGCTACGGCAAGATCGGCGGCGGAGTGGGCGCCTACAACCGCGAGCACAGCTGGCCCAAGTCGTATGGCTTCCCGGTCGACGGCTCGAACAACTATCCCTTCACCGACTGCTTCCACCTGAAGCTCTGTGACGCGGCCTACAACACGTCGCGCAGCAACCGCGTGTATGCGGTGAGCACGTCTGCGGGCACCGAGTACACGACCAACCTCACGAACGGCGCGGGTGGCGGCAGCGGCGCATATCCCGGCAACTCGAACTGGGCCGACAGCGCCACGACGAACGGGCGTTGGCAGGTGTGGAACGACCGCCGCGGCGACTGTGCGCGCGCGATCTTCTACATGGACGTTCGCTACGAAGGCGGCACGCACGGCGTGACGAACGTGGCGGAACCGCAACTCGGCATCACGGACACGTTGACGCTGATCACCGCGTCGAACACGGGCTCCAACGCGACGACTGCCTACATGGGCATGCTCGCCACGCTGCTGCAGTGGCACGCCGCTGATCCCGTCGATGCCCGCGAGCGCGCGTTCAACGACCTCGTCTACAGCTACCAGGGCAACCGCAATCCGTTCATCGACCATCCGGAATGGGTCGGATGTCTCTACGCCAGCGGCTGCGGCGACACGCAGGCGCCGGCCGCGCCGAGTTCGCTCACGGCGACGACGGGCAAGCGCAAGGTGACGCTCGACTGGGCCGACAACACCGAGCCCGACTTCGCGAGCTATCGCGTGCTGCGCGGTCCGTCGCGCAACGGTCCGTTCACGCAGCTCAGCGTCGCGCCGCTGACGGCGAGCGCCTACGTCGACAACAACGTGCTCGAAGGCACGGTGTGGTGGTACGTCGTGCGCGCGGTCGACACGAACAACAACGTGTCCGTCAACAGCGCGCCCGACATGACGCGTTGGCCGCTGTCTGGCCCCTTGGGCCGCGACTTCCTCGTTCCGCCTGTGTCGCCAATCGGCGCGTGGATCAACGAGATCCACTACGACAACTCCGGCACCGACACGGGCGAGTTCGTCGAGATCGCAGGCGCTGCAGGCACGAGCCTCACGGGCTGGACGATCGTCGCCTACAACGGCAACGGCGGCGGGCCCTACCTGACGTTCTCGCTCAGTGGAACGATCCCGAGCCAGCAGAACGGCATGGGCACGCGCGCATTCTCGATCCCCGGCCTGCAGAACGGTTCGCCCGACGGCATTGCTCTGGTCAACGCCGCAGGCGTGGTGCTTGAGTTCGTGTCCTACGAGGGCCCGCTCACGGCGACCAGCGGGCCTGCGAGCGGCATGTCGGCGACCCAGATCCCGACGATCCAGGACGACACGACGCCCGTGGGGCAGTCGCTGCAGCGGCAGGGCACGGGTCGCGCGCCGGGCGCATTCACGTGGTCGGCGCCGCAAGCGATGACGCTCGGCGCAGTCAACACGGGACAGACGCTGCAGTGACCGCGTGATGCCGCCACGCGGAACGGGCGCTTCGCGCACCGCGTTGCTGGTCGCGCTCGTCGCGGCGGTTGCGCTCGCGGCGTTCGCTTGGACGTGGTCCGCGGCGGTTCGGCGCAACGACGCTGCAGCAACTGCTCAGGCCTCGTCTGCATCGCCGCCGCCGTCGTCTCCGGCCACTGCCGACGCTGCGCGCTCCGACGTCGATGCGCGTTCGCCGGATCGCGCAGGGGTCTACGGCCTCGTCGTCGATCGCAGCGATGCGCCGATCGCCGAAGCGAAGTGCAGCGCCGTGTCGCTCGCGCGCGGCGAAGTGGAGGAGGTCGAGTCCGATCGAGTTGGGTCGTTCTCGTTCGCGCGCGTGCCCGAGGGCGAACTTCGCCTCGTCGTCGAGGCCGAGGGATTCCTCGTGCACAACGAGGCCGCGGATGCGGCTGCGCGCGGCGCACGTCGCATCGTGCTGCGTCGCAAGCCCGTCGTGCGCGGGCGCGTCGTCGACTCGATCACGCGCGCGCCGATGCCGTCGTTCGTGGTCGCGCTGCTGCAACTCGAAGAAGGCGAGCCGCTGCCGGCTGTCGTCGAGCCACCGCCCGGTTCCCTTCCGTTCTCGGGGTCCGATGGCAGATTCGAGGTGGGCGCCGTGGCGGAAGGGCCGCATGCGTTGTGCGTGCTGACCGAGCGCGGCGCGCCGCTCGTCGAACGCATCGTGTTGCGTGCGGACGAGGCTGTCGAACGAGAGCTCGTTGTCGCGCGCGGCGTGCGCGTGCGCGGTCGCGTTCGCGATGCGAACGGCGCTCTCGTCGTCGAGGCGAGCGTCCGACTCGCTGCTGCCGACGGGCCGCAAGCGGCTGCGGTGACCGGCGTCGACGGGTCGTTTGCGCTGCCCGCATTGCCGGCAGGCTCCTACGAACTGCTCGTGCTGCCACAGGCTGCGCCGTTCTTGCGCGAGTCGTCGCGCACGCTCGATGCCGCGTCGCCGGAGCCGTTCTTCGAGCTGACGTTGCCTGAGCCAGCGTCGATGACGGGCCGCGTCGAGCCGTGGACCGCAGGCGCTGCGGCCGAGGTCGTCGTGCGCCATGCAGAGGGACCCGTCCGTCGAACGGTGGTGGACGCCGCGACGGGCGCGTTCGCGTTGCGCGATCTCGCGCCTGGGCGAGCCTTCGTCCACGTCGAACGCACGGACCCGAACTGGCGCAGTCGCGTCGCGCGTGCGATCGCCTCGGAGATCGATCCTGTCGCGATCGAGTTGCTCGCCGGCCGCGAGTCGGACGTCGCAGTCCAGGATCCTTCCGCCGGCCTCGCGCGGCTGCGTGGCAGCGTGCGCGGCCTGCGCGAAGGCGAGGCTTGCGTCGTGCGTGCGTTCTGCGAGTCGCGACCCGTGCCGCAAGCCTACGAAGGGCTGCTTCGCGCCATGCCGCAGCCCGATGGATCCTTCGAGATCGACGGACTGCTCGCGGGTCGTTGGCGTGTCCAGGCGATGCGTGGCGATGACGTGCTCGTTTGGCAGGCCATCGAAGTCGCCGCAGGCGCGGACCTCGAGGTCGCGCTGCGCGTGCGGTGACGGCGCGTCGCGCCCAGTCGGACGAATCGCGCGCGTGAGGTCGCAGCGCGTGGTGTGAAGCCTGCGCGATCTTCGCGAACTCCAAGCGCAAGGCTCGCTGCTGCTTGTCAGCCGCTTGGCGTGGTCTTCATCGCGTGGCGGATGGTCTTCGCATCCGAAGCCAACCAAGCAGGACACGCCGCATGACCTCCATGCCTCTTTCCTCGCCGATCTCCAACGAGCCTGTGCCGACGCTGCTGAGCGGTCCGTTGCGCCGCTTCGGGGAACGGACGCTTCGCGCCGCGCGCGCTTCGATTCGTGCAGAGGTTGGCCCGGACGCCTCGCTCGACGACTTCTTGCGCGCGAGCCTGCGTTGGCTCGGGCTCGACATCGACATGCTGTCGACGGACCTCGATCGCGTTCCCGCGCGCGGCCCGTTGCTCGTGACTGCGAACCACCCGACCGGAGCGATGGAAGGCATCCTCCTGCTCGCGTTGCTGCGGTCGGTTCGACAGGACGTGAAGGTGATCGCCAACGACGCGGTGGCTGTCGACGTCCCCGAGATCGATGAGTTGCTGATCCCGATCGACACCGAGGCACGCGACACGACTGCCAACACGGCCTCGATGCTGCGTGCCGCGCGTTGGTTGCACGAAGGCGGCTGCGTGCTCGCGTTCCCGGCTGGCGTGGTTTCTTCGCCACGCCGTCCCTTTGGGCCGGTCCGCGAAGGCCGTTGGCAGGCTGCGATCGCTGGCCTGCAGCGACTGTCCGGCGCCACGACGTTGCCCGTCCATGTCGCGGCGAAGGCGCCGGCGTGGTTCCGCATGGTGTCCTCGGTCAGCGCGCGTCTGCGGACGTGGTTGTTGCCGCGCGTCCTGCTGTCGCAGTGCGCATCCGACGTCGCGGTTCGCATCGGCCATCCGGTGCAGGCCTCGCAACTCGCGCGCTTTGCCGACGACGACGAACGCGCCCGCTACCTGCGTCTCCGCTGCGAGATCCTCGAGCGTCGCAAGACCGAGTCCGGCGGCAAGCCGACGAAGGCGGCGCGAAAGACCGCGCGCGCGCCGGAGCCGATCCTCGACGCCGTGCCTGTCGATGCCATCGAGCGCGATCTCGCGGCGCTGCCCGCGAACTGCGAGTTGCTGCGCCAGGGCTCGATCCGAGTCCTCTGCGCACGCGCCGAGCAGATCCCGTCGGCGCTTCGTGAGATCGGCCGGTTGCGCGAAGTGACGTTCCGCGGCGTCGGCGAGGGCTCCGGCCTCGCGTGCGATCTCGACCAATACGACCAGACCTACTGGCACCTGTTCCTCTGGGACGAAGCTGCGCGCGCGATCGTGGGCGCATACCGGCTCGGCGCGGTGGATGAACTCGTCGCGAACGGCGGCGCGCAAGCGCTCTACACGACCTCGCTCTATCGGTTCCGCGCGCCGTTCCTCGAACACGTGCGGCACGGAGTCGAGCTCGGCCGCTCGTTCGTGCAGCCTGCCTACCAGAAGGGCTTCTTGCCGCTGTTGCTGCTGTGGAAGGGCATCGCCGCGTTCGTCGCGCGCGATCCTCGCCGTCGGCACCTGTTCGGCACCGTCAGCATCAGCGCCGACCATCACGCCACTTCGGTGCGGTTGATGGTCGATCACCTGCGCGCGCACTGCTTCGACGATCGTCTTGCAGCGAGCGTTCGCCCCGTCCGGCCTTGGCGGCGTCCGCGCAGCGAGAAGCACGGTCCGAGCTGGGATGCGGACAGCATCCGCGACCTCAAGGACGTGTCGGCGATGGTGCGCGAGATCGAAGTGGTCCGGCAGGGTGTCCCGGTCCTGATGGAGCAGTACCTCAAGCTCGGGGCCGACGTGGTCGGCATCAACGTCGACCCTGCGTTCCACACGATCGACGCGCTCGTGGTCGTGGACCTCGCGAAGTCGCCGTTGCACCTGTTGGAGCGCTACATGGGGCCCGAGGAAGCCAGGGCGTTGAAGGCGCGGTTCCCGCTCGCCGACGGCGAGGCGATCGCACGCGCCTGACGCTGCACCGGATCGCGGCTCTGTCGCGGTCGTGTGGTCCGCAGTCTTGGAAGCGCAAAGCCGCGCCGCCAAGATGGCTCCGTGCACGACCCTCGTCCGCGTTCGATCACCTCGACCAAGAATCCCCTCGTCCAACGGTTCCGCGCTGCCGCCGCCGGCGAGGAGGAGTTCGTCGTCTTCGCAGAAGGCCAGAAGCTCGTGCAGGAGGCCGTCGACGCCGGCGCGCCGGTGATCGCGGCGATGGTGTCGCCGCGCCTGCGCGAGAAGGCGCTCGGCGAGCAGCTCAAGAAGTGCGCGGACGAGTTCTTCGACGTGACCGACGAAGTGCTCGAGCGCGCGTCGGCGCTGGAGACGCACCAAGGCGTCGCCGTGCTGTTCGCGAAGCGCAAGTGGGAGGACGAAGACCTGCTGCGCGGCAAGACGGCGCCGCTCGTGCTGTGCGCAGCCGGCGTCCGCGATCCCGGCAACCTCGGCGCGCTGCTGCGCAGCAGCGAGGCCGCGGGCGCGTCGGGCGTCATCACGTTGAAGGGCGGCGCGGATCCGTTCCGTGACAAGGCGGTGCGCGGCTCGATGGGCTCGGTGTTCCGCCTGCCGATCCGCCACGGACTCGATGCACAAGGCGTGATCGCGTTCGCGAAGCAGCACGGGCTGCAGATCGTGACCGCCGAGTCGAACGGCGAAGTCGAATACACCGCCGTCGACTTGAAGCGCCCGACGCTGCTCGTGCTCGGCGCCGAGGCGTCCGGCGTGTCGCCCGCGCTCGCGCAGGCCGCGAACGTGCGCGCGAGCATCCCGCTCACGCAGCCGGTCGAGAGCCTCAACGTCGCGGTCGCAGCAGGCGTGCTGCTCTACGAGGCGCGGAGGCAGCGGAAGTGAGCCTGTTCGGCGGCCTGCCCGACGAGGCGCCGCAGCCGAAGAAGGCCGCGGCCAACGTGCCGCTCGCCGAACGCATGCGTCCGCGGACGCTGCAGGAGTATCTCGGACAGGACCAGGCCGTCGGCGAAGGTCGCGCGTTGCGGCGCGCGATCGAGGGCGGCAAGGCCGGATCGCTGCTGCTGTGGGGGCCGCCCGGCACCGGCAAGACGACGCTCGCGCAGTTGATCGCGCAGCACGCCGGGCTCGTGTTCGAGCCGTTCTCCGCTGTGTTGTCGGGCGTGGCGCAGGTGCGCGATGCGATCGCGGCCGCGGAGACGCGCAAGTCGCGCACGGGACAGAGCACGCTCGTGTTCGTCGACGAGATCCATCGCTTCAACAAGTCGCAGCAAGACGCGTTCTTGCCGCACGTCGAGAACGGGCTGCTCGTGCTCGTCGGCGCGACGACGGAGAACCCATCGTTCTCGGTCAACGCGGCGCTGCTGTCGCGATGCCGCGTCATCGCGTTGCAGTCGCTGTCGATCGATGCGATCGGCGCGCTCGTCGACCGCGCGCTCACGGACAAGGAGCGCGGCCTCGGCGTGCGCGAACTGCGCATCGAGGCGGATGCGAAGGCGCGCATTGCCATTCTCAGCGGCGGCGACGCGCGACGCGCGCTCACGGCGCTCGAAGCGTGCGCCGCGACGTGCGTCGATCGCGACGTGATCACTGCGGCGATGGTGACGGAGTCGTTCCAGCATCGCGCGCTGCGCCACGACAAGGACGGCGACCTGCACTACGACCTGCTGTCGGCGCTGCACAAGAGCCTGCGCAACTCCGACGTGCAGGCGGCGGTCTACTGGTTTGCGCGTTTTGCCGAAGCGGGCGGCGACGCGGTTTCGGTTGCGCGCCGGCTCGTGGCGATGGCCGCAGAAGACGTCGGCCTCGCGGATCCGATGGCACTGCAGGTCGCGGTGGCCGCGCTGCAGGCAGTGCAGTTCCTCGGCATGCCCGAAGGCCGCCTGCCGCTGACCGAGGCGATCGTCTATCTCGCGGCGGCGCCGAAGAGCAACGCCGTCATCCGCGCGATCGACGCGGCCGTGCAGGCTGCGCAGCAGGCCGAACAACATCCGGTGCCGCTGCATTTGCGCAACGCGCCGACCGCGCTCGGCAAGGAGCTCGGGCACGGCAAGGGCTACGTCTACGCGCATGAGGTGGCGTCGGGCGTGGCCGCGTTCTCGTGTCTGCCGGACGCGCTGCGCGGTGCCGAGTTCTTCGTGCCGGGCGAACGCGGATTCGAGAAGAAGCTCGGCGAACGCATGGCCGAGAACGAACGGCTTCGGCGCGGCGAGAGGTAGCGGTTCGCTACGATCCGGCGCTGCGTGAACGACGCGCGCGAGATCCTGTTCGGCATCGCTGGCTGGTCCTACGAAGACTGGAAGGACGTCGTCTATCCGCGCGGCTGCAAGGACACGCTGCGCTTCGTGGCGGAGAAGGTCGGCCTGATCGAGGTCAACTCGACCTTCTACCGGCCTCCGTCCGCGAAGAACTGCGCGAGCTGGGTCGCGCGCACCGAGGACCTCGGCACGCTGTTCACGGCGAAGCTGCCGCAGGAGTTCACGCACGACGGCTCGTGCGACGAAGAGCTCGTTCGCGCGACGCGCGAGGGATTCGCGCCGCTCGCCGAGTCAGGGCGCCTCGTCGCGCTGCTGGCGCAGACCAACTACCGCGTGCAGGCGACGCCAAACTCCGTCGCCCACTTCGCACGCCTGCGCGAAGCGTTCGCGGACCTCGCTCCGCTCGTCGTCGAGGTGCGCCACAAGACGTGGAACGTTCCGCGCGCGATGGAAGAGATGCGGAAGCTCGGCGTCACGGTCGCGGAGTTGGATTACCCAGGCGCCGCAGCCGGCTTCTCGCTCGATACGACCGGCGTGCACGGTGCGCGCGGCATTGCCTACTTCCGGCTGCATGGCCGCAACGCGGCGTGGTTCCGGAAGGGCGCGTCGCGCGACGAGGTCTACGACTGGGAGTACTCCGCGAGCGAAGTCGCGGAGCTCGAGCAGCGGTTGCTGCGCATCACGCAGGACGCGACGCGCACGATCGTCGTCGCCAACAACCACTTCCACGGCAAGGCGATGAAGGTCGTCGAGCAGCTGGTCGCGTGGTATCGCGGGCTGGCGCAGCGCGGCGAAGCGGGCGAGCGCTGACGCGCTCAGCCCTTCGCCTGCGCCATCACGTCCGCAACGAGCACGCGTAGCTTCTCGACGGAGAGGTCGAATGCGACGTTCGCGCTCGCGAACAGCTCGGGCAGCGTCTTGCTGCCGCCGAGCGCGAGCGCCTTGCGGTAGGCGGCGACGGCGGCCTTTCGGTCCTTGCGGTAGTTGCTCCAGACCTGCAGCGCCGCGAGCTGCGC
>CAZEQF010000075.1:7182-13357 GCA_964514315.1 uncultured Singulisphaera sp. | reverse complement strand
ACGCGAACGGCTGGTTGTTGCGGCCGTTGGCGAACACGCGGATCTCGACGAGGAACGGGCTCTGCCCGTCCCACGTGAAGAGGTTGGTGAACGGCACGTTGAGCACCGGGTTGCCCGCAGCAGCGCTCGTCATCGTCAACGTCGTGCGCGGCAGCACGATCGTGCGCGGCGTCACGTAGTTGCTGTCGAACGTCGTGCTGAGGCCGAAGCCGGGCGCGTGCGCCATCGCGACTTCGATGTCGAGCGTCGTCGACGGCGCAGCGGACGTCGACGCGCCCGCGAGGATCGACAGGCTCTGCACGCGCAACGGCTCGGCGCCGAAGTTGGCGGCCTGCGCCGCGGAGAACCACTCTTGGTAGCGACCGAGGCCCGACGCGAGCGGGATCTGCGTGTTCGCCGCAGGCGACGCCGGGAACGGCAACGTCACGGTCTGCGCGACTGTGGCAGTGCAGAGTGCAAACAGGACGGCGAATGCGCGCATAGGGGAAGCGGGGTCGGGGCAGTTCGGGGCCGGAGAAGTCTACCTTGTTTCGCTGCGGCGGCAGGAACGCGGCAGCGAGCCTTGCTTGCCCCGATGCCACCGGCGGGACCGAAGGCATCGGGGCGACAAGGCGTCGCGAGCCCATGGCGAACGCAGCGCGTGCGCCGCACCGTCACGACCCGCAGGATCGGAGGCGCCGGGAGGTTCTGCGCATGCGACGCTCGAAGCCTCTTCGCATCGGGTGCGGCGGTCCTTCGGGAGAACCACCGCGACGCGCAGCGCGAGGTCGACCGGCGCCCGCGCACAACAAGCACGAGCCTTCGACGCCGGTCCCTAGTCCCGGATGCCCCGAGGGCAACCGGGGCGCGCGTTCAGAAGTACCACCACTCGCAGACGCGGGCGATCGCGCCGCTGGTCGTGCCGCCGCCGATCACGTGGAACTGGCCGCGCGGGGTCAGGTAGGACGCGGCGCCGGCGCGCGCGACGTTGAGCGACGGGCCGACCGACCACGTGTTCGTGGTGACGTCGTAGATCTCGCCGCTCGCGAGCGGCGTCGGCGTAAGGATCTGGCCGTTGCCACCGCCGACGACGAGGATGCGGTTGGCGGACAACTGGATCGACCGCTGGTTCGCGCGCGCAGTCGCCATCGAGCCGGCGCTCGACCACGTGTTGGTCGCGGCGTTGTAGACCTCGGCCGCGTTCGTCGGCGTGCCCTGGTTGACGAGCGTCATCTGGTTGATGCCGCCTGCGACCAGCCAACGATCGTTGCCGAGCGGCACCGCATCGATCAGCGCGCGGCCCGTCGCCATCGACGGCCCGGCGGAGATCGTGTTCGTCGTCGGGTTGTAGATGTCGGTCGTCGCGCGCACGGCCGGCACCTTCACGATGAAGAGGTTGTCGTAGCTGACGCCGCCGCAGATCAGGAACGTGCCGTTCGGCCGCGGGATCACGAACTGCCCGACGCGCGGCGTGCGCATGTTGGGCCCCGGCGTCCACGTGTTGGTCGTCGGGTTGTAGATCTCGGTCGTGTTGACGGCGTAGTCGATCGTGTCGATGCCGCTCGTGACGACCTTGAAGCCGCCGGCGACCAGCACGCGACCGTCGGGCAGCAACGTCGCCGAGTGGCCGACGCGCGGCGTGCCCATCGGCGCCACCTGCACGAACGCGTCGAGCGCGGGGTCGTAGACTTCGCATTCGACCTGCGGGTTGTTGAGCAGATCGACGCCGCCCGCCAGCAACCAACGCCCGTCCTGCAGTTGGGTCGCCGTGTGGATCGACCGGTATTGGTTCATCTGCGGACCCCAGACGAAGGTGTCCGTGACGTCGTCGTAGATCTCGGTCGTGCGGACCGCGACCTGCGCGAGCAGCGCGCCGCGGCCGCCGCCCACCGCCATCCAACGCCCGTCGCGTCGCGGCAGGATCGTCCCGAACGCGCGGTCGTCGGTCATGTAGACCTGGCGATCGCGGAACGTGCCGCTGGGCGCGAAGCGAACGACCTCGGGCGACGAGATCTCGTCGAACACCGTGGTCAGGCCACCGAGCGACAAACCTTGGAAGTAGAGCGGGACGTCGAGGAACGCGGCGACGTTCGGCACCGTCCAGGTCGGCAACGCGAACTGGCCGTTGATGTCGAAGAAGCCGAAGTAGAGGTCGAGCTGCTGCAGGCCGACATCGAGCACGCGCGAATCGAGCGGATCGACGACCGCCATCGGAATGGGACCGGGGTCGATGCCCATGGCGATGAAGCCGACCTGGAAGATCGGGCCGGAGTCGAGCGAGACGTTCAGCGTGCCCGGGAACGAGCCACCGACGACCGAGAGCCGCATCGGCCCTTGGGCCGCCGTCGGAGTGGAGAACGCGAACGCAGCCGCGAGCGCGCAGAAGGAGACAAGGCGTGCTTGCATGGGAAGGCGGGAGTGAGAGAGGCGCGAATCATCCGGAGGACGGACAGCGGCACCAAGCCCCTGCGGTGGATTGCAACCGCGCCAGAACGCGCCGCGAAAAGGCGTTGCCCCGAGGAGTGGCCATCCCATACTCGGCCGCCCGACGCGCCCTTCGCGCTCTCGGGCCTCAACCTCGCACGCGCTGCAGCACCTGATGTCCCTCTACACGAAGACCGGAGACGAAGGCGAAACTGGCCTGTTCGGCAATCGCCGAGTCTCCAAGGACGACCTGCGCATCGAGGCCTATGGCGTCATCGACGAGCTGAACAGCTGCCTCGGCGTGCTGCGCTGCGAAGGCCTCGACCCGACGACGGAAGCCCAACTGCAGCAGATGCAAAACCTGCTATTCGAGTGCGGGGCGGACCTTGCGACCGATGGCGGTTGCGCCTCGGTGCCGGCCGTGACGAGCGCGATCGCGCAGATGGAGAAGTGGATCGATGCGAGCGAGGCGGAACTGCCGCCGCTGCGCAACTTCATCCTGCCCGGCGGCAGCCGCGCCGCCGGACTGCTGCACGTCGCGCGCACGATTGCGCGGCGCGCCGAACGCCGATTCTGGACGCTGGCCAAGGTCGCCCACGACGTGCCCCGCCCGATCGGCGTGCTGCTCAACCGGATGTCGGACCTGTTTTTCTCGTGGGCGCGCCGCGCCAACGTGCGCGCCGGAGTCGCCGACGTGCCGTGGACGCGGCAGAAGTGACCGCAGGCCTGCGCTCGCAGCGCGCATCCGTCCCCCAGAAACACATCGAGCCCGTTCCTGGGGAACGAGCTCGGCATGACTGAGATCGGGAGTTGCCCATCCTGAGGATGGGCGCGATCAAGAAGAGAGCGGGCTAGATCCGCTGCTCAGACGGGACCGGCAGCCGTGCGGCCGAGACGGCACGCGCGGCGCAGCCACATCATGGCGCGCTCGACTTCGCGCGGCGTGGTCACCGGGATCTCGACGAACTCGCGCGAGTGCGGGTCCCCATCGTCCGGCATCCGCTTGGCGCCGATGATCTTGAGGGCTTCGGTCACCTGGGGCGGGGCCAACTTGACCACCACACCCTTCTTGCCGAGGTAAGCGAAGACCTGGCCGCGAACGAGGAAGGAATCCTTGTTGTCCCGCTTCTCCCGGGCAACGTCCTTCCAGGCGCAGAGACGCTCGACGATCGTCGCGAGTGGTTCCATGGGGCGGAGGAGCATAGCGACAAACCGCGATCTCGCCAGTGGCGGCAGCCAGAAGTTCGCCCCCGGTTCGTGACGTGCGCGGCGACGATCAGCCGATGCGCAGCAGGTTCTTGGTCACGAGCCACATCATCGCCGGATACTCGTCGAGGCGACGACGCAGATACTGCACCGCCAAGCCCCAGCTGTTGGCGAACGGCACATAGAGCCGGCAACGGATGCCGCGCTGGCGCAGTTCTGCGAGCAGGCGTTCGCGCGGAACTCCATACAGCATCTGGACCTCGAACTGATCCGGCGTCGCGCCAACGGCCGGCACGACGCGGCCCGTGAACTCGCGGACGACCGCCTCGTCGTGGGTCGCGAACTCGACGTAGTGCCCCGCCTTCAGGAGGCGCGCGGCGTAGTCGAGCATGCGCTTCTTCATCTCCGGCTTGTCGACCAGCGCGACCTCCGCGGGCTCGCGATAGATGCCGATCACGAGCCGGACGCGCATGCCCTTGGGCAGCGCCGCGATGTCCGCCTCGGTGCGGTTCATGCGCGTCTGCAGCACGCAGCCGACGTGCCGGTGGCCCTTCTGCCAGAGCTTGTTCAGCGCGTCGATCGTGAAGTCCGTCCAGTGGCGGCTCTCCATGTCGACCGAGACCTGGACGCCCTTCTTGGCTGCCGCCTCGACGATCGCCTCGATCGCCTCGAAGGAGCCCTTCGCGTCGCCGCCGTCCTGGAGCGGGTGCGTCGTGTAGGACGACGGCTTGAGCGACAGCGTCGGCCGCCCCTCGGGGCCCGCGCCCTTCCAGTCCGCGACCGCGTCGACCATGCGCAGGTAGGTGCGAAGGTTCTCGTCGGCCTGGCTCTGCTCCCGGATGTCCTCCGCCAAGAGGTCGAGCGTCGCCATGAGCGAACGCTTCTTCCAAAGGTCGTTCACGGCGGCCATCGCGAGGTCCAGCGAGTCGCCGGCCACGTAGGGCCGGGCGAAGAACCGCACGAAGAACGGCGGGATCAGTCGGATCAGCGGGTTCACGGGAGGCGAGGGATCATGGCGACGGCCCGACGCGAATGCCATCGCAGCCGGTCCGGCTCATGCCGCGGCGTCAAAACGCCGATGACATGGGCCAAGGCAGGGCAGGCAAGCATGCGGATCGTCTACGTTTTCGAGCGCACCGACCAACTCTGGGGCGGTGTGAAGGTCGCGCTCAACGACGCCAACTGGCTCGCCGCGCGCGGCCACGAGGTCACGGTGGTAAGTCGCTCGGGGCCGCCGTCGTGGATGCAGGTCCGCTGCGCCTTCGTGCAGCAGCCCACGCTCGACGCCGCATCGATGCCGGACGCCGACGTCTACGTCGGCACGTTCTGGACGACGGTGCCCGCGGCCGCCGAGGCGGCGCTGCGCCGGGGCGCTTCCTGCGTGCACTACTGCCAGGGCTACGAAGGCGACAACCCGGAGTTCGCCGCGCACAAGGACCGCATCGAAGCCGTCTACCGCCTGCCGGGCGTTCGCCACATCACGATCGCGCCGCACCTGACGCAACTGCTGCGCGAGCGCTTCGCCAGCAACCCGGACGAAGTCGTCTACGTCATCGACCACGAGACGTTCCGCCCCCACTTGCCGCGCCTGCGCGAACCCGGATCGCCGCTGCGCGTGGGCCTCGTCGGCCCCTACGAAGTGCCGTGGAAGGACCTGCGCACCGGCATCGAGGCATGCCGTCTCGCGGCCGCCGCGGGCCAGCCCATCCAACTCGTGCGCGTGACCAACACGCAGCCGCATCGCGACGAACAGGCGCTGCCGTTCCCCGTCGAGTGGCACACGCGCGTGAAGCCCGAAGACATGGGCGAGATCTATCGCTCGATGGACCTGTTCCTCGGCACGTCGAGCGGCGCCGAAGAAGGGTTCTTCCTGCCCGCCGTCGAAGCGATGGCGTGCGGCGTCCCGTGCGTGCTCACCGACATCCCGTGCTTCCGTTCGCACGGCGACGGCAACTACGCGTTGTTCGTCCCCGCGCGCGATCCAGCCGCGATGGCCGAAGCGCTCGTGCTCGCGGGCCGCATGCCCGAGATCGCAGCCGCGTTGCGCGAAGGCGGCATCGCCGCAGCGCAGCGCTACACGCAGCACGCGCACGGCATCGAGCTCGAGGCGGCGCTGCGCCGAGCCGCGGGCCCGAAGGTCTCGAACACCAACGCGCCGAGCCACTCGGCAACGCAATCGAACGCATCCGTCACCGAGGCCGCGCGTGCGCTTCGTGCGCAACTCGAAGGCGCGGCCGAGGACGCAGAGCAGTCCGGCGACACGATGGCGGCAGGGCACTTCCTCGCGTCCGCCCACTGCCTGTTCCCCGACGACGCGGCGCTCGCGATGCGCGCAGCCGAAGCGTTCCGTTCGGCACAGGACTTCCATTCCGCGCTGCGTTGCCTCCGCGCCTGCATCGAGCAAGGCGGCGCCACGGTCGAGCTGCACGCGATGTGCGCCGACCTCCACAGCTCGCTCGGCGACGCGCGCAATGCAGCCGCATCGCTCGCGCTCGCGCTGCAATCGGGGCCCGCTTCGCCGGACCTGCACAACCGCCTCGGCGTCTCGCTCTACGGGCTCGGGGAC
>CAZEQF010000075.1:0-7172 GCA_964514315.1 uncultured Singulisphaera sp. | reverse complement strand
GCGCGATGTCCACTGACAACGAACCCGCGGCCATCGACCCGGTTGCCGCGCGACTGCAGCGCGAACTCGAACTCGCGGCCGCCGAAGCATCGTTGCATGGAGACGAACTGCAGGCCGTGCGGTTCCTCACTGCGGCGCAGTGCCTCGCCGTCGGCGACGCGACGATGCACAACCGCCTCGGCGTGTCGCTCTACAGCCTGGGTGACCGCGACTTCGCACAGGCGTGCTTCGAACGCGCGCTGCGCCTCGACCCGCACAACGAAGACGCGAAGGGCAACCTCGACGCCCTCGCCAACGCCTGACGCCGACCATGCGCATCCTCTGCAACCTGCCGCTGGAGTGCTTCGACGACCGCAAGAACTTGCGCGGTGTCGAGCTCTGCACGTTCGGACCGCCAGACCGCATGGTGGTCGACGGCGTGCACTTCCCGTTCGACGTCGCGTTCGACCCGTCGCGCCAGTCGATCGAGCAGTTGTTCGCCGCGCTGCCGAACGGCTTCGAGCCGGATCTCGTGCTGCTGTGGTGGCCTGACCAGGAACCGCTGCCCGCGAACTTGCAGAACTGCCCCGTGCCGACCGTCGGCATCGTGTCGGACTACAACCTGACGCTGCCGACCACGACGCGGCTGCAGCCGTTCTTCGACGTGCTGCTGTGCGACACGGCCGGCGTCGAACTGTTCGCGGCGATGGGCTACCCCGACGTGCGACGGTTCTGCCAATACACGTGGAAGCGGCCGTTCCACGACCGCTCGCCGGACCTGCCTCGCGACCTCGACGTCGCATTCGCAGGCAACCTCAATCCCGCGGTGCAGCGCGAACGCGCGCCGTGGATCGCGCGGCTGTGCAACCTCGAGTCGCGCGGCGCGAAGGTCGCGGTGCACCAAGGCGTGAAGGGCTCCGCATACGGCGATCTCCTCGGCCGCGCGCGCATCGGCTGGAACCGTTCGATCCGCGGCGAGATGAACCTCCGCGCATTCGAAGTCCCCGCCTGCGGCGCGCTGCTCATGATGGAGCGCGAGAACCTCGAGGTGCGCGATTTCTTCGTCGACGGCGAAGAGTGCGTGCTCTACGGCGACGACGACTTCGAAGCGCTCGCGCTCGCATTGCTTGCCGACGAACCGCGGCGCAAGCGCATCGCTGCCGCCGGCCATCGTCGCGTGCAGCAGCACTCGCTCGGCAATCGCATGCCTGCGTTGCTCGACCTCGTGGCAAAGAAGGGCCCCGGCCGCGCGCGCACGGGCGACGCGCTCGCGAAGCTCGGACGCGCCGAAGCGATGCTCACGACCTGGGCGCACGGCGACGCGACGCTCGCGGCCGCGATGGACGCGGTGCGCGCGGCGCCCGAGGACGCTCGCGCGCTGAACACGCTCGCCGTGGCGACCCTTCGCTGGAAGGGCGCAGCCGCTGCACGGGACGCCGTTTCGCTGCTGCACCGCGCGTGCTCCGCGGATTCGGGCTTCGCCCCCGCCGCGTGGAACCTCGCGCACGTCCTGCACGGCTCGGACCGCCAGGACCTCTACCTGAATGCCGCGGAGGAAGCGCAGCGTCGCGCCGCGGCCGCGCGTTCGTGCAGCCAGATCAGCGGTCCGATGCTGCCGTTCGGGTTCTCCGCGACTTCGATCGACTGGTCGCGCGCGCTGCAATCCGCGTGGCGCGCGGGCCGTCCCGCAGCGGCAGCGCCGCTGCTGCAGGCGCAACGGACCGAACTGCGCCCGCCTTCGCCCGTCGCCGTCTGACGCAGCGACGCCACGCGCACATCGGCAATCGATGCCGCGCTTGCGCCACAACGTGCCTTCGCCACGATGCGCGACCCTCACAGGAACGCGCATATGGCAGAGCACAAGTGGTCCTTCTACCGCGCCGGCGGCGTCGACCAGGTCCGCATCCAGTCCGGAGCGGACATCCTCCATCTCGACCAACTCGACAAGCAACTCTGGGTCGCGTTGAGCTGCCCCGTGAAGGGGCTCGAGATCGACGAACGCACGCTGCAGTTGCTCGACACGGACAACGATGCGCACGTGCGGCCGCCGGAGATCCTCGCTGCGGTGCAGTGGTTGCGTGAAACGCTGAAGAACGCAGACGGCGTTGCGAACGGCGAAGACGGCGTCCAGCTGTCCAACCTGCGCACCGACACCGACGAGGGCAGGGCGCTGCTCGCATCGGCGAAGCACATCCTGAGGAGCCTGCTCAAGAAGGGCGACGTCATCACCGTCGACGACGCGGCGAAGACCGCCGACGTCTTCGCCAACGCGTTGCGCAACGGCGACGGCATCGTTCCGCCGGACACCGTCGAAGACGAGTTCACGCGCGCAGCGGCCGAAGACCTCGTGAAGTGCACGGGCGGCGCGACCGATCGCAGCGGCAAGCCCGGGTTCGACAAGGCGCAGATCGAAGCGTTCTTCGCGGCATGCGCGGACTACGAAGCGTGGCGCGGGATCGCGGACGCGGACCCGCAGGCCGTGATGCCGTTCGGCGACGCGACCGAGGCCGCCTACGCAGCGTTCGCGACAGTGCGCGCGAAGATCGACGACTACTTCGGCCGTTGCCGGCTCGCCGCGTTCGACGCGCGCGCCCTCGTCGCGGTCAACCGCGAGCAGGAGGCCTACATGGCCGCCGCCGCGAAGGACCTCACGATCACCGCGAGCGAAGTGGCGCACTTCCCGCTCGCGCACATCGAGCCGGGCAAGCCGCTGTCGCTCGCCAAGAACGTGAACCCCGCGTGGGCCGACGCGCTCGCGGCGTTCTCGGCCGCGTGCTGCGCAGGCCGCGACACGATCGACGAGGCGCAGTGGACCTCGCTCTGCAAGAAGCTCGACGCGCACGCCGCGTGGATGGCGAAGAAGGCCGGCGCGATCGTCGAGCCGCTCGGTCGCGATCGCGTGCGCGAGCTGCTGGCAGGCGCCGCGCGCGCGGGCCTCGAAGCCGCGGTCGAGGCCGACCTCGCCGTGGCCGCCGACGTCGATGCGATGGCGCGCGTCGAGAAGCTCGCGCGGCTCCACCGCGACTTCGCGAAGCTGCTCAACAACTACGTCAGCTTCTCCGACTTCTATTCGCGCGAAGGAGCGATCTTCCAGGCGGGCTCGCTGTTCCTCGACGGCCGCAAGCTCGACCTCTGCTTCCACGTCAACGACGCGGCCAAGCACGCGGCGCTCGCGCCGATGGCGAAGTCCTACCTCGCCTACGTCGATTGCACGCGACCGGGATCGCCGAAGATGCCGATCGTCTGCGCGTTCACCGCAGGCGACAGCGACAACCTGTTCGTCGGCCGCAACGGCATCTTCTACGACCGCAAGCAGCGCGATTGGAACGCGACGATCGTCAAGATCGTCGACCACCCCATCAGCATCGGGCAGGCCTTCTGGTCGCCGTACAAGAAGCTGCTGCGCTGGATCGAGGAGAGCGTGGCGAAGCGCGCCGCCGAGGCCGACACGCAAGCGACCGCCAAGCTGCAGACCGTCGCGACGAAGGCCGGCGAAGCCGCGGCGACTGGCAAGGCGCCAGCGGACGCGGCGCCGAAGAAGATGGACATCGGCGTGCTCGCTGCGATCAGCGTCGCCATCAGCGGCATCACCGCGATCGTCGGCACGGTGCTCGAGAAGTTCTTCGACCTCGGCTACCTGATGCCGCTCGGCGTGCTCGGCCTCGTGTTGTTGATCTCCGGGCCGTCGATGCTGATCGCGTTCATGAAGCTGCGCCAGCGCAACCTCGGCCCGCTGCTCGATGCGAACGGCTGGGCCGTCAACGCGCTGACGAAGGTGAACATCCCGCTCGGGTCCTCGCTCACCGAGTTGCCCAAGCTGCCGGCCAACGCATCGCGTTCGCTCGTCGACCCGTTCGCGGAGAAGCCGAGCGTGTGGCCGCGGCTCCTGGGCGGACTGTTCTGCGTCGCGGTGATCGCGTGGGTGCTCTGGCGCACCAACACGCTGCATCGATGGATGCCGCAGCACGCGTGGCTCCAGCACCACGCCGAACTGTCGCTGCAGAGCGACAAGCACACGGCGAATCCGGGCCAGACCATCGTGTTGACCGTGCGCTCGGGCGACGACGAGCTCGAGGTCTACGAAGCCAAGGAAGGCGGCAAGCTCGTCATGAAGCTCGCGGTCAAAGACGGCTCGGCTTCGCTGACGATCCCCGCAGACAGCAAGCCCGGCGCGCTGGTCGTGCGCGACAGCGCGAGCGCGACGGAAGTCGAGATCGACGTCGCCGAGGCGCCCGCGGGCAAGTGACCCGCGGCGCCAGCAAGCGCGGCTCAGCGCTTCTGGTCGAGCACGATCTTCTGCGGCAACGGCTGGCCTTCGGGCACGAAGCGCATCGAGATCGAGTTCACGCAGTGGCGCGTGTTCTTCTCGGTGAAGCGCTCGCCGAAGAACACGTGCCCGAGGTGGCCGTCGCAGTTCGCACAGACGATCTCGACGCGCTCGCCGTCGGCATCCGTGTGGCGCGCGACCGCGCCCGCGATCTCGTCGTCGAAGCTCGGCCATCCGCAGCCGCTGTGGAACTTGTCCTTCGACTGGTAGAGCGGCGCGTTGCACTGACGGCAGACGTAGGTGCCCTTCGCCTCGAGGTCCGTGTATTCGCCGACACCGGGATACTCGGTGCCCTTGTTGAGGATGACGCGCGCTTCCTGCGCGTTGAGCGGGTTGTAGGACTTGGGCATGGCGGGAACGGCAGCTGGCACGACAGGCACGGCCGGCACTGCGGGAACGGCAGGCTGCGCCATCTCGGGATGCGACGGCGCGACCTCACCCTTGCTCGCCGGCGTGTCGTGCGAACTGCACGAAGCTGCGCACAGCGAAGCGAACAAGACCGCGGCGTGAAGGATGGAGTGGCGCATGGATCGAGGTTGGGCTCAAGAACCGAGCAACGCAATGCCTTCGTGGGCGACCGCGAGCAGGATGCACTCCGGCCCGCCTTCGACCGCGACGGGCGCGTGCACGGTGCCGTCCTCGTAGCGGACGAACGCGCCCTGCAGATGCTCCCCCATCGCGTCGCGGTAGCCGCCTTGGACGACGAGCACTTCTTCGGGGCCCTTGTGGCGGTGCGCCGGATACCCGCGCCCCGGCTGCATGCCGATCAACGCGACGACGCGGCCCGTCGCCTTGTCGCTCGCGTAGAAGTGCACGCGCACACCGTCGTAGCGCGTCTGCTTCCACGGGATCGCGTCCCAGCCGGCCATCGCGATTGCCTCAGCCGTGTGCGACCGCGACCTCGGGGGCGTCGCCGCGCTGCGGCGGGTCCGTGGCGAAGATCTGCATGCAGCGCTCGATCGCATCCTGGTCGCTCGTCGCGTCCCAGAAGATCGCCGCGAGCTTCTGGTGCGTCGTCTCGCGCGGATCGCGCAGCACGGCCTCGAGCGGCGACACCTCGCCTTCGTCGGGCAGACGCGTCTGCATCAACGGGTGCTGGCGGCTCATCTCGCGGAACTGCGACGCCGGCAGCGGCCGGTAGCGGCAGAAGAAGCCGAAGTGCCACGGCAAGAAGAACATCGCGCGCTTGCGGCCCTTCTCGTCGTCGCGGAAGTGCTCCTTCATGTAGCCGAGGAACTGGCGATAGATCGCGACGCGCTGCTCGGCGTTGGGCTCGAACTCCTGCTTCTGCGCGATCTCGCGGAAGATCCACGGCTTGATCAGCGCGCCGCGGCCGACCATCACCGACGCGCAGTTGCTCTTCTGCTGCAGGTCCTCGGCCTCGTACCACGTGTAGACGTCGCCGTTGCCGATCACCGGGATCGAGCGCTCGCTGACGATCTTGGCGATCCACTCCCAGTCGGCGGCCTTCGTGTAGCGCTGCTCGCGCGTGCGGCCATGGACCGTCAACGCCTTCGCGCCGCTCTCCTCGACGATGCGCGCGACCTCGCTCGCGTTCTTGTCGTCCTCGCTCCAGCCGAGGCGGATCTTGACCGTGACCGGCACGGGCAGGCCCTTTGTCATCGCCTCGACGATGCGGCCGAGGTGCGCCGGCCGCTGCAGCAGCGTGGCGCCCATGCCGCGCTTCACGACGTCGTGGATCGGGCAGCCGCAGTTGAGGTCGAGGAACGCCGCGCCGCGCTCGACGGCCGCGAGGCCCGCTGCGACGGCAAGTTCCGGCTTGCTGGCCGCGATCTGAACGCCGAAGCACGGCTCGTCGACGTGCTTGCGCAGCAACGCCATCTCCGTCGGCGTCTGCCGCATGACCTGGCCCGAGTAGGCCATCTCCGAGGTCGTCGTCTTGCAGTCGTATGCGACGCAGAGTCGCCGGAACGGGAGGTTGCCGCCCTTCGTGAGGGGAGCCAGGATGACGCGGCCGCGGAAGTCCATGCGCACTGCATACGGGCTCGCGCGCGAATCCCCAACGACGTTGCGCGGTACGGCGCGCCGCAGTGGAACGACGGTCCGCGGCGACGGGGCCGACGGCAGAGCCTGCGTCCGGTATCCTCCACGCCCATGTCCATGCCCACGCATCCCGCGCGTCGGCGCGCCGCATTCTCCTGCGCGCTCGCCGCGACGCTGCTGCTCGCCGCCGCCGTCCAAGACCCGAACAAGCCTGCGCCCCAGGGGAACGAGCCGTCCGCGCCGCCGCAAGGCCACGTGGTGCTCGTGGTCGAAGGCACGGTCAAGGCGCTGCGCGTCACGACTGCGGTGGCCAAGCCCGACGCGTGGGCCGGAACGCCGAAGACGCTCGTGAGCGAGTTCTCGCTCGTGATGCTCGACGCCGGCGGCAAGGAACTGCAGCGCGTGCCGCTCGACTTGTCGAAGTTCGAGACCGACGAATCGAAGGTCGATGCGCCCGTGGTCGTGAAGGGCTGCGAATTGAAGAGCCCGAAGATCGGCGTGCTGTGCAACATCCCCGCGCGCAACGACGTCGCGACCTATCGCTTCGTGCGCGGCGAACGCGCGATCGGCGAAGTCGATGCCGCGTCGATGCAGCGCATGATCGAGGAGGCCCGCCGATGAGCCTTCGCATCCTCGCCGCGCTCGCGGCCCTCTGCAGCATCGCGCTCGCGCAGGCGCCCGTCGTCACGACGGTGCTGAGCAACGGCACCACGACGTCGCGCTACGACATGGTCATCCTCGGCGACGGCTATCAAGCCGCCGAGCAGACGCGCTTCAACACGGACGTCAACACGTTCCTAACGGGCCTGTTCGCGAAGTCGCCGTATTCGACGTTCCCGAACTACTTCAACGTGCACACGGT
>CAZEQF010000074.1:0-13467 GCA_964514315.1 uncultured Singulisphaera sp. | reverse complement strand
CCGTCACCGAAGCCTTCAGGCCTTGCGCCGCGTCCGCGTGCTTCCACGGGAACGCATTGCCGAGCGCATAGCCCGCGCCGAGGCAGAACAGCGCCGAACCGACGACGGCGAGGCCTGCACTGGCAGGCGCGCGACGTGGGCTCACGGCGTCGGCGCGACCGCCGACGACGCTGCGCACAGCGCTCGCGACCTGCTGGAAGAATCCGGAACCGGAACGACGGCGACCGGGACCCCGGTGCGCCAAAAGACTCATGAAATCGCCTGACTTGCGTGCCAAAGCACCCTCCTGCGCCGATGACCGCGGCACCGGGACAACGCTCACGTGACCATTTCCGGTTGACCGACCGGAAGACGTCGAACCGTAGCAGTCACAGGCGCGAACGCAAGGCGCGCGCAGCGACTCAGCGAGAGAGTTCTTCGAGCATGCGACGAAGCACCTGCAGCACTTCGTCCGGAGCCTCGGCGTCAGGCGCCTCGAGGTAGTCGCGAAGGAGCGAACGGGCCTCGTCGCTGCGCCCGAGTCGACGGAGCGCAAGCGCCCGGACCCCCACCTGCCGGCTCGCGTCGAGCTGCTTGCCGCGTTGCCCCGCCAGCGCCTGCCCGCTCAGCGCATCGATCTCCGCGAGATCGGCATCCGGGTCCTCGACGAGCCCGGCGACGAGCAACCATGCAGCCCAGTGTTGCGAAGGGTCGATGCGCAGGCACATGCGGAATGCGGCGCGGGCCGCAGCCTCGTCGCCAGCCTTGCGCGCCTCGAGTCCGATCTTCTCCTGACGACGCCAGATCGCCTGCAGCTGCATGCGCACGGCGTCCGTCACGAACTCGGCCGGCGCGAGCTGCAGACAGCGAACCCACGCCTGCGCAGCGCCGAGATCGTCCTTCGCGAACATCCGCTCGTAGCCGAGGTCGCGCAGGTTCTCGGCAAGCAGCGGCACCGTGTCCTCGAGATCCGGCATCGACTTCTGCAACCGTTGCAGGCTCTCGATCGCCGACGCGAACTGTCGCTGGTCGCGTTGGATGCGCGCGCGCACGAGATCGACCGCGGGTTCGTTCGGGTTGTAGCGCAGCGCGCGCTCGATCATCGACTCCAGCTCCGCATGCGTGACGTCCGGCTCCGACAACCGTTGCCGCGCCTTGTGCATGTAGAGGCCCGACAGGAGCCGCGCAGCCTCGCGGTCGCGCAAGCCGGTCTGGTCGCAGTAGTCGCGCAGCGAACCGATCGCTTCGTCGAGCCGTCCTTGTCCTTGCAGCGAACGCGCGAGGCAGAGGCGAAGGCGCGGATCCGCGGCGCGGCCTCCTTGCACGGCGAGCGAGATCGCCTGGCGCGAGTAGTCCTCGGCTTCGCTCGCGAGGCCCTTCTCGAGACAGACCTCGGCGGCTCCCACCCACGCTTCGCTGAGGCTCGGCATGTTCTTCGCCGCACGACGGAAGGCGGCGATCGCCGCAAGCGACTGCCCGCGCATGCGCGCCAACACGCCGCCCGCGTAGTCGAGTTGCGCGTCGAAGGGCGCCGCCGCGCGCGCGCGCTGGAGGTCCGCAGCGATGCGCTCGATGCGAGGATCGTCTGCTTCGATTGGATTGCCGGCTTGCTCGAGCGCGAGCTGCTCCACCGCGAGCAACGCAGAAGCTGCCGCGATGCGCGCATCGTCCGGCCGCAACGACCGCGCGCGATCCAGCGCGCGCTCCGCCTCGACCGCGAGGCCCGCGAGGCGCAGCGGGGTGATCGACGACAACAACGTGTCCACGAGCAGCGACTCCGCGACGTCGCGGCGCACGCGGCCGGAGTCGCGCACGCGCTCCGTGGCGGCGACGGCATCCTGCATCGACGCGGCCGCAGCCTGGAAGCGGTTCTCCTGCAGCGCGAACTGCGCGAGCTGCAGGTGCGCGCGACGTTCGTGCTCGGGATAGCGGGCGGCGCGCAGCGCGCGCTCGGCCAGCGCCTTGTCCTCGGCGGACGGCGGGCCTGGAATCGAGCGCGAAGCAGCGCGCGCCTGCAGCAGGTTGAGCGACGCGACGGCGTTGTCGGAATCGACCTCGAGGCTCGCCACCCACAACCGTTCGCTCGTCGCGAAGTCGGCGACGCGCGACCACGCGCCGACCAGCAACGCGACGCACGCAGCGCATGCGAGCGCGATCGGTGCGCGCCCCGTTCGCGGCAACGCCGAGAACACGGCGCACAGGAGCCACGGCGAAGCGAGGTAGAGATAGCGGTCGGCGACGCCGATCACCGACGCCGGATACGCGGTGTTGAACGGCAGCAGCGCGACGAAGAACGCGATCGCGCAGAGGCCCGTGGCGCGCCAGCGCGAAGACCGCAGCGTCGCGAACGAGACCGCAAGCAGCGCGAGGAAGACGCCCGCGGCCCACGGCATCGCCGCGCGGAATCGTTCCAACGTCGCGACCTCGGGATGCAGCACGTTGAGCCCCGTGGGCCAAACGGTGGTCGCCGCGTAGTGCAGCAATGCAGCGGGAACCTGCGGCAAACGCGCGAGCACGTCGCCGCCGGCCATCGTTCCCGCGATCGCCGCGTTGTGCTGGTGCAGCCACGCGATCGGCAACGCAGCGAGCGCGGAGACGACCGGGGCCGCATAGGCGCGCAACGGCGCGCGCAACCAGAACAGCGCGAGCGCGCACAGCGGCGGCACGACGACCGCGGTGGCCTTCGACAGCATCGCGAGCGCGGTGAGCACGGCCACGAACACGAGATCGCGCGCGCGAACCGCGTCGGCGCAGCGCGCGGCGCGCGCGATCGCCCAGAACGCGAAGATCCCGCTCAGCACGTCCTTGCGCCCGCTGACCCACGCGACCGATTCGCACAGCGCCGGATGCACGACGAACGCGCATGCGGCAGGCAACGCGACGCGCCACGGCAACCGGAGAGCGAGCAACAACCGCAGCAGCAGCCAACCCGCGATCGCATGCAGCGCCACCGCATGCGCGTGCGGCAGCAACGGCGCGCCGCCGCCAAACCACGCATCGAGCCACAGCGAAACGTGCGCGACGGGCAACCACACGTCGGCGACGACCGCGCCCGGCGACAGCAAGACGGCGAGGCCGGCGAACACGCCGCGCTCGTTCGCAGCGACCGTTGCGGCCTGGAACACCGCATGGTCCGGGCCGAAGTAGAAGTTGTCGTCGAAGTTGAGGAACTGCGCTCCCGACAGCGACGGACCGTAGGCGAGGAACGCGAGCGCGAAGAGCGCGAGGGCCGCAGCCCACCCAGCCGGCCTCGGCCGCGGCTCGATCCCGGGGGACCATGCGCTCGCTGCGGCTTCGGGCTCGGGGATCTCGGACTGCGTGGCGTTCACGGGAAGGGCACTTCACTGTTGCACAGCCCGCGCCTGCCGTCCACCACGCCGGACGGCACGCAGCGCGTGCATGCCGCGGCGCGCGCGTTACCGTGCGCGCCGATGCCCACGTCGACACGAGCGAGGCCGCCCGTCCAGCCGAATGCGCGCGTGCTCCCGCCCACCGCGCGAGCCACCGCGGCGAGCCTGCGCGCGCGCGGACTCGAACCCGAACCGCTCGTGCGCCGCGGCGCCGACCTCGGGATCGTCGTGCCGCTGCGTCGCGAGTTGCCGACCGTTGCGTTCGCCAAGTCGATCTGGGACGCGAGCGAACCCGTGTTCCTGCCCGGCATCCTGCGAAGCCGGCTGAAGGCGCACGACGAAGCGATCCATGCATCGATCGCGATGTTCGAACGGCTGCGGCAGGGAGCGGAGTTCCTCGACGAGCTGGAGACGCGCATGGGCGACGACGCAGAGTTCGCCTACGCGGGCAGCAGCGGCGACAGCGACGACGCGCGCGACATCGAGGCAGTGTTCTTCCGCGCCGAACAAGGCCCGTTCGCCGGCGAACAAGACCTGTGGGCTCGCGTCAGCTGGATCGCGAACGACGAAACCGACGCATCGCTGCGCATCCGCCACAGCAGCGGCGACGGCGCGCCCGACGGCTGGTTGCGCGCGACCGACCGCACGTGCCGCGCGGTGGACGCGCTCGCGCAACGCGCCTTCCCCGAGTGCGCGGTCATCGACGGCTCCGAGCCGCTGCGCGCGATGCTCGACGCGATGATCTGCGCGCCGTGGCGCATGTCGGAACGCATCCTCTACAACAACGCGCCCGGCGGCGGAGCCGTGTTCCACCACGACGCGGAGCCCGGCCAACTCGGCGTGTGCTTCAGCCAACTCGAAGGGCGCACTGCATGGCTGACGCTCGGCAAGCGACGCCTCGCGCGCCTGCTCGCGCGCCGAGGGCTCGCGAAGGACGAGCGCACGGCCATCCAGCGCCTCGACCGCGACGACGATCGCCCCCTCTGGTCGCTGCTGAACCGCGACGCGGAGTTTGCGCAGTTTCTCGCGGCGCACGGCGCCGTCTACGTGCTCGAGGCGGGCGACTCGATCCTGCTGCCGTCGCAGGCCTTCGACGACTGCGCGTGGCATTCGGTCGTGGCGCTCGGCGAACGCCCGAGCCTCGCGCACAGCTACGGCCTCTTCCCGGCCCAGCCAGCCCCCGTGGCCAAGGTCCGCCGCAGCCGTTAGAACGCTGCGATGCCAGCCGACGCGAGCCACCTGCTGCAGCACCTGCAGAACGCCGTGTTCGGCTACGGCGCGGACCTGCTCCTTGCGGTGCCGGCCCGGCGCGACGAACGCCGCGGCGAGGATGCGCCCGCTCGCGATGCGGCTCCGAGCAGCGCCAACGCGCGCGACGAAGGGCCCGTCGCGCCGCGGCGCATGCCGTGGCAGCGGGACGCGGGCAGTGCCCCCGCGACGCGGCCAGCGATCGAGACCGCACCGGCCTTGGTGGCCCAGCACGACGCCGCCCCCTCGGACACGACCTCGCCCGAGCGCGCGACGCAACCGATCCCGCAACCGCAACCTGCGAAGGCGGCGCCCAGGCCGATCCCGGCAGCCGCGCTGCCTGCGGCCGCCGCCGAGTTGCCCGACGACCCGCTGCTGCGGTTGCGAGCGCAGGCGATGTCCTGCCGCAAGTGCGGGCTGTGCGAGTCGCGGAAGTCGGTGGTCTTCGGCGAAGGCAACCGCAACCCGGACGTGCTGTTCGTCGGCGAGGCTCCAGGCGCAGTCGAGGATCAGACGGGCCGGCCGTTCGTCGGCCCCGCTGGCCAACTGCTCGACAAGATCCTGGACGGCGCGATGGGGATGAAGCGCGAAGACGTCTACATCGCCAACATCAACAAGTGCCGGCCGCCCGGCAACCGCGACCCGCAGCCGGAAGAAGTCGCCGCGTGCCTGCCGTTCCTGAAGCTGCAGGTCGCACTCTTGCGGCCGAAGGTCATCGTCGCGCTGGGCCGTATCGCTGCGCACAACCTGCTGGGGACCGAGGAGCCGATGCGCGAACTGCGCGGCCGCAACCTCCACTACGAGGGCATCCCGGTCGTCGTCACCTGGCACCCCGCATTCCTGTTGCGCGACCCGTCGCGCAAGCCGGAAACCTGGCAGGACATCAAGCGCGTGAACCGCATGCTCGGCCGCCCCGAGGACCCGCGGCGCGCGACGACGACGGAGGCCTGAACTCGCGTTGTTTTCGACGGTTCGCCGTTCTTGACCGTGCCAGATCGCATCGCTACCGTCCGCCGACCCTTGCGTCCCAGAACTTCGTGTTCGAGGCGCATCGGCACTGTTCCCCTGGCTGCTTCCCGTCTCGCCGTCCCGCTCGGTTCGCACCCGCAGCGCACGCGATCGCGACGCGAATGCATCCCGCGGCGCAGCGCTCTTTCCCGTCGTCCCTGCGTTTGCACTCCTTCGCACTGCGCGTAGAGCCAACGTCCCTGTGCTCGCGTGATGGTTCGGAGGAATCCCGCTCGTCCACCCCTCGGACTGCTACTCCCTCTCTGCTAACCCCTCTTTGGGCAGGCCTGTCATGATCAAGGTTGAGACCCTGCGCCTTCGCGGCCTCTGCGCATCCTCGCTGCTCGCGCTGGCTGCATGTTCCGGCACGCAGACGAACTCTAGCCAGGCGATGGCGAACTCCGGCCCAGCGATGGGCGAGCCGTCGCGCGGCGCCGTGAATGGGCCCGTTGCGAACGACCTCGCGGCGTTCGAACTCCAGGACCCGCAGGAGCGGCCGAGCACGCAAGCGCTGCTCGAAGGCGCGCTGAAGAACGCGCGTCGCTCGCTCGAAGCCCGTCTGTTCGAAGACGCGCGCAACGAAGCTGCGTTCGCGCTCGAACTGGACAACCAGAACGCTGAGGCTCGCGAGATCCTCCGCCGCTGCAACGAGGTCCTCGGCGACCGCGTCGCGACGGTCGGCGGCCGCTTCGCCGACGAAATCCTGCGCAACCGCATCGCCGCCGAGCGCGACCGCACGCTGGTCGAACGCGAGCTCGAGCAGGCCAACGCGCACATGCAGCAGGGCAGCTACGGCCGCGCGATCGAGAGCTACCAGCGCGCGCTCGCGACGCTGCGCCTCTCGCCGCACTTCCAGCCCAACGACCCGCTGCTGCTGCGCACGCAGAACGAGTACGAGGCAGCCAACCAGCGCAAGGTCGAAGCCGACAAGCAGTCGCTCGCGAGCATGGAAGCCGCGAGCAAGGCGGAGCTCGATCGCATTGCGAAGGAGCAGCAGGAGTCGAAGGAAGACCGCGTTGCGCGCCTGCTCGAAGACGCGAACAAGCAGTTCCTCTCCGGCCAGTACGAGGGCTCGGTCGATCGCATCGACCAGGCGCTCATGATCGACCCGACCAACCAGGCGGCGATCGACCTTCGCGAGATTGCGGACCGCGCGCGCCACAACAGCGCGATGGAGATGCACCGCGAGCGCTGGCGCCAGGAGTGGAACGCCACGATCCTCGAGAACCAGCAGAGCAACGTCGCCCAGACCGAGACGGTCGTGTTCGACCCGATTCGCTGGGCGGAAGTGTCGCAGCGCCAGCAGGCAAGCTTCACGGCCGTGACGGACCTCGACAGCCCCGAGAACCGCGCGATCGCCAAGAAGCTCGACGAGCAGGTCCTCGAGCACAACTTCCCGAGCGCGACGGTCCAGGACTGGGCTGCCTACTACGGCAACCTCACGGGCGTCACGTTCGTGGTCGGCCCGGATGTCGCGGGCATGGACGCGACGGCCACCACGCTGACGGACTTCCGGCTCTCGCGCCGCTCGGTCGCCGACGCGCTGAAGGTCATCCAGGCGCAGACCGGCGTCGCCTACCGCATCCGCAACGGGCTCGTGCAGCTCGTCACGCCGGAGAACGCGATCGGCAACCTCTACTACGACCGCTACAACGTCAGCGACCTCGTCACCGGCTTCCGCAGCAAGCCGGGCGCCGACCTCAAGCTGAAGGCCCCGGACGACGACTCGCCGTTGTTCCCGGAGGTGGATGAAGATCCCGCACCGGCGGTCGTCGATGACAGCCGCCTGCAGGACATCCTGAAGGAAGCCGTCGCCGCGGGCCGCTGGGACGGCAGCCCGTTCACGATGAACTTCCAGGCGGGCATGCTGCTCGTCCGCGCCGACAAGGAGACGCACGAAGGCGTGCTGAAGCTGCTGCGCGACCTGCGCCGCAACGTCGGCATCCAGGTCGACGTCGAGTCGCGCTTCCTCAAGGTCGAGGACAACTTCCTCGAAGACGTCGGCGTCGACCTCCGCGGCTTGGGCAACCAGGCGTCGCAGGGTGTCGCGGGCCGCGGTCTCGAGAACCGCACCAATGCCGGCTTCGACGACTTCGGTCCGTCGCAGCAGCAGAACCCGGCCACGCCGGGCCTCGTCGGCACGGGCACCGAGCCCGGCATCTTCTTCGATGACGGCAACGACGGCGACTACATGGGCCGCGCCGAGCACCTGTTCGACCGCACGCTCGGCGGCTCGTCGATGAACAACGCCGGCGGCATGTCGCTGCAGTATGCGTTCCTCGACGACGTCGAAGTCGAGGCCGTCCTGCGCGCCGTCAGCAAGCAGGAGCGCAGCGAGCAGATCGAGGCCCCGCGCCTCCTGATCTACAACAACACGCGCGCCAGCATGCACGTGCTGAACGAGATCAGCTACATCAAGGACTTCGAGGTCGAGATCGCGCAGGCGGCCGGCGTCGCGAACCCTGTGATCGGCACCGTCTATGACGGCGTCTCGCTCGACGTGCGCCCGGTTGTCGACAGCGACCTCAAGTTCATCACGATGGAGCTCCGCCCCACCGTGATGACGCTGAGCCGCCCGATCCCGAACTTCACGACGACGCTCGGCGTCGGCCAGCCGATTTCGATCCAGCTGCCCGAAGTCGCCCTCCAGCGCGTCCGCACGACGGTGACGCTGCCGGACGGCGCGACGATGATGCTCGGCGGCATGCGCCTCGTGGAACGCCAGAACCTGGTTTCGGGCGTGCCGGTGCTGAAGGACCTGCCCGGCTTGTCGTTCCTGTTCAGCCGCAAGGGCACCTCGCTGCAGAACCGCAAGATCCTCATCCTGATCAAGGCGAACATCGTGATCATGGAAGAGCTGCAGCCCGAGGCCTCGGCGACGCCGGACAGCTCGGTCGCCGCGAAGTGACCCCCAACCTGACGCGCGCAGCGAATGCAGCGCGCGTCGGGTGCGATTGGCTTCTCTGAACCGATCGCTATGTTGCCCGTTCCCTGACCGGCGCGGCATTCGACCCCTCGACTGCGCCGGTTTTCGCCATTCTGGCGGCCCGAAGGACCGTCGGTGGCGTTTTCGATTCCTGCCCCCTGTGCATTCCGGAGTCCGCCCGTGATCGGCAGCACCCAACGACGCCTCTTCGGCGTCCGCTCGATCCTCTCCCCCGTCGTCCTCGGCTTGCTGGCGGTCGGATCCGCTGCGCAGGAGAAAGGCAAGATCGACCGCGAGATGACGTTCGTGCGCGGACTCGCGCGCGAAATGCGCCTCGTGTCGCTCGCCGAGAGTGAGATTGCTCGCCTCGAACGCGACTTCAAGAACCAGAGCGACCAGGACCGCATCCTGCAGCTCCGCGTCGAAGTGTCGTTGCTCGGCGCCCGCATCAAGGCAAACCGCGTCGAGCAGCGCACGGACTACAAGAAGGCGCTCGACCAGAGCAAGGAACTGCTCGAGCGCTCGACCGACGAGGTCGTGCAGCGCGACACGCGCGCGACGCTCGCGGCCGCTGCGCAGGAGTTCGGCCAGTTCCTCAACGAGGAGCTGGAGATCGCGCGCAACGAGTCGCCGGACAAGGTCGCCGATCTGGAGAAGGACGCGAAGGAAGTGTTCCTCCTCGGCATCGAGTCATGCGACAAGGTCATGGCGGCGATCAAGCCGCAGACCTCGAAGAACCCCGAGATCAAGCTCGAATACGGCCTCAACTGGATGCGCAAGGGCGTGCTCATGCGCGAACTTGGCCGCGCCGTGAAGGAAGACCGCGACGTCCAGACCGGCCGCGCGATCAGCGAACTCGAAGAGATGGTGCTCGAGTTCGGCGAGGAGACTGCAATCGGCCTGCGCGGACTCTTCGAGATCGCCCAGTGCCGCGAAGTCGCGGGCAAGTCCGCGGACGCGATCAGCAGCTACAGCACGACGATCGAGCAGATTGCGGTCACGCTCGGGAGCGAAGAGTCGGAGCTGAGCGGCGACACGCTGGCGTTCCTCTTCGACATGATGCAAGAGGTCTACGCGCACCTCGGCGAACTGTTGTTCGAGCAAGGTGACGCAGCGGCCTCGCAGCAAGTGTTCACGTCGTTCCGCGAGAACCTCGGCAAGTATGGCGAGAAGGGCAAGGATGTCCTGGACGTCTGCGACCCGCGCTTCGGCCATCTGACGCTGCTCGCCGAGTGCCGCTTCCTGGCGGAGTCCGGCGACCCCGCCAAGGTGCAGCAGGCGCTCGACATGGCGCAGAAGATCAACGACCGCCACCCGAACGACTACGTCGGCGTCAAGGCGAAGTCGGTGCTGAGCCAGATCCTCTCGGCGCGCAGCAGCCTCGTTTCCGGCAGCCTGCTGTTCGAAGTCGCGAAGGGCGAGTTCCAGAACAAGAACTACGAGGAAGGCATCAAGGGCCTCCGCCGCGCGATCGCCGCAATGTCGACGGACGACCAGGCCAAGTTCGGCCTCGAGGCCTACGACATGCTCGGCCGCAGCTTCATGGCGACCGAGCGTGCGCTCGAGGCGATCCTGTCGTTCCAGCAGGGCCTCAAGCGTTTCGGCAAGGGAGCCGACGGCAACGACGCGGCGACCGCGAGCGACACCGCAGACCGCCTCGACCGCGCGCTCACCTACCTCAAGTCCGTCAGCAAGAACGACGCGGGCCTCCAGCCCGTCTTCGCAGCGGCTGAGGGAGTCGTGCTCAACTTCTCGACCGCCGGCGTCGGCAAGGTGCACTGGAAGAACGGCAACGACCGCATGACCGAGAAGAAGTACGACGAGGCCGCCGCTGCCTATGAGCAGGTGCCCGCCGACTTCATCCAATACGAGATGGCCCGCGCGCGTCTCGTGCAGGCCTACTCGGCAGCCGGCAAGTTCGACCAGTCGACCAAGGCGATCGCCGACTACCGCGCCTGGCTCACGACGAAGGACGCGGTGCTCGACCCGAAGCGCGCCGACAAGGCGCAGGTCCGCGAAGTCGCCATCCGCTCGATCGACTACTCGGAGGCGCAGATGGCCTACATCCAGGCCGTCGGCGACAGCGGCCTGAAGATCGAGCGCGACATGGCCAAGTATCCGGCCGCGATCGAGCGCATGCAGACCTTCCTTGCCAACCACGGCAAGTCGAAGGAGAGCGACGTCACGCGCGCGATCGACAACCTCGGCCGCATGCATGCCGACTTGGGCGACCTGGAGAAGGCCGAGGCGGCCTACCTGCAGATCAAGGACCTCGACGAACAGCGCGCCAGCAAGCTCGCGAGCGTCGTGTTCGGCGCCTACCTCACCCACGCGACGAACCTCGACAAGGAGCTCGACGCGGCGGTCAGTTCGCAGAAGGACAAGGCCGCCATCGAGAAGCTCAAGACCGACCTCGCGCAGGTGCGCACGCGGCTGTGCAACCTGGGCCTCGAGTACATGCGCGCTTCGCAGAAGCCGCAGCTCGGCGTCATGGTCAACACGATGAACGGCTTCGAGAAGCTCGGCGACTGGAAGAAGGTCGACGAGGTCGCGCAGAAGGCGCTCGCAGTCTTCGGCTCGGACCAGGATGCCAAGACGAAGCAGGTCATCGACCTCAGCGTCCGGCCCAAGATCGGCGAGGCATTGCTGCAGCAGGGCCAGTTCCAGCAGGCGCTCGACATGCTGCTCGAGGCCGAGAAGGTCAACCCGAAGCAGTACGAGCTGAAGCGCCTCATCTGCAAGGCGATGGGCGGCTGGTTCTTCCTCGACAAGACGGGCCGTCCGGTGAAGGAGCCGGCGCTCGGCAAGTTCAAGGAGGCCTACGACAAGTACTTCTCCGAGTACCGCACGTGGGCGCTGCGCCCCGAGATCCAGAAGTACAGCCTCGAGTGGTACCGCTTCCAGTGGGAGTGCTACTGGTTCGCCAAGCAGGCTGGCGAGAAGGACAGCAAGTACAAGGAATACGCCGCGTCGATCTATCGCGTCACCGGCGCGATCGACAAGTTCGCGGGCCTCAAGGCGCTCGGCCAGGAAGGCATGGCCCTGTTCACCTTCTTCGACCTCAACCGTCCGTGATCCGGAGCACCAGAGCCATGCGCACCCTTCCGATCCTCGCGATCTCGTTGTTTGCCGCACTGCTGCCGGCCCAAGATGCAGCGGACACCATCGTCAAGGCGGATGGCGCAAGCCTCCGCGGCGTCACGGTCTCGACGCTCACGCTGACGTCCGTCAAGTTCCTCCGCAACAAGCAGGAAGTCGAGCTCCCGCCCCACCAGGTCGTGGACATCCAATGGGGCGGCGCCCCGGATGAGTTCGCGAGCGGCCTCGCGGCCATGGCTCGCAACGACTACGAGACGGCCCGCACGCAGTTCGGCGAGGCGTCGAACAAGGCCAACCGTCCGCTGCTCAAGGCCGAGGCGCGCCTGCTGCAGTGCAAGGCCGCGGTGCTCGGTGGCGCCGGCGATCCCGCCGCTGCGGCCAACGCCGCCGGCGCGCTGCGCGCCTGGCTCGGCGAATTCCCGGACCACTGGCGCGTGCCGGAAGCCACCTACCAGCTCGGCCGCGCGCTGCGGTTGGGCCAGGCGCACTCCGACGCGGAGACGACGTTGAAGGAACTCGACGACCGCGCCGGCCGCGATGGCTGGGGCGCGATCTGGAATGCGCGGGCCAAGTACGAACTCGCACTGTGCCTGCTCGAGCAGAACAAGGCGCTCGATGCGCGCAGCGCGTTCCAGGCCGCGGGCAACGCCGCCGACACGGCGATGGCAGCCGCTGGCGGCCGCAGCGAGGAACTCGTCGCGATCAAGGTCAACTCCAAGGTCGGTGAAGGCGAGTCCCTCGTGCAGGAGAAGGCCTACGACCGCGCCGCCGACTTCTCCCGCACGCTGTCGCAGAACGACGACGCGTCGCTCGCAGCGGCCGGCAAGGCCGGTCTCGGCGAAGCCACGTTCCTCCTCGCTGCGTCCGGCAACGACGCGATGGGATTGCGCAGCGCCGAGATCGCGCTCGCAGAAGCCTGCGTGCTCGACACGGGCGCCGGCGACACGGCTGCGAAGGCCAACTTCTACCTCGGTCGCGTCGTGGCCACCCTCGGCGATCGCGCCGGACAGGACTGGGGCACGCGCTCCAAGGCCTACTACACGACCGTCGTCAAGGGCTACCCCGGCAGCCGCTGGGTCGCATCCGCGAAGGCCGAACTCGCCAAGTAGTCAGACGGCCCCCTTTTCTCGAATTCTCGTCCGAGCAGGGTCTTCCGCTCCGTCACCCGACCGAGCAAACTCTGCGCCCCGAACTTCTCCCCTCTCTTCCCTGTCCCAGCTCAAGCTCCTGCATTCGGAGTCGCTGCTCCATGAACCTTTCGTCCACCATCACCCGCGTTCTCGCCGTCGCCACGCCCCTGTTCCTCGCCGGTTTCGCCATGGGCCAGGAACCTGCCGCGCCCGCGGCTGAGCAGAGCAGCGCGCTCGCAGACGTGTTCGCGTACGAGAACGCCGGCCTCGTCGGCTACATCATCGTCGTGATGTCCGTCGTCTCGCTGGCGCTGATCATCGAGAACTTCGTCAGCATCAAGCGCGAGAAGCTCGCGCCGCCGGAACTCATCGATGAGCTCGGTGCGCTGTTCGACGAAGAGAACTTCCAGGACGCCGTCGAACTCTGCGAGAACGAGAAGGTCTACCTGACGCGCTGCGTCGGCGCCGGCCTCAGCAAGCTCGGCCACCCGTTCGAGACGATCCAGGCCACCATCCGCGAGATGGAGACCGAGGAATCGACGAAGCTGTTCCAGAAGGTCGGCTGGCTGTCCCTCATGTCGGCGACGGCGCCGATGATGGGCCTGTTCGGCACGGTGACGGGCATGTTCGTGACGTTCGGCACGAGCGCCGCGGCTGGTGGCTCGGTGAGCCCGGCAGTGCTGGCGAAGGGCATTTTAACACGCCTACGGTCATCGGGGGCTGGATT
>CAZEQF010000073.1:5759-13571 GCA_964514315.1 uncultured Singulisphaera sp. | reverse complement strand
GCGGGAGCGGTCGCAGGAGGTGTTTGGGTCATGTCGCCGTGTGCGTGCGAAGCGGCGGGGGATTCTGGCCTTTGCGCGCCGGACAAGGAAGCCTGCCGTGCGGGGAGCCGAAGTGCGTCTTCTGGGGTCGGGAAATCCCGTTGCGGCTGTGCTAAACCCTGCGGCGTGAGTCTGCGTCGCGCATCGCCCCTCGTGCCGTTCGGCCCCCTGTCGTGGCTGCTCGCGCTCTTCGTGATCCTGGCCGCATGCGGCGGCAGTCTTCGGCCGCTGCAGGATTCTGCGCCCGAACAGGCTCCGAGGGTGCAGCTGCTCGTCGTGCCGGTGAGCGGCGTGCTGGGGACGCAGGAGCTGGCGCTCTGCCTTCGCGCGCTGCGTCAGGCGGAGGAACAGGGCTGCAACGTCGCGTTCCGGTTCGAGGACGCCGGCGGCGACAACGAAGACCATGCCGACGTGCAGGCGTTGCTCGACCAGATCGAGCGCGTGCGCGGCAAGGTTGCGACCACGGCGATCCTGGGCGGACGCATTCGTGGCGGCGCTGCCTATGCGGCGTTGCTGTGCGACCAGCTGTGGTTCTTGCGCAGCGGCGACATCGGCTCGATCGCGCCGATGCCCACGTTCTCGGAGCAGCTCGCGCAGTGGACCGACGAGTCGGCCGAGGCGCAGCGGTTCCGCGCGTTCGGCGAGGAGATGGGCAATCGCCTTTCGAAGCGCAGCACGAAGCTCCCGGCGGATGCCGTCCGACTCTGCGTCGGCATGATCGATCCGACGCTTGCGCTGGTGCGCGTGCGCTTGCGCGAACGCGGCCTCGAGGCGTCGCGCATCGTCGACCAGCGCGAGCTCACAGGCCTGCAGGCTGCAGGCGCGACGATCCTGGAGCAGACGGAGGTCACGCGGCCGGTCGTGCTGACCGAGAAGGAAGCCGAGGAAGCGCGCATCGCCGCCGGCGTCGTGCAATCGGTCGAGCAGCTCTGCAGCGACGTGCTCGGGCTGGATCCCAAGGATTGCTACGAGCTCGAGTATGCGTGGATCGAGCGCATGGTCTCGTGGCTCGAACTGTTCCAGCCTGCGTTCCTCGTGCTCGGCCTCGTGCTGCTCGTGCTGGAGCTCAAGACGCCCGGCGTGGGGCTGCCGGGCCTGTTCGGCACTGCGTTCCTCGTCCTCGCGCTGTTCTACAACTACCTCGTCGGCCTCGCCGAGATCCCCGAGATCGCGCTGTTCTTCCTCGGCATCGCCGCGCTCGCGGTCGAGATCTTCCTGCTGCCCGGCGTCGTGGTGTTCGGGGCCGTCGGGTTCGTGTGCCTCGTCGCGTCGTTGGTGCTGAGCCGGCAGACGTTCGTGTTGCCGAGTTCGGTGCCGGAGCAGGAGATCCTGTTCCACAACCTGCTGCAGCTCACGTTCCTGTTCGTCGTCGTGATCGTGTTCGCGTCGGTGATGTGGCGCGTGCTGCCGCGGATCCCGGTGCTGAACCGCCTCTGCTTGCCGCCGCCGCCGCCGCCCGGACCTGCCGCAGTGCGGCCGAGCGATCCCGGCGCCGCGCAGAAGCTCGCCGGTATCGCGGGCAAGACGGCGCGCGCGGCAACCGTGCTGCGCCCGTCGGGCGCGGTGGAACTCGACGGCGACCGCTACGACGTCGTGACCGAGGGCGAGTTCGTCGAGGCGGGAGCGCTCGTGCGCATCGTCGCGGTGCACGGCAACCGCATCGTCGTCGAACGGCTGCGGGACGATGCGCAGCGCGGCAGCGCCGGCGTGCTGCTGCTGATCGCGGTGCTCGGCGTCGTGCTGCTCGTCGCCGAAGTGTTCTTCGTCTCGTTCGGCGTGCTGACGTTGTTGTCAGGTGGCGCGCTCATCACGGCGGTGTTCCTCGCGTTCCAGGAGAGCCAGGCGCTCGGCGTCGCGTTCTTGGTCGGCGAAGCGATCGTCGCGCCGATCGCGCTGTGGCAGGCCTTTCGCTGGATGCCGCGCACTCGGCTCGGCCGCGCGCTGATGCTCGAAGGCCCCAAGCCGTCCGAAGTCCACGGCGCGGCAATGGACTCGGACATCTCCGGCCTGATGCACAAGCGGGGCACGGCGTTGTCGCCGCTGCGGCCCGCCGGCTTTGCTCGCATCGACGGCAAGAAGGTCGACGTGCAGACGCGCGGCGAACTGCTCGACCAGGGTTGCGAGATCGAAGTCATCGACACCCTCGGCAACCGCGTCGTCGTGCGGCGTGTCGAGACCGCTCCTTCCTGAACGCATCCATTCGAATCAAACCATGATCGCAAGAGCAACCGAACTCGGCCTGGGCACGTGGGTGGTCATCGCCCTGCTCGCCCTTCTCCTCGTCCTCGTCCTGATCCTGTTCAAGTTCGTCAACCTGTGGGTGCAGGCGGTGATGACGCGGACGGAGATCAGCCTGTTTCAGCTCGTGGGCATGTCCCTGCGCAAGGTCAACCCGAGCGTGATCGTGCGCGCGATGATCAATGCGAAGATGGCGGGAGTGCCGCTCACGACCTCGCAGATCGAGGCGCACTACCTCGCAGGCGGCAATGTGATCAACGTGGTCCGCGCGCTGATCGCGGCCGACCGCGCCGCGCTCGGCCTCGACTTCAATCGCGCCGCCGCGATCGACCTCGCTGGCCGTGACGTGCTCGATGCCGTGCAGACCTGCGTCAATCCCAAGGTGATCGACTGCCCCGTCGACGGCAAGGTCGCGGCGATGGCGAAGGACGGCATCCAAGTTCTTGCGAAGGCCCGCGTGACCGTGCGCACCAACATCCAGCGCCTGGTCGGCGGCGCGACCGAGGAGACGATCATCGCGCGCGTCGGCGAAGGCATCGTCAGCACGATCGGCAGCAGCTCGTCGCACAAGGACGTGCTCGAGAACCCCGATCGCATCAGCAAGGGCGTGCTGGCGAAGGGCCTCGACGCGGGCACCGCGTTCGAGATCCTCTCGATCGACATCGCCGACGTCGACATCGGCGACAACATCGGCGCGCGCCTGCAGGCCGACCAGGCCGAAGCCGACAAGCGCGTCGCGCAGGCCGCTGCCGAGAGCCGTCGCGCGATGGCTGTCGCTGCCGAGCAGGAGAACATCGCCGAGATCGCGACGAACCGCGCGAAGCTCGTTCTCGCCGAGGCCGAGGTGCCGAAGGCGATGGCCGAGGCCTTCCGCAACGGCAACCTCGGGATCATGGACTACCAGCGCATGAAGAACATCGAGGCCGACACGCGCATGCGCGGCCAGATCGCCGCTGGCGAAGAAGCGACGCAGCAGCAAGCGCGCGATCGGCGCAGCCAACCGGGGCAGGGATGATCGCGATGCCGCAGAACCCGCTGCCGGACCTCATCGGACGGCTCCTCCGTGAGCCGCTCGTGTTGGTCGTGCTCGTGAGCTGGATCGCGGGCGGCATCGGCAAGATCCTGCAGGCGAAGAAGAAGCGCGACGCGGCGCTCGGCCGCAGCCGCGGCCTCGGCGATCGGCTCGACGACGCGCGCGAAGTGACGCGTCCTGCTTCGGGCCGTCGTTCGCCCGAAGAGGTCGCCGCCGAGATGCGCAGGCTGCTGGGCATGGATCGGCCGCCTGCGGCCCAGCCACAGCCACAGCCGCAACCGAGGCCGCAGCTCGCGCGTCCGCAGGCGCCACCGCCTTTGGTCCAGCGTCGCGAGGCGTCCGAGGGCGATCGCGGCACGCAACCGATGCGGCCGTCGCAGATCGGCAAGGTGACGACGCACGTCGATCCCCATGTCGGCGAAGGCGTGCAACGTCGCGCGGCCCCGACTTCGGGAGGCGTCGCTGCGCACGAACTCGGCACGCTCGGTGGCCGGTCGCATGTGGCCGGCCGGCGAGGCGCGCAATCGGCGCGTGGCCTCGTGGACTTGTCGGACATGTCGCGCGCGATCGTGCTGCGCGAGATCCTCGACGAGCCGCGCGCCCTTCGTCCCTGGGGCAGCTACTGACCGAACGGCCGCCGCGCGAATGCAGCGCGCGGCGGCCTCATCCATCCCGCTCCGCTACTTGGCGTCGAGCATGGGGGCGGCGGGCGTCTCGCGGCCCTTGCCGCGGTACTTCGCCCACAGCTTCGGATCGATCTGCGGGCGGCCTGCCTGCGTGCCGAGCTCGAAGCCGATGTCGTAGACCCACGTCGCGATGCGCAGCAGCTTCTCGTAGTGGATCTTGTCCGGCGTGTCGGTGGTCTCGTGGTAGTCCTTGTGCAGGCCGGTGAAGAAGAAGGCGATCGGGATGCCGAGGCGCGCGAAGTTCGCGTGGTCGCTGCGGCTGAACATGCCTTCCTGGTCCCACTCGATCTCGAAGCCCGCGAGCTCGTTGCGCGCCATGCACAGTTCGTGCAAGGCGGGCGCGAGCTGCTTCGTGCCGATGAGGTGCACCGTGTTGCGGTTGTTCTCGGCGAGTTCGCCCTTGTCGCCCTCGCGGTTCTCTTCCTCGTCGCGGCCGATCATGTCCATCTGCAGTTCGGCGACGATCGACTCGGCGGGAATCGGCAGGTTGTCGGCGAAGTAGCGCGAGCCGAGCAGGCCCTTCTCCTCGCCGCAGAAGCAGACGAACAGGACGCTGCGCCTCGGCTTCGTGCCGTTCTTCGCGAACATCTGGCTCACCGCGAGCACGCCGGTCGTCCCCGAGCCGTCGTCGTCGGCGCCCGGATACACCGCGCCGTTCTCACGGCCGAGGTGGTCGAGGTGGCTGCCGATCACGACGTATTCCGCCGCGAGCTTCGGGTCGCTGCCCTTGAGGATGCCGACGACGTTGCAGGCCGGAGCCTGCTTCTCGTCGACCGCGACTTCGAGCGCCGCCTTCATCTTCAGCATGTGCGCGCCGGCTGCGGGCAGTTCCTTCAGGCCGGCGAGCGCGAGCATTGCAGTGAACTCCTCGCCGCCGAACGTCAGCGCCGACGGCGTGCGGCCGCGGCCGCGCGCGGCGGGGTTGCCGGAGCCGGGGCCGCTGCTGCCGATGAGGCCGCCTTCGACCGCGTCCTTCTGCGCGAGCACGATCGCGGCCGGGCCCTTGCCCTGCAGCGTGCGCAGGATCTGGAACTGGCGGCGCATCGCGCCGATGCGGCCCTTGGGGTCGCGCTCGGTCTTCTCGACCTCGGGCAGCGCCACGACGACGACCTTGCCTTCGACGGCGACGTCTTCGAGGTCGGTCGACTCGGACCAGACCAGCAGCACGACTTCGCCCTCTGCGGACAGCGACATGTTCGCCGTGCCTTGCAGGCGCGCGCCGGGGACGACGGACTTCTTGCCGTCGAGTTCGAACGTCAGCGACGTCGCGTCGAGCTTCGGCTCGCGCATCGTCCACGGCATGTCCTGGAACCACGAGCCGTTCACGCCGGGCTCGAGGCCGAGCGCCTGGAAGTGGTCGCGCACGTAGTCCGCGGCGAGGCGGAAGCCAGGCTGGCCGGTGCCGCGGCCCGCGAGCTCCGGGCCGGCGAGGTGGTGGAGCCACTTCTTGGCCTGCTCGACGGTGACGGCCGAAGCGCCTTGGCTGCGCTCGGCGGGCAGCGGCTTCTGCGCCGTGAGGCCTGCGAGCAGGAGAAGGCCGGAGAGGAACGGAGAGAGCGAACGGATGGAGTGGGTCATGCCCGTGCGTGCGCCGCGATTGCGGCGCGCTGTTGTGGGGCGCCGTTCTACGGACCTCGCTGCGAGCCTGCGAGGGCCGAGTCGCGCCTCAGGGCAGGATGCGTCGCAGGATGCGCGAACTCCAACCCGCCTCCGGGTGGTTGTCCCACGGATCCGTGCGGTGGCGCCGGTCGTCCGGTTCGCCGAGCGGGCGCCGGTCGAGGCCGAGCGTGCGGGGCAGATCCAGGACGCTGCTGCGCAAGTCGGTGAAGTCCTTTTGCGGATCGATCGCCGCGAAGCCCTCGGCGTCGGGGAACCGCGCAAGGCGGTCGCCTTCGCCGGCGAGCAGGTTCTCGGCGCCCTCGACCATCGCGCGCGGACGGCGAAGTTCGCGGTCCGCGATCTCGCCCGCGGTCGCGCGCGCATCGCCGAAGTCCGCTTCGTCGGCGGCGAGTTGCGTCGAGCGGTCCCGCATCTGCTGCAGGTCCCGCGCCACGGCTTGCGGCGACAAGAACTCGTCGAACAGTCGCGCTGCGGATCGCACCGGCGCGTCGAGCGGCCTCGGCCGCTGCTGCGTCGGCGAGCCGACGCACGAACCCAGCGCACAGATCGCGAGCACGGCCGCCGCAGTCGCCGCAACGCGAGGCAACGACGCGCAGCGCGCGTTCTCGTTGCTCGCGATTCGTCGACCGGCGTCCATCGGCGGTTCCTTCCTCGTCAGTTGCCGCGCAGCGACACGAGCGGATCGTGCCGTGCGGCGCGGAACGCGGGCAGCGCGGACACCACGGCGCCGACGATCAGCGCAACGCCGGCGACCTGCAGGATCCACAGCGCATCGAGTTCGTGCGGCACGCGGTCGAGGTTGTAGACCTTCACGGGGAAGAGGTCGACGCCGGACAGCCACAGCACGAACTGGCGGAACTCTTCGAGGTAGACCGCCGACACGCAGCCGATCAACGTGCCGAGCACGATGCCGACCGTCGTGATCGACAGCCCGCACGACAGGAACACCGTCATCACGCCGCGCGGCGAGCCGCCGAGCGCGCACAGGATGCCGATGTCGGACGTCTTCTCCGCGACCATCATCGACAGCGTCGCATACATGAGCACGGCCGCGACGACCATGATGACGATCAGGATGATCTTCATCAGCGCGCGCTGCCATTCGACGCCTTCGAAGAAGCCCTGGTGGCGTTCGCGCCACGAATAGGCGAGCGGCGCGCGCTGGAACGTGCCGCGGTCGAAGCCGAGCTCGCGTCGCACGGCGCGTTCGACGCGGTCGGCGGTGGCCTCGGTGTCCGCCCTGTCCTTCACCTTGACCGACACTTCCTGCACGGCGTCGGGCGGCAGCGACAGCATTGCGCGAAGGTCTTCGACGTGGACGAACGCGGTGTTGCCGTCGTAGCCCGTGTGCTGCGTGTGGAACGCGCCGGCGACGACGAAGACCGGCGCGTCCTGCTTCGCTCCTCCGACCGTGTCGCCGGTGACCTGCACGAGGCTGCGGCCGCCGTCCGCGCCTCGTTCGATGCGGCCCGTGCTCAACGCGAGGCGGTCGCCGATGCGGAGCCCGCTGCCGATCATGCGTTCTTCGCCGAGCAGGATCGCGGGCAGGCCGTCGATGCGCGCGAGCGGCTTCTGCACATCCTTCACGCGGCGCTCGCCGTCGACCGCGAGCAGCCACGAGTCGAGCGACGTCGTGTTGCGTTCGAGGTCGGGGTCGATGCCGAGCACCGACACGAACGGCGTGTCGCCGCCTTGCAGCGCGCCGCGGCCGAGCAGCGGCGGCGGCGGCGGGATCGCGCCGGGCCGGTTGAGCAAGCCGAAGTGCACGAGCCGTGGCGAGCAGCCGGCGACGTTCGGGTCTTCCTCGATCGCGGTCTTCAGCTTCTCGAAGCGCGCATTGTCGGGCAGGAACCAGACCGAGACGTCGGCCGACGCCGAGCGAACGTGTTCGCCGACGACGCGCAAGAAGCCCGAGAAGATCGAGACGACGACGATGAGCGCCCAGACGCCGAGCGTGACGCCGCCGATGCCGAGCAGGTTGATCGGCCGCGACAGCAGGTAGCGCGCTGCGAGGAACAGCCGGTACATCAGCCGACCACCATCCCGTCGCGGAGCCGCACCACGCGGTGGCACTTCTTCGCGAGCTCCTCGTTGTGGGTGACGAGCAAGAACGCGAGCTGCCGCTCCTTGTTGATGCGGAACAGCATCTGCATCACGTCGTCGGCGGTCTCGGAGTCGAGGTTGCCGGTCGGCTCG
>CAZEQF010000073.1:0-5749 GCA_964514315.1 uncultured Singulisphaera sp. | reverse complement strand
GCGGGTTCTGCAGCAACGCGCGCGCGATCGCGACGCGTTGGCGTTCGCCGCCCGACAGTTCGGACGGGCGATGCGAGAGGCGCTGCGACAAGCCGACCTCTTCGAGGATCTGCTCCGCCGCCCCGAGCGTCTTCTTGCGTTCCCGCCAGTACTGCACGACCGACTTCTGCATCATGCGCGCGAGCAGCACGTTCTGCAGCGCGGAGAGCTCGGGGATCAGATGGTAGAACTGGAACACGAAGCCGACGTGCTGGTGCCGCAGCCGCGCGCGCGCGCCGACCTTGAGGTTGTGCACCGGCAGGCCGTCGTAGCGGATCTCGCCGCTGGTCGGCGTGTCGAGCAGGCCGAGCAAGTGCAGCAGCGTCGACTTGCCGGCGCCGCTCGCGCCGAGCAACGCGACCATCTCGCCGCGTTCGACTGCGAGGTCGACGCCCTTCAGGATCGTGATCTCGCGCTTGCCGAGCCAGTAGCTCTTCTTCACGCCATGGGCGGACAGGACGGGAGCGTTCATTCGTAACTCAGCGCCTTCACAGGTTGCATGCGCGCGGCCTTGCGGGCGGGCAGCCACGCGACGAGCAGCGTCAGCAGGAACGAGCCGATCGCCACGGCGACCGTCCATTCCGGCTCGATGCGGTAGGGGACCTTCGGCAAGTCGAACAGCGAGCGCGGGAACAGCTCGAAGCCGGTCTGCTCGTAGAGCCAGTCGTTGATGCCGTTCAGGTTGTCGAGCGTCAGCAGGCCGAGGCCGCAGCCGCCGAGCACGCCGAACGCGCCGATGACGAAGCCGCAGCGCGTGAAGATCTGGCCGATGCCGCGCGGCGAGCCGCCGAGCGCGCACAGGATGCCGATGTCCTTCGTCTTCTGCGTCACCATCATGTGCAGCGTCGCGAAGATCAGGAACGCCGCGATGAGCATGACCGCGAACAGCACGAGCGTCGTCATCGCGCGTTCGGTGTCGACCGCGTCGAGGAACACCGCGTTCTGCTGCACCCAGGTCAACGTCTCGGGCTTCGCGTCCACTCCGGCTTTCTGCAGCGCCGCGCGGACCTTCCCCGTGAGCCGATCGCCGACGACGCGCAGTTGTTCGACCGTGAGTCCTTCGGTCGCGCGCACCGCGACGTCGGAGCAGAGGTCGACGCTGCCGTCGTCGAGTTCGTCGTGCCCGAGCATGCTGCGCAGCGGTTCGATCGGCACGATCGCCATCGAATCGTCGAACAGGCGCGCGCCGGTGAGGAACGTGCCCGCGAACGCGAACGTGCGCTGCAGCGTGACCGCGCGCGTCTTGCCGTCTTCGCCGGCGACGTAGTCGACGCTCAGCAGGTCGAGCGGCGCGCCGATCGTGATGGTGCGGTTGTAGCGCGTGCGTTCGCGGCCGAGCAGGATGCCTGGCCACAGCGAACGGAACGACTCGGCGTCCTCGGTCACCGCGAGCCCGAGGCGACGACGCGCGCGCCATTCGTCCTTCGCGGGCACCTGCAGCTCGGGGCCGAGCGTGGGCGCACCGTGGTCCATGCCGTCGCGGGCCGAGCGACGTTCGGCGCGCAGCAGCCATTCGTCGAACGGCGTCACGTCGCGTTCGCGCGCAGGGTCGATGCCGAGCATCTGCACGAAGCTGCTGTCGACGTTGCTGAACTCGAGCTCGACCGACTGCAGCGCGGTGTTGCCCGTGCGCTGGAAGAACGTGCCGTAGTGGCGCAGGCGCGGCGCGAGCGCCTTCACGTCGGGGTCGTCCTTCAGCGCCGATTCGAGCAGCGCGAAGCTCGTCGCGTGCGGCAGGCTCGTGACGAGCAGGTCCGGCGAGCTGCGGCGCACGTCGGAGCGGATGTCCTCGATGAAGCCCGAGAACACGCCGCGCACGACGATGAGCGACCAGACGGCGACCATGACGCCGATGGTCCCGAGCACGTTGACCCAGCGCCGTTGCAGGTAGCGCAGGGCGAGCGCCCACGAGAACATCGGCCCCAAGTCAGCTCTCCGTCGCGGGCTTGGCGTCGCCGCCTTCGCCAGCCTGCTCTGCGTTCGCGTCGATGCGGCGCAGCAGCGGGAACAGCACGACGTCGCGGATCGAGTTGCTGCCCGAGAGCAGCATGCACAGGCGGTCGATGCCGATGCCGAGGCCGCCCGCGGGCGGCATGCCGTATTCGAGCGCCGTCACGTAGTCGACGTCCATCTCGCTCGAGTGCTCTTCGTCCTTGTGCACGAGCTGGTCGACGAAGCGCTGCTCCTGGTCGATCGGGTCGTTGAGTTCGCTGAACGCGTTGCCGAGCTCCATGCCGCAGACGAAGAACTCGAAGCGCTCCGTGATGCGGGCATCGGACGGCAGGCGCTTCGCCAGCGGGCTGATCGCGACCGGATAGTCGTGCACGAAGATGGGGCCCTGCAGCGTGTCCTCGACCGTCGCTTCGAACACGTCGTTGGCGAGCGTGTGCGGTGCGATGCCGTCGGTCGGCAGCTTGAGCTGCTTCGCGCGGCGCACGACTGCTTCGTGGTCGAACCAGTCGAGGCCGTCGTTGTGCTGGCGGAACAGGTCGAGGTAGGCGGCCTTCGCGAACGGCGGCTTCAGGTCGAACTGCTTGTCGCGGAACGTCACGAGCGTGCGGCCGCCGAGGACCTTGTCGCAGAGGTGGGCGAACAGGCCTTCGACGCGCGCCATGATGTCGCGGTAGTCGGCCCACGCCTCGTAGCTCTCGATCATCGTGAACTCGGGGTTGTGCCGCGTGCTGATGCCTTCGTTGCGGAACACGCGCCCGATCTCGTAGACGCGCTCGAGGCCGCCGACGATGAGTCGCTTGAGATACAGCTCCGGCGCGATGCGCAGGTACAACGGCATGTCGAGCGCGTTGTGGTGCGTCGTGAACGGCCGCGCCGCGGCGCCGCCGAAGATCGGCTGCAGGATCGGCGTCTCGACTTCGCAGTAGCCGAGCCCGTCGAAGTAGGCGCGGACCTCGCGCACGATCTGGCTGCGCAGCAAGAACGTCTTGCGCACGTCCTCGCTCGCGAACAGGTCGACGTAGCGCTGGCGGTAGCGTTGCTCCTGGTCCTGCAGGCCGTGCCACTTCTCGGGCGCTGCGCGCAGCGCCTTGCTCGCGAGCACCACGTTGCGCGCCCACAGGGTCGGCTCGCCCTTCTGCGTGCGGCCGAGCTCGCCCGTGATCGACACGAGGTCGTTCGCCTCGACGCGCTTGCGCTCGGGCCAGAAGTCCGGGAGCCGGTCGCGTTCGAAGCCGACCTGGATCGCGCCGCTGCGGTCCGTGAGGTGCGAGAACCGCAACTTGCCGAAGTCGCGGATCTGCGCGAGGCGGCCGCAGAAGGTCACGGTCTGCCCGACTTTGGCGTCGAAGTCGGCGAGCACGGGGCCGATGTGGATGCCCTTCGGAACGCGGGGGGGGTAAGCGTCGACTCCGGCCTGCTGCATGGCCTGGAGCTTTTCGAGCCGGTCCTTCTGGATGCCGTCGGTCACGTTGTTCGGGTGTGCGGGTCGGTTGGAAAGGGCGGGGAGGATAGAGGTCCGCTCCTCCGAATGCTCGCGCCGGGATCCTCGGCTCACGACCGTGGTGATGGAACGAATGGCTCGCGGACCTGTGCGCAGGCGGCGGTGCCGCAGGTGGCGCGCCGAGTTGCGGCGGCTCCGTTCGCCCCGGCCGCGTTCGCGTGGTGCGGATCCCGCCCAACCTCACGCGGGCGAGAGACTTGGGCGCCGGTTACGCGCGAAAAAAGCCATTCGTTCCATCACTAGGGGGTGCCGATAGCGGTGGACCGGAAGGCGACTACCCCCTTGGCAGAAGGTCGAGGACAAGACACAGTTCTCCGCCCCGATCCCCCGATCGCGCCCCACGGCAACCTCAGTATGCGAACCGCGTGCTGCCTCCTGTCCGCCAGCGCCCTGCTCTTCGGAGCCTTGGCGATGGGCAACCCGTTCTTGCCGCGCCGCGGCGAGGGGGCGAATGCGACTCCGGGCTCGCGCGATGCTGCGCCTTCGAGCCTCGGCGGCCTGAGCAAGCGGACCGAGGCCCAGCGCGCGCAGACTGCGCCGCTCTGGTCGCTGCGTCCGCGCGCGCAGCAGTCGCCGGTCGACATGCTGGCGCGGATGCCGCGCCTTGCGACGCCGCTGGTCCAGCCCGCGACGTGGCGTCCTGCGCCTGCCGCCCTGCCCGTGCGACTGCAGGCGACGGGAACTGGGTTGGGCACGCAGAACCCGCAGTAGCGAGCCGCCGCCCGGCGCCCGCTCAGCGGCGCTCGTCGTCGAGGTCGACTTCGACCTCGCCGTCGCGGACGCGAACGGGATACGTGCGGACGTTCCACTGCGGGCCCACGTCGCACGCGCCGGTGCGCAGGTCGAACTCCCACAGGTGCAGCGAGCACACGACCTTGCCCGACAGCACCGCGCCGTCGCACAGCGGCGCGCTCGCGTGGGGGCACGCGTTGTCGATCGCGAGCAGTTCCTCGCGTCCGTCCGCGCCGACTTCCTTGAAGACCGCGATCCACCGGTCGCGCACGCGCACTGCGTGGCCCGGTTCGAAGCGCATCGATTCCTGCTTGCCGATCGGGACGAAGGCCATCGTCGTGGGTGCGCTCAGCGGCGCGGCAGCCTGCGGAACGCGTAGCGGCGGATGATGCGGCCTTCCTCGATGTACTTGCGCTCGAAGTTGGTCGGCGAGAACGCGTGCCCCGGGCCCGCTTCGATGCGGCGGTCGCGTTCTTCTTCGTCGAAGACGAAGTCCGCGGCCGCGCCCATCACGCGCGCGACTTGCCCGCCGTAGCCCGCGTTGTCGGTCGCGACGAACACGTGGCCGTCGTCCTTCAGGACCTTCGCGAGCACCGGCGTCACGTCGTCGGTGAAGAACCGGCGGCCGCTGTGGCGGCGCTTGGGCCACGGGTCCGGGAAGTAGACGTGCACAGCCGTCAGCGACGCCTCGGGCACGCGGTCTTCGAGGTAGAGCTTGCCGTTGTCGATCAGCAGCAGCGCGTTGGTGCGGCCCGTCGCGAACAGCTTCGCTGCGGCGTGCTGCGCGTAGCCCGGCGCCGCTTCGATGCCGAGCACGAACGTCTCCGGCCGCGCCTCGGTCGAGGCGACGAGGAACGCGCCCTTGCCCGAGCCGATCTCGATCTCCACGGGCCGCCCGTCGTCGGGGCACAGCTCGAACAGCGGCTGGGGGTTCTTGCCGCCGAGCACGAGGCGGTCGCCCGGATCCTCGTCCGCATCCTTGATGCGGGCGCGGAAGGACAGCTTGCCGCCCTGGTGCATTCGGGCGTTGTAGTGCTCGTTGGGTTCGTCGCCGTCCATGCGGGGCGGGGAAGATAGCAAAGGTCCGCGAGCTTGCACGGCAGGAACGCACGCGGCTGCAACGAGTGGCTCGCGCCGCGGTCCGAGGATCCGTTCCCGCTGGGGCCGTTGGTCGCTTGCGCGCAGCGGCCGCGTGCGGCCACGATGCGGCGCATGAGCTTCCGTCCTTCGCGTTGCCTCGTGGCGTTGTTCGCCGCGGCATCCCTGTCGTTCGGTTCCTGCGCCACGATCGCCGGCACGGCCGTGAGCCCGATCACGGGCGGCGTCGACCTCTGCCGCGAAGGGTTGCCGCCGGAGCAGTGGTATTGGACGCCGTTCGCCTTCGTCGGCGGCGCGGTCGCTGGCCCGTTCGTCGCGCTCTACAACGGCCTGTCCTACGACCCGTCGGTGTTCCGCAACTTCGGCGCGTATTGGAACAACTTCGAGGACGTGTTCCGGCCGTTCCACATGATCAAGAAGCGGTGA
>CAZEQF010000072.1:0-13615 GCA_964514315.1 uncultured Singulisphaera sp. | reverse complement strand
CTTAATGTCCAGACTTCCTTTTGCAGGAGGAGCAGTGAGCTTCCCCTAGGCGCGCCTCGTAGACAAAGCGGTCTCCAGCCGCGCGCAGGCTGCCAAGCAATTGGCGTTCGAACGCGAGCGACTGCGCGTCGTCGAGGCCGCCGCCGCGGACGCGCACTGCGGTCAACGCCTCCTTGGAATCCACGGTGACGACGCCTTCGCCCTGCATCGACAACGCGGCGATCGCGCCGTCGCGAAGGCGTTGGCGCATCGGCTCGCTCTTGAGTTCGCGCGCGAGCGCCAGCAACAGACGTCGCTGCGTGAACTCGCGCACCGCTGCGTTGACGCTCTGTTCGTCGTCCGGCACCCAGAACGGAGGGACGAGGATCGAGCTCACGAGGCCGAGCGCGCTGCCGCGCTCCACCAGCGACAAGTCGATCGGGCCAGCCGAAGAGATCGTGTCCGCCACCACCGCGCCGGTCTGCAGGTCGCGGATCGTGACGCGCAGCGTCACGCCGGACTCGAACGTGTGGTCGGGGATGAACACGCCGATCCCGAGCAGCGCCCAGGTCAGCAGCGTCACTGGCCAACGACCGTTCACGCCCTGCGCATCGATCGCATCGTCCTGCAAGCTCTCCACCACGACGAGCAGGTCGAAGCCGCGGTCGCGCGTCGCCTGCAAGAAGTCGAGCAGCGCGGGATCGGCGCGGCGCGACTCCAGTTGCTGCCGCAGCTCGATGCGATGCGCGTCGTCGTCGGGCTCCGCGCGACGGAAGACCCCAGCCTCGCGCAACGCGAGCAGGACTTCGCCGATCGGCAACGGTTCGGCGTCCGCCGCGAACTCGCCGTCGCGGGCGAACGTGCCGCTCGTCGCAGCGTTTGCGCGCTGAAGGTATGCGCCGCCGCTGACGAGCGCCGCGTAGTCGAGCGCCGGCCGGTCGGCTAGGCCGCGCAACTCGGACGCCTGCGACTGGCAACCAGCCAACAGCGCGCAGCCGAACACTGTGGCCCAACCCGCCTGCACGAAGCCGCGCCGCGGGGGCGACTTCGCGAAGACGTCACGAGACGAAGCGACCATCGGCGCCGTGGCCTTCGCGCCGGGCGCGCCCGGAAGCACGCGTTCCTGGTTCTCGTCCGTGGTCATCGCTCGCGCACCTTTTGCACGAACGCGGACCCGCCGACCACACGGAAGCCGGTGTGCCGGAGCCGTGGATCCTCGCGACCCGGCAACAAGTCGCGGCCGTCGCGGCGCGCCTGCTCGGCCCGGAGCACGCCGGGCACGGATGCCGGGAGCGACTCGAACTTCGTAGGATCGATCGTGGCGCCGTCGTCGCCGAGCAAACCCGCTGGCTCCGCGCAGGACAGGCCGCGCACGACGCCGAACGTGGACAGCCGCGCGCGCAACTCCGAAGGCAGCCTCGCCTGGAGGTCCACCGGGGCCGGCCGCGCGCCGGCGAGCTCGAGAGCGCGCTGCTCGTGCAGGCTGCGATCGGAGATCCATTCGCGCACGAGCGTCTCGCTCGCCGCATCCTGTCCCTGCGGGAGGTCGAGGACCCATTCGCGAAGGCCGAAGTCGAGCCCCGTGATCTCGCCGTCGACCGCGCCGAGCACCCTGTCGCCGAACGAAGCCAGCGTCGTCGACGGCACGCCGCCGTGCTGCGAGGACGCCAACTGCGGGCGCCGCCACGGCAACGACGACACGCGACCTCGCGCGGTCGCGCCGTTGCGGGCGGCACGCCTCGGCTGCGTTCCGAACGCCGCGACCTCCAACTCGCATCCGAGCGGCAACCGGAACAGCCCGGGATCCCCGAACAGCGCGTCCCCGAGGAGCCGGCTCGCCGCATAGGCCTGGTAGAAGTCGACGCCGGCGACCGCCGAGTCCGGTTCCTCGGCCGCCGCCTTGCGCAACGCAGCGAGGTCCGAAAACGCGCGCGGCAGCATCGACTCCACCTGCAGTCGACGCGCGCCGAGCGGGTCCTCGCGATGCACGATCCGCGACGGATCGGCTTGCATCGCGAACACGACCAGCGCGAGATACTGCGCGAGCGTCAGTTCGCGGTCCTGCACGAACCAATCGCCCATCGCGCGCACCGGCTCGGAGACGAGTTGGCGATAGCGGCCGCGAATCCAACGATCCTCCGGGAACGGATCCGGCCATGTGCCTTCGTCAGGCGCGAGCACCGGGACCATCTCCATCGAACCGAGCGCGGGCGCAGGAGCTTCCGCGGCGAGCTCCGAGAGGCGGAACGAACGCAAGGTGGTCCGCGCCGTGCGCAACACGAAGCGCACCGCATGATCGCCGGCCGGCGTCGACACCTGCGCAGGCAGTTCGGCGACGAGCCCGCGCTCGAATGCAGCGGCATCCACCGCAGCGAGGCCAGCGCCTTCGCGCCACGCGGCGAACGGCGCCACGAACGCGAGCTCGGATTCGCCACCGACACGCCGCACGTCGACGGCAGCCATGTCGGCGCCCTGGATCGAGAGCCGCAGCGACTCCCGATCCTCGATCGAGAACGGCAGAGGCGACCGCACGCGGAGCCGGGCCGGCTGTCCGTGCTCGACCAGGAACGCTTCGCTTGCGGGCCGCGGCGGCGACGGGTCGGCGAAGAAGTCGGCGAGGACCACGCGCCCCTGCGTGAGCGGAACTTCGGATCCGTCCGCGAAGGCTGCGACCACTGGGCGGCCCAGCGCATCCCGGAGTTCGAGCGCCAGCACGTTGCGGCCGCGCAGCAGCGGCACGGGCGGCAGCAACGCGCCCTCGACCGAAGGAACCATGGGCAGCGGGGTGGCCACGAGCGATTGCGGATCCGGCCCGTGCCACAGGGCGCCGCGGACGAAGCGCGCGAATCCACCTTCGACGGACACGCCTGCGCCGTCGCGCACGAAGCCTGCGTCGAGTCGCAGCGCGTTCGCCGACAACAACGCCGGCAGATAGCGACTGCGCGACGCGGGCATGCGCAACTGCAGGCTTCCGGGCAACGCCGCGAGCGGCATCGAGAACTGCACCGCGCCCAGCGAACGTCCGCCGCGCTCCTCCAGTTCGAGCGCCAACTCGTAGCGGCCCGCCCGCAGCGGCGGCACCGCGACGCGATGCCTGGAGCCTTCCGCGGAGAGCACCGCCTTCGCCAACTGCAGCGGCTCCTCGGATCCCTGCTGGCGCAGCGCGACCGCAATGGGCGCAAAACTCTGGCCGCAGGTGAACGCGAACTCGCCACCGTCCGGCCCGCACACGAGTTCCTTGCCGAGCACCGCCGCGCGGCCGGCGGACTCCGCCGTGAACACGGCGTCGAGCCGTCGGCTGCGGAACGACAGCGGCAAGGAACGCTCGGCGCGGTTGCCGGCTGCGTCCACCACCGCGAACGAGAACAAGCCCGGCGCAAACGGCTCGCCGTCGGGAGCCGCGGCGAGATCGAGTTCGTGCCACGCGCCCGCCTTCTTGCGCAACGGTCCCTGCCCGCGCACACGGCCGCTGTCGTCGCGGACCTCGACGGTGATCCCGGGTTCCTCGAATGCGATGCGCAGGCGCACCACGGCCCGACCTTCGAGGAACGGAACCGACGATTCGCCGTCGGGTCCCGCGACGTCTTCGACCGTCGGCGCGCCGAAGTCGCATTCCTCGAACGCGAGGGCGGGCGACGCGCCGCGGTTGCCGGCGAGGTCCACGCCCACCACCGTGAGGACGCCGGGTCCATGCGGCGCGGGCGGCGGCAGGGAGCCCGCGAACGCGGCTGCGAGCGCACCGTCGCGCGCATCGGGCGGCAGTTCGACTTCGTGGCGTTCGCCGCGCGCGAGTTCGAGCACGAACTGCAACGAGGCAAGGCCGGTGCGTTCGCTCACGGCGATGCGCGCGCGCGTCGAGGCGAGCAGCCGCACCGAGCCGGCAGGATCGGTTCCTTCGAGCGCGAGCCCGATCTCCGGCGGAGCATCGTCGAGGCGCACGCGGGCGCTGCCGAGCAGCGCCGCGCCGGGGACCACGAAGGCGAGATCGACCGGCCCGTCGGCGCTCGCGCGCTCGATGCGCTGGATCGCGTCGCGCCACGCTGGCTGGTCGTCCGAGAGCACGAGCGCGCCTTCGCCTTCCACCACGGGCGCAAGCCGCGAACGCCATTGCAGCGTGTTGGACTTCGTCACCTCCAGCTCGAGCAATTGCGGCGCGAAGCCGCCGAAGTTGGCGCGCACCGTGCGCAGGGCGCGCGGGTGCATGAACGCCGCGGGCTCCGACTCCGTGGGCACGCCTTCGCGCAACGCCAGCGCGCCGCCGACGACGCGAAGGAACGGCTGCGTCGCCCGCGCGAAGACGAAGATCGCGAGCGCGAGCGACGACGCGGCGACGACGAGGCTCGCGCGCGCGAGCCATCGACGCGCCCCGCCGCGGATCGCCTCCAGCTCCGCCATCGCGGCCTCTGCGCTCGCGGGTCGCTGCTCGGGATCGCGCGACAGGCAACGTTCGACGAAGCGCGCGAAGCGACGCGGCACGCCCGGAACCGCAGGCATCGGATCGAGTTCGCCGGCCACCGTGCGCCTCGCGGCGGCCCGCGGATCGCGTTCGGTGACCGGCAACGCGCCCGTCAACAGGAACTGCGCCAGCGCGCCGAGGCTGTAGAGGTCCGCGCGCGCATCGACATCGCCGCCCGCAAGATGCTCGGGCGCAGAGAACACAGGGTTCGCGAACAGCGCCTCGGCGGAGTCGCCCTTCGCCGACGCCGGCAGTCGCCGCGTCTGCGCGATGCCGAAGTCGAGCACCTTCACGAACGGCCGCCCCGCGCGCACGGCGACGAGCACGTTGCGCGACGACAAGTCCCGGTGCACGAGGCCGGTGGCGTGGATCGCGACGAGCGCGCGGCACACCTGCACGAGGATGTCGAGCGCGACCGCAGGCGCGATGCGTCCGCGTCGCACCCACGCGTCGATCGGCTCGCCTTCGGCGAGCTCCATCGCGAGGTAGACGGTGCCGTCGTCGGTTTCGCCGACGTCGAACACGCGCGCGCAATGCTCGTCGACGACACGGCCCGCCTTGCGCGCCTCGGCGAGCAGGATGCGGCGGAACTCGGCGCGCGACGACAACCGAGGATGCAGCAACTTCAGCGCGAGGGGCGCCATCGACACGGCGTGGCGCGCGCGGAACACGGTGCCCATGCCGCCCTTCCCCAGCACGCCTTGCAGCGCGAACTTGCCGCCGAGCACCGTTCCGACCAGCGGGTTGGCGGCATCCGACTCGCCGCGCCGCAGCGGGAAGTGAACCGCCGTGGTCGCCACGAGCGGCACCCCACAGTGCGCGCAACGGTCGACGTCAGAAGTCGACACGCCCTCGCACGAGAGGCAGATCTTGGAAGCCGATGGGTCCACGGCGGTCATCGCCCGCCATGGACCGGACGTCACGTCAGGCTCCTTGGCGAGGCTTCAACCAGTCTCGCCAACGCACTTCGAAGCGCAAATCCCCCGACACGAGGCCGCGCAGTCCGGCGAACTCCGCAAGCGTCGCGTTGAGCACCTTGGCCTTGGTGGCAACGGGCACTCGCGGCCACTTGGACCCGACCGGGTGGTCGTAGCCGAACACGACCGGGGCGCCGTCGTGGCGCTGGAGCCGCACGCGGATCTCGGGGTATTCGGGGGCCTTCGCCCAACGCAGGTCGAGGTTGTTGGCGTCGACTTCCAGCAGGCGCGGGCAGCCGTTCACCAGCGGAGCGAGTTCGTCGCGCCACTCGACGGCGACTTGGACGGCCGCGATCACGCGATCGTCCGGGGCCTTCTCGCCGATGCTGCCCTCCATCGACGGGTTGCCGCCGTCGCGACGCAGCACGACGTCCGGCACCTCGACGCCTTCGACGAACGGCAGCGCGATGCCGTTCTTGTCGCAGAAGCACAGCGGCTTGCCCGCCTCGTCGCGCACGGCGACGACCGGACGGCGCAGCCCGAACGCGACCTTGAACTTGTCGGGGAACACGCGCTCGAGCCGCGTCTCCTCGACCCACGGGACCGTCGCGAGGCCCGACACGAGTTGGCGGGCAGCGGCGTCGTCGAGGATCGGCGACTCGCCGCGCAGCCACACCTGCAAGTCGCGCGTGACCACCGTGAGCAGGTTGCCCGTGAGCCACGGCGGACGGGCCACGAGTTCGACCCGGTCGCGATCGACCAGCGGACTGTGGCGCGATGCGCCGCTGACGCGCTTCTCGAGCACTTCGAGAGCGCGCGGGCCGAACATCCACACGACGACGACGAACGCCGTGTAGACGACGATGCGCGCGATCCAAGGACCGCGCGACGACGGCGAATGTTCGGTGCTTTCGAGGCCGTTGGTCACGGACGCTGTTGCCCCTTCGGACGTGCGCCTGGGCCGTTGCCGGGGGCGCGAGCGCGAGGTGGAAGTGCTGCGGGTGCGATTCGATTGCGCGAAGACCGCGCAGCCCGCGCGGCATCGCGCGCGAAGCTCCGCGGTCCTGGTTCGAGCGTCACAGGCGTGCTGCCGGCGACGCGCGACGAACGGATCAGTTCAGGCGGGCGACGGTCGGCTTCTGCTCGACCATCTTGCGCGCGGCCTGGCCGCCGGTCACCGAGTCGCAGTCCTCGATGAAGATCTCCAGCACGTCGAGGACCTGCTCGACGACGTTGCGATCGATCGTGAGTTCGCGGCCGCCCTTCGCCGACTCCAGCTCCGTCTCCAGCAGGCGCGACAGCACCTTCACCTGGGACAGACGACGGCTGACGTACTTGCCGATGTTGATCTCGCTCTTGCCTTCCATGGTTTCGATCTCTTCTGCGGATGGGTTGTGCCGCGCGAGCGCGACAGAGGTGTTTGACCGGTTGCGAAACGCGCCCCGCGACCAAGCGGAGCGGGGGCGGAAGATAACGACGCCCCGAACGCAAGCCAGCGGCGAAGCCAGGGATTCTCGGCGTGAGACCGCGTCGCCGCAGCGCAAGCGCGCGTGGACAACAACCCACACCGGTGGCCTGAGGGCCATCGCGCGCGAGGATCTGGACGGATCTGCGCACTCCGCCGTTCCTTCCGCCCCGTGCTTCGGTGAGCATGTCGCTCCGTGTCCGGCAAGCAGTTCAAGGGCTACACGCTCAACGCCTTCCAGGTGAAGGCCGCCGAAGCCATCGAAGCCGGCAAGAACGTCCTCCTCTCCGCGCCCACGGGCTCGGGCAAGACGCTCGTCGCCGAGTATGCAATCGAGCAGGCGGTGCGGAAGGGCCGCCGCGCGATCTACACGAGCCCGATCAAGGCGCTGTCCAACCAGAAGTATCGCGACTTCAAGCAGGACGGCATCGACGTCGGCCTGATGACCGGCGACCTGACGCTCAACGCGGACGCGCCGCTCGTCATCATGACGACCGAGATCTTCCGCAACGCGGTGTTCGAGGACCCGCAGCGCTTCGCCGACACCGACTTCGCGATCTTCGACGAGATCCACTTCCTCGACGACCCCGAGCGCGGCACGGTCTGGGAAGAGTCGCTGATCTTCGCGCCGGACCACGTCCGATTCGTCTGCCTCTCCGCGACGATCGACAACCTCGACGAGTTCGGCAAGTGGATCGAGGCGACGCGCACGCACGACCTCGCGGTGATCGAACACGACAAGCGCCCCGTGCCGCTGTCCCACCGCCTGTTCCACAAGGACGCGGGCGTGTTCCAGCTCGCGCAGCGCAAGAAGGCCGTGCAGTTCCACGAGCGGGCGTTGGAGCGCGACAAGCGCCACGGCGGCCGCGAGGGTCGACGCGAACGCGATCGTTCCCGCTGGGGCGACAAGCGCGAACGCAAGCAGGGCCGCAACATCGCCATCGGGCCGCGCCCCTACATGCTGTTGCTCGACGAGCTGCAGCACCGCCAGTTGCTGCCGATCCTCTACTTCTGCTTCTCGCGCAAGGAGTGCGAGATCAAGGCGGAGCGCAACATGAACCGCCGCCTGCTCGACCGCGTCGAGCGCGCGCGCATCGAGTCGCTGTTCTACGAAGTCTGCGAACGGTTCGAGCTCGAGCCCGAAGGCGACCCCGCGTTGCTCGGCATCCTCGGCCGCGCGATGCAGGGCACGGGCTTCCACCACGCCGGCATGCTGCCGATCCACAAGGAGGTCGTGGAGCGGCTGTTCACGTCGGGCTTGCTGAAGCTGCTGTTCACGACTGAGACCTTCGCGCTGGGCATCAACATGCCCGCGCGCACCGTGGTGTTCGACTTGCTCCGCAAGTTCGACGGCGTGCAAATGGACTACATGCGCGCGCGCGACTACATGCAGATGGCGGGGCGCGCAGGCCGGCAAGGCCTCGACGAGAGCGGGCTCGTGGTCTCGATCCTCGAAGACGAGGACCTCTACGAAGCGCCGCTGTCGCGCTACCACAGCAACAAGGTCGAACCGATCACCTCGAAGTTCAACCTGTCGTATTCGACGATCCTCAACCTCTACGCCCACATGGGCGGCAAGGTGCTCGACGCCTACGACAAGAGCTTCGCTGCGTTCCAGGCCAACAAGGGCTCGGCCGCGACGCGCGAGAAGAAGCGGCAGGCGGCGCGCGCGGCGCTCCTCTCGCGCATCCACGTGCTGCGCGAAGCCGGATACCTCGGCGAGAGCGGACTGCTCGACCGCGGCGTGGTTGCGCAGAAGGTCAACGGCTACGAGATCCAGGCCACGGAGCTGCTGTTCTCCGGCGCGCTCGAAGGCCTCGACATGCACCAGCTCGCCGTGACCTTCGCGTCGCTGATCCACCAGGAACGGCGCAGCGCGGAGCTGCGCGGCTACCGGCGCGAAGTCGGTCCGCTGATGGCGCGCGTCAACGAGGCGGTGCAGCGCTTCTGCGCGATCGAGACGCTGCACGGCGTGCGCGAACCGATCAAGGCGCCGGACTGGGGCATCGGCCCGGCCGTCGACGCGTGGAGCCGCGGTTGCTCGGTCGAGGAACTGGAGCACCTCGCGCGCAGCGACGCCGGCGACGTCGTGCGCACGCTGCGCATGGCGATCCAGATGATGCGGCAGGTCCGCCTCGCAGTCGGCCGGAACGAAGTGCTCGGCGCGCGGCTCGAAGAGGCGGTCGTCGCGGTCAACCGCGACGTGGTCGACGCGAAGCGCCAGTTCGAGCTCGGCTGACGCGGCGACGCGTCGCCGCTACCGTCTCCCCCATGGCGCGCCGCTACTTCGTCGATTCCCTCCCACAGCCAGGCGGTTCGGTCCTCGTGGGCGACGTGGCCCACCACCTCGCGACCGTGCTGCGCATGCGCCCAGGCGACGAGTTCGTGCTGTGCGATGGCAAGGGCAGCGAATGCCGCGCCGTGGTCCAACGCGCGGGCGGCGGCAAGGTGGCGGTGCAATGCGAAGCTGCGCGGCGCACCGACCATCATTCGTTCTCGCTGCACGTCGCGTTCGCGCCGCCGAAGTGGACGCGGGCCGAATGGCTGTTCGAGCACGGCACGGAAGCCGGCATCACGACGTTCTGGCCGCTCTGGACCGAGCGCACGCGGCCGCAAGGCGGTCGCCAGGACCGATGGGACAAGCTCGTGCGCTCTGCCGCGGGCCAGTGCGATCGCGCATGGCTGCCCGAAGTGAAGGACGTCACCGAGTTCCCGGACTTCCTGCGCGCGGACGGCCTGCCGCAGCATCGCTTCCTCGCCGACGGCGAAGGCGCGCCGTGCCCGGCGTCGCTCTCGGGCCCCGGCGCAGCGCTGCTTGTCGGCCCCGAAGGCGGGTTCACGCCTGCGGAACGCGCACAGGCGATCGCCGCGGGCTTCGTGCCGATCGGCCTCGGCCCGCACGTGCTGCGCACGGAGACCGCGGCGCTCGTCGGCGCGAGCGCGCTGCTGCTCGCATCGCAACGCGCGATGCGCGGCTGACGCGCGCAGTCGGCGCGAACGCGACGAACCGTCGACCCCGCGCGCAACGGACACCGACGATCGCAACGTCCGCCGTGCGCCGAACGCGTCGTCGACGCTGCGTCACGCGATCGGCAGGAACTGCTCTTCCGCGAAGCTGAAGCAGCGATCCGAGCCCACCACCACGTGGTCGAGCAACTCGATCCCGAGCAACGCGCCGGCGCGGCGCAACCGTTCGGTCACGTCGCGGTCCTCGGCGCTCGGCGTGGGATCGCCGCTCGGATGGTTGTGCGCGACGACGATTGCGCACGCGCCTTCGCGCACCGCTGGCGAGAACACTTCGCGCGGATGCACGAGCGCCGAGTCCGCGCTGCCCTGGCTCACCACGCGCAGCGACAGGATGCGGCGGCGCGCGTCGAGCAGCAGCGCGAAGAACGTCTCGCGCCGCGCGCCGCGCACCGACTCGCGCACCACCGTCGCGACGTCGCGCCCCGAGCGCAGGGAAGCGCCCGGCCGGATGCGCACCTCCGCGAGCCTTCGCGCGACGCCGAACGCGGCGCCGAGCGCGGCCGCACGCACCGCGCCGACGCCCTTCTCGCCGCCGATCTCGCGCACCGGCGCCTCGGCGAGGTTCGCGAGCCCGCCGAAGCGCCGCAGCAGACGATGCGCCATCTGCTCCGCGGTCTCGCCTCGCTGGCCGGTGCGCAACAGCAACGCGAGGCACTCTGCGTCGGAGAGGCGCATCTCGCCGAGTTGCACGATGCGCTCGCGCGGGCCGTAGCGCTCCTGGTCCTGGACATCCGTTCCGTGTGCGGCAGTCGTCATGCCACATCAGTGCGCGGAACGGCCGCGCGGTTACAGGAACTGCGAACTTGCCGCGAAGTCCGGCCTCACGACGCCGCGCCGCGGTGCACGGTCACCTGCGGGAACGGGATCGCGTAGCCGTGCTTCGTGCTCGCGTCGACGAGCGCCGCCGCGATCGCGCGCCGCAGCACGCCGAAGTTGGGCGCCGCGCCGCCCGCAAAGCGGACGACGGCCACGAGGTCGAGCGACGACGCGGCCGCGTTCTGGAACTCGACGCCGACCGACTGCGCGAACGTCCCGCCCGGCACGCCCGGCAACGCTTCGACGAGCGCCTGCCGGAGCCGTTCGGGCACGGCCTTCGTCGACTCGCCCTGGTGGCGGTAGTCGATGCCGAACGGCACGTAGAGCACGAACCCGCGCGACAGGTTCGCGGGCTGCTGGCCCAGGTAGTCCTGCGTGCGGTAGTGGCGCGGCGTGCCGTCGATGCGCACGACGACGCGCTCCGGCGTCGCGGTCTCGACGAGTCCATACGCGCCGTCGGGGAACAGCGCCCAGTCCCCCGCCGGCGTCGGGAACCACGGCTCGTCCGGAGCCTGACGGCGCGAGGTCTTGCCGACGAGTTCGCGCAGCGGCACGCGCAGCACGCCGCCTTCGAGCTCCGGGTTCACGAGCCGGCAGTAGAAGCGCAGCGCCTCGACGCGATACGGCAACCCGTCGAGCACGACGCGCTCGCCTTCGCGGACGGCCCCCGCGTTGAACAACAGCCGAAGTTGCTCCAACAGCGACGGCAGGGACTTCGACAAGGCCCAACCGAGCCCGACGAAGAACACGATCACGAGCGCGAGCAGCTCGAAGTCGCCGCGCAAGTAGAAGACGAGCACGACGGCGAAGGACGCGCCCAGCAACGCGAGCGCCTGGAACCCGACCTCGAACAGGCGCAGCGGCAACTGCCGCTTGCTCTTCGCGGCGACGCGCGCGAGCCCGCGGTGCAGGCTGCGCAGCACGAACACGACGAGCGCCGCGGAACCGAGGGCCAGCACGATGCTGAATCCGCGACGCCGCACGAACGTCGCGACCGCGTTCTGCACCGTCTCCGCAACAGGCGCGCGCGACCGTTCGAGCGAGTCGAGCTGCGCGCCGAGCACGATCGTCTCCTCGCGCAAGCTCGCCGCGAACTGCCGCCATCGCGCCAGCGCCGCCTGCAGCTCTTCGCGCACCGCCGGCTCCGTGGCGCGCGACGCCTGCTCGAGCAACGTCGCCTCGAGTCCCTTCACGACGCTCTCGGCGTCCTCCAGCTGCTGCCGCGCCTGCTCGCGCTGCGCCTCCAGCGCCTGGATCTGGCGCGGAGCCTCGGTGGCCTCGGACACCGCGCGCACAAGCGGCTTCAACAACCGCGTGACCTCCTTCTGCAGCTCGTAGTCCTCGACCTTGGGCGAACGGACCTGCGCGACGTCGAGGCCCGTCGCCAGCGCGGCAAGCCGGTCGCGCAGGTTCGCGTCCGCCTGCTCGAGGGCCGCAATGCGCACCGTGTCGCGCGGCGAAGCGCCCTTCGCCTCGCGCAACAGCGCTTCGTTGTCGCGGATCTGCTGCGCGATCGCCGCAAGGGCCTGCTGCCGCATCGCTGCGCCGCTGTCGTCTTCCTGCGCCGTCGCGACGGCGAACGACAACGACAACGCGGCGAGGATCCTGAGGAGGACGATGCGGACCATGGTCGCAGCGTAACGACACGCTACGGACGATGCGCGCCGTGCGTGTAGTGTAGGCGCGGTGACCGACGATCCTGTCCTTGCAGAACTGCAGCGCCGTTTCGGCTTCGCGTCCTTCCGCGGCGAACAAGAAGCCGTCGTGCGCCACTTCCTCGCCGGCGGCTCGGCGCTCGTGGTCATGGCGACGGGCGAAGGCAAGTCGCTGTGCTACCAGCTGCCCGCGCTGCTCGGCGACGGCCTGACGATCGTCGTGAGCCCGCTCATCGCGCTCATGGAAGACCAGGTTGCGGGCCTGCAACGGAAGGGCATTCCCGCAGTGTGCGTGCACAGCCTGTGCGAACGGCACGAACGCGAAGCGCGCCTCGATGCGTGCGCGCGCGGCGAGGTCCGGTTGCTCTACGTGACGCCGGAGCGCTTCCGCGTGCCGGGCTTCCTCGATTGGGCGAAGTCTGCGCGCATCGCGCGCATGGCCGTCGACGAGACCCACTGCGTGAGCCACTGGGGCCACGACTTCCGTCCCGACTACCTGCAACTCGGATCCGTGCGCAGGGCGCTCGGCAACCCGCCGTGCCTCGCGCTCACCGCGACGGCGACGCCCGAGGTCCAACAGGACGTGCGCGAAGCGCTTTCGCTGCACGACGCGCCGCTGTTCCACACCGGCATCGAGCGCGACAACTTGTTCGCTTCGGTCACCGAGTGCCGCGGCGACGAGGAGAAGCTCGCGCGCGCGGAGACCGTGCTAGAACGCACCGGCGGGCCGGCGATCGTCTACTTCGCGCTGATCGGCGACCTGCTGCGCACCGAGTCGCTGCTGCAGCGGCGCGGACACAAGCCGCTCGTCTACCACGGCGACCTGTCGGCGCACGAACGCAAGACGCAGCAACGCGCGTTCGAGCAGAGCAAGGACGCGCTGATCCTCGCGACGAACGCGTTCGGCATGGGCGTCGACAAGAGCGACATCCGCGCGATCCTGCACTGGCAGATCCCGCGCACGCTGGAGGCCTACTACCAGGAGATCGGCCGCGCAGGCCGCGACGGGCAGGGCTCCTTCTGCGAGCTGCTCTGGCACGACGAGGACCTGCAGATCCAACGCAACTTCGTCGAGTGGGCCAATCCGACGAGCGAGCTGCTGCTGCAGGTCGCCGCGCACCTCGAAGGCCTCGGCGAACGCATCCACGCTCTCGACCGCGACGACCTCGTCGGCGTGTTCTTCGGCAAGAACCGGCGCGACGGCCGCGTCGACACGTGCCTGCGCATCCTGCGGACATGGGGCTGCGTCACAGGCGACCTCGGCAAGGACCTCGCGTTCGTGCGCATGCCCGAGATCGAA
>CAZEQF010000071.1:0-13688 GCA_964514315.1 uncultured Singulisphaera sp. | reverse complement strand
TCCCTGGGAAGACCTCCGTGTTGAGGTGCATCAAGAGAAGGCAGGGAAAATCTGGGTGAACGGCCCTGGCGAGAGCAAGGCCGCGCACCTCGGCATCTCCTTGCCTGGCACCGGCGAAGCGCCGCGCGCGCCCGTCTACCGCGACGGCCAGCACGTGACGACGTTGGAAGGCCCGACGCTCGCGCAGGACTTCCTGCGCATGATCGACGACTACGTCGAGCAGATGCCGGGCTGAGCCGCGTGCGGCGCGATCAGTAGAACGTGCCGACGAAGCCCATCACGAGACCGTAGTAGCCCGTCGGCGACAGCGACCCGGTGGTCTGCGTGCTGTAGTTCGAGCGGTGCACCATCTGCGCCGGGCCGGCATTCGGAGACGCAGCCGTGATGCGCGTCTGCCACGCGTTCTTCGACGGCACGAACGATCCGTTCGCCGGGTCGAGGCCTGCAGCTTGCGAGAACACCGCAATGCCTGCGAGCTCCGGCTGGTTCGGAATGGACCAGCTCACGGAACCCGCAGAGCCCACGACGATCGCGCCGAAGAACGGATCGACGTTGAGCAAGCACGACGGCGCGCCGATCGCACCGAGCGCAAGGGGCAGCGGCAAGCCGCCGCTCTGTGCCTTGTCGAACCCGAGCACGTGGTAGGCGAGCCCGATCGACGCGCCTGCCGTCGGCGTCGATGCATGCGTCACCTGCAAGGAGCTGCCGAGGACCCCGTTGCCGAACGTGGCAGGCACGTCGATCGACAGGGAGCCGGAAGCGGTCGCGCATGCGGCATCTTCCCAGATGCGCGAGGTCTCGCCGCGCGGCTCGGTCGCGTGGAAGAAGAACCCGTCCGCAGGCCAGTTGTCGCCGGATCCACCGGTCACCGTGATGTCGAGCATCAGGTTGCCGTTGGTTCGCGAGTAGAGGAACGGCGTCGACAGCGGGATGTCGATCGTCCAGGGATTCGGATAGGGCAACACGCGCGTTGCGGCAGGAACCTGCAGCGCCCCGGAGTAGATCGTGGTCGGCAATGCGGCGCCGATGTTGGCCGTGAAGGTCGCCGACATGGTCGCCGGCGTCACCGGCACTTCATACGCCTCGATCGTCGCCGTGAACGTCTTGGCCACCGGCGCGTCGACGTTGAAGTTGCCGCCGTCGAGACGCAGCCGCAGGCTCGTGATCAGCGCGCCGTTCGGGCAAAGCTGCGCGCCGTCGACGAGGTATTGCACGCGGCCTGACGTCCAGCCGAACGGAGTGCGCGCGGCGCTGGTGCCTTCAAGATTCTCGTAGCCATTGGGGACGGTGACCAAAGTCTGCGCCGCGAGCGGCGCGACGAACGAAAGGAGTGCAGTGGGGATTCGCATGCCGCACCAGTGCCGCTACCGCGCACGGAGTTCCACTTCATGGAACCTCGCGGGACCGGGCGGCACTCTGCAAGCGTGCGCCCCAGACTCCTGCCTTCCCTGCTCCTCCTCGCGGCCGCATGCACGGCTCCGCATGCCGACCACTCGCGTCAACGCACCGCAGAGGTGTTGCTCGAAGCGCTGGACAGCGAAGCGCTGTTCACGGTCGCCGGCGGACTCAAGCCGGTCAGCGAGGGATTCTGGCGTTCCCGCATCGAGGTCGCGTCGCCCGACCTTCGCGAGATCGTCGAAGTGCGCGACGCGCTCGCTCCGTGGCGCAACGAACAACTATGGGCTGATGTGCACGTCTTCCATCAAGCCCATGAAGGGAAGCGTTACGCCGTCGCCTGGGTCGCACATCGACGCGCGCTGCGCGCCGTGCTCGCGCGCCGAGCGGACTTCTTCGCGCCGCACGGGCTCGCGCCCGACACGCATCCAGCCGAGGTCTTCGCCGTCGTCGAACGGATGCCCACTGCGGATCGGCACCGAGGCATGGGCCTGTTGTTCGGCTATCCGCAGCGTGCGATCGACTTCTTCGTCGAGGCCGATGCGTCCAAGGCCGAAGCACAACCACTGACACCGCGTCGCTTCGTGCAGATTCCCACCTACAAGTCGGACTCGGGCCGATTCGTCTACGCGGTCGCAGCCGATGCCGTGGAGAGCGACGAAGACCGGACGATCGCCACGCGGGCAGCCGCACGACTGCGCCGATGGCGCGAGCTCCGGGCCGAGCGCTCGAACCCGGACACAGAGGCAGTCATGGATTGGAGCAAGAAACTGCTCGCGGAGTTCGAAGCAGAAGTCCAATTGCCGACAGCCGCAGAGGCCGTCGCGCGCTGATCGCGACCGCCGTTCCTGCGCTCCATGCATCCGGCTCCCGCATTCCCACGGGCTCCGAATGCTGCAAGCGCGTCCAAGGTGAATCGACCGCATGGACGAGCGCAAACGAGCGGACGTTCGCGCTCGGATGCCGAAATGCCACGGCCACGGCGCGCAGTGCGCACCAGGGGCCTAGGCAAGCGCTACGCCTGCTCTTCGCCTTCGACCTCGCAGACCTCGATCCAGGGCGACAGTGGATCCGGGAAGTCCATCCACCCTTCCGCCCCGAGCGCCATCTCGTCGTCTGTCAGCAGCGCCTTCTGCAGTTGCGCCTCGATGCGCTTGCGGTCGAGCTCCTGGCCGATGAAGACGAGCTCCTGGCAGCGATCTCCGTGGATCGGATCCCACTTCGAGTTGTCCACCTCCATGTCCGGGTCGCGCTCTTCTTCCGGAACGGCCGCGAGCCACTTGCCGACTGGCTCCAGGGAACCGACCGGACCGGCTTGAGACCAGGCGCCGATCACGTCGTGCCGCGTGGCCACCCAGAGGAAGCCCTTGCTGCGCAGCATCCCGGGCCGCGACGTGGACAGGAACGAAAGCAACCTCTCCGGATGGAACGGCCGCTGCGCGCGGAAGACGAAGCTGTCGATGCCGTACTCTTCCTTCTCGCTGCGTTCCTCGTCGTCCTCGTCCAACAGCTGCGCCCAGCCCGGTTGCGCAGCGGCCGCCTCGAGGTCGAACGAACGCGTGTCGAAGATCTCGGTCAACGGCGCCTTGCCGTGTTCGGTGTGGACGATGCGCGCCCCTGGATTGAGCGTGCGGACGATGCGCTCGGCGGCGGCAAGCTGCTCCGCCGATGCGAGGTCGCACTTGTTGAGCACGACGACGCTCGCGCACTCGATCTGGTCGACGAGCAACTCGCTGATGTGACGGACGTCGTCCTCTCCTGCAGCGATGCCGCGATCGCTGAGCAACTCCGCCTCTTGCAGCATCTGGGGCAGGTGCGCGGAGTCGATGACCGTGACCATCGTGTCGAGCCGCGCGATGTCGCCGAGCGACTTCCCGTCCTCGTCTTCGAACGTGAACGTCTGCGCCACCGGCATCGGCTCGCTGATCCCCGTCGACTCGATCAGCAGGTAGTCGAACTTGCCCGCATGCGCGAGCTTGCTCACTTCCTGCAGCAGGTCCTCGCGCAGGGTGCAGCAGATGCAGCCGTTGTGCATCTCCACCAACTGCTCCTCCTGGCGGCGAAGGGCCGCGCCGCCGCGCTCGACGAGCGATGCGTCGATGTTGACCTCGCTCATGTCGTTGACGATGACCGCGACGCGACGGCCTTCCCGGTTGTTGAGGACGTGGTTCAGGAGCGTCGTCTTGCCGGCGCCGAGGAAGCCGGAGAGGACCGTTACGGGAAGGCGGGTGTCCATGGACTGCATCGGTGCCGCCCGCCGCGCCCGAGTTCCCGGGAATCCGCGGCGCTGCGCCGCCGCACATCCGCGCAGCCGTTCGCCTCTGCCCTGCCATCAGGATCTTGGCATCCGCGCGCCGCGGCCTACTCTGCCGCGCCGATGCCGACCGCGAGACAGCGCCTGTCGAGAGCCGCCGCCCTGCTGGGGCTGCTGGCGATCCTCTTGCGCCTGCTCGCGCCCGCATTGCACACCTGCGACCACGCCCATGCCCACACGGCGTTCGGCGGGGACTCGCATGTCGGCTGCAGCCACGCGCACGGGCCGCATGCACACCACGCGGATGCAGCGGGCGCTGCGCAAGACGATGCGGAATGCGCCGACGACGATCGGCCTGCGCATCGCAGCGCGGACGTCTTCGCACACGATGCGTGCGCCGTGTGCGGCATGTTCGCTTCGAGCGAAGGCTGCAGCACAGCGGAGCGCAGCCCTCCGAGCCTCGGCCAACTGGTGGCGAAGGCATGCATCGCGCTCGGACGCACAGAACACGCAAGCGCGCCCCGCTCGGCTGTCCATGCACGCGCGCCGCCGCGCGACGTCAGCGCCTGCTGCATGCCGCACGCCTGATCTGCCACTGATACGGAACGGGCGGCGGCTGGAATTCGCAGCTCCGACTGGAGCCGCGACCCCGCGTCTGCTTTCCGAGGCCCGCTCGATGTCCGTCTGCCTGTCCGCGACTTCGTCCCTTCCCCTGTTCGACGCCACCGCCTTTGCGCGATTCGTCGAGCCCGTCCTGCCCCGCGCTCTGCGCGCCGCGCGCAAGATCCTCGGCTGCGAGCACCTTGCCGAGGACGCAGTGCAAGAAGCGCTGCTGACGCTGCACCGCGAGACGCGGCCGCCCGAAGACCTCGGCGGCTGGCTCGTGCGCACCGTCGTGCATCGCAGCCTCCACCAACGCCGCACGCTGCTGCGCCGTCACCGCCACGAACTCGCGGCCGGAATGCGCCGCGACGACGTGTGCTGTGACAACCCGCTCCACCATGCGCGCGACGCCGAGAACGAAGCGCGCCTCCTCGCAGCGATTTCGACGTTGCCCGAGGACCAGCGCCGCGTCGTCGAGCTGCGCCTCGACCAAGACCTCGACTACGAGGCGATCGCGCAGGAGATCCAGCGTCCGGTCGGCACCGTCCGCTCGCGGCTCCATCGGGCGCGTCGGGCGCTTGCTGCCGCGTTTCCGGAACTGGAGCAGGAACCCGACACGCCCTAGCGGCACTGGAGGGGCATGGCCACCGCGACAAAGCTCCGGTCCTCCCGCCCCCAGTCCGTTCCACACGTCGTCGAGGCATCGGGACCTCCCGCCCTCACGCGCATCCACGAAGCCGGCATCAACCTCGCGATCTGGCAACGGCCCGTCGACGCGTCGTTGCAGCAGGCGGCCGTGGCGCTCACGCAGCAAGGTGACGACTGGCGCTGCGCCCTGCATCGCGTGGAAGCTCACGCACTCCGCGAACACGGCCCTCTGTTGCGCAACCTGCTGCCGGAGCGCCTTCGCGTGTTCGCGCCTGCGGCGTGCAACGCGCTGCTGGCAGACGTCTCCAGGTTGGTGGGGTTCTACCTGGACGTCACGAGCGAACCGCTCCTCGACGTGAGCCTCGCGCGCCTGACTGTCCCCCAATGTCCGCGGTTCCACACCGACCACGTGGGCGTCCGCATGCTGCACACGTGGTGTGGCCCGGGAACGGAGTGGCTGCGCAACGAAGACGTCGATCGACGCGCGTTGCGTGCCCGCACGCGCACCGATGCGCCGCCCGTGCGCAACCCGAGGTTCCAGGTCCAGCGCATCGGCGCGTTCGCGATGGCATTGCTGCGCGGTTCGGCCGCCGCCGGCAACCAAAGCAACGGCATCGTGCATCGGTCGCCGGACCCGAGCGGAACGCCTCGCCTCATGCTCGTCGTCGACAGGGCGCACGAAGACGACGAAGGGCACGGCTCCTGCTCCACCGCTCGATGACGCAGGTCGGCAACCAGCAACTCGACGCGAGGCGCTTGGTAACATCCGCCGCCATGCAATCGAAGGCAGCCACTGTCGCCGAGTACCTGAAGTCCCTGCCCGAAGACCGCCGCCGCGCCGTCGAAGCCGTGCGCGATGCCGTCCGTCGCCACCTCGACAAGGACATCGAAGAGGGCATGAACTACGGGATGATCGGCTGGTTCGTCCCGCACCGCGTGTTCCCGCAGGGCTACCACTGCAATCCCAAGCAGCCGCTGCCCTACGCGGGGCTCGCGAGCCAGAAGAACCACCTCTCGCTGTACCTCATGTGGACCTACGAGGACACCGAGGAAGAGACCTGGCTGCGTGACGCGTGGACCAAGGACGGACGCAAGCTCGACATGGGCAAGTGCTGCATCCGCTTCAAGAAGATCGAGGACGTGCCGCTCGAGGTCGTGACCGAAGCGGTGCGACGCATGCCCGCCAAGAAGTTCGTTGCGTGGTACGAGGCGCTCCTCGATCCGCGAACGGGCAAGGCGAAGTCCACGGGCGCTGCCGCGAGCGCGAAGAAGCCCGCCAAGGCTGCGACGAAGTCGGCTCCAGCCAAGCCCGCGCCCGCAAAGAAGACCGCCTCGAAGAAGGCTGGCGCGAAGACGACCGGCCAAAAGCCATCGACCGCAGCGAAGGCCGCCGCGCCGAAGACCACCAAGAAGAAGTCCGCGAAGAAGGCCTGACCGAAGGCCTTCAGCAACGCCGCCGGAAGTAGCGCTCGAGCTCCGGCCCCGTGAACGTGAGCACCGTCGGCCGGCCGTGCGGACAGTTGTGCGGGTGCTCCAACGTCGCGGCCTCGCGCAGCAGCGCCTCGATCTCCGCGTCGCCGAGGCGATCGCCGCTCATCACCGCCGAGCGGCACGCCATGCTGTGGAAGCGTTCGACGAGGTGCGCTTCGAGACGCGCGCCCGGATCGTCGTCGGCGTCGATCGGCAATACTGCGCGAAGGAGCCGCTGCGGGTCCGCGCGGTGGAACACCGCCGGCACCGAGTGCACCGCGACCGACGCAGGCCCGAAGTCGTCGACGTCGAGGCCACCGCGCAACAGCGCATCGCGCGCGTCGAGCAGCCATGCCTTCTCGCTCGGCGTCACGTCGACGACGCACGGCGTCAGCAGGCGCTGCACCGCGACCTCGCGCGCGCGATGCTGCGCGCGCAACCGTTCGTAGACGACGCGCTCGTGCAGCGCGTGCTGGTCCACCACCATGATCCCGTCGCCGTGCTGGAGCACGACGTAGAGGTCGTGCGCCTGCAGGAAGCGAAGCGAGCGACCTTCCTGCGGCACGAACGGGTTGGGTCGCAGGTCGCGCGCAGCAGGGAGGCTCGTCGCCGCGACGTCGCGCGCGGGCGAAGCAGACTCGTCCCTGCGATCGCGCACGAGGATCGGCGGCGGCGGCGCATGGTCCTGTTCTCGATCGCGCGAAAACGACAACGGCAGCGTCGACGGGAACCCCGACTGCGCGCGCGGCTTCTGCGGATCGACGACGACCCCGCCCGGTCGCTGCGCCGCCGCTTCGTCTGCGCCTGCCGCAGTGCGCGCGACGAGCGCCGCATGCACGGCCTCGTAGAGGCTGCCGGCGACGCGACGCGACTCCAAAAAGCGCACCTCGGCCTTGCGCGGGTGCACGTTCACGTCGACCTGGTCGGGCGGCATCGTGACGAGCAGCGCGTAGATCGGGTAGCGCCCGCCCATCGTGAACTCCTTGTAGGCCTGCCGCACCGCGAACGTCGCGTTGCGCTCGCTCGCGCGGCGGCCGTTCACGTAGAGCAACTCGAGCTTGCTGTCGCGACGCGCGAGATCCGGCTCGCCGCAGAGCCCTTCGACGACGAGGCCGTTGGAGCGCCGCTCCACCGGCAGCAGGCCGCGCGCGAGATCGCGCGAGAAGCACGCGGCGAAGCGCTCGGCCAGCGTCTGGCCCGCAGGCAGGCGCAGGATCTCCTTGCCGTCGCTGACGAAGGTCCAGTCGACGTCGGTGCGCGGCAGGGCCTGTTCGCAGAGCAGCTCCTGGATGCGGGCCTTCTCCGCCGCAGCCGACTTGAGGAAGCGACGGCGCGCGGGCAGCGAGAAGAACAGGTCGCGCACCTCGATCTGCGTGCCGGGCGGGCAGCCGCAAGGCTGCGGCGCCGTCTCGACGCCGCCGTCGCAGCGCACTTCCCAGCCCTCGCCCGCATCGTGGCGACGCGACTTGATCACGCAACGCGCGACGGAGCCGATCGAAGCGAGCGCTTCGCCGCGGAAGCCGAGGCTCGCGATGTGGTCGAGGTCGGACAGTTCGCTGAGCTTGCTCGTCGCATGGCTCGCGAACGCGAGCGGCAGGTCTTCGGGCAAGAACCCGGAGCCGTCGTCGGTGATGCGCACGAGGTCGGCGCCGCCGCCTTGGATCTCGATGCGCAGGCGCATCGCGCCCGCGTCGAGCGAGTTCTCGACGAGCTCCTTCACCACCGACGCCGGCCGCTCGATCACTTCGCCGGCGGCGATCTGGTCCTGGACCTCCTTGCGGAGGACGCGGATCACCATTCGAGTTCCTCCGGGCCGGGCACGGGCGCGCCGTCGAACCAGCGCGCGAGGAAGCGCTCCAGCAGCACGTCGTCCTCCTCGCCGAGCGAACGTCGCTCGCGCTGGCAGTGCAGCAACGCGAGCAAGCCGTGTTCGAGCTTGTTGCGCGGGTTCTTCTGCACCTGGGCCATGAACCGCTCCTGGAACGCGTAGACGCCGAGCTTCGAGGCGATGTCGCGCAACGGCGTGCCGTCGTCGAGCATCGTGCGGCCTTCGTAGACCTGCCCCATCGACGAGAACATCCAGCTCGTCGCGAACGGGAACAGGCCGCCCTGGTCCATGCGCTTGCCGTCCTTCTGCTTGACGCCGCGCGCGAACATCGCGTGCAGCGAACGCAGCGCGCGTTTGCGGTCGCCGTCGAGCACGGCCTCGGCGAGCTCGAACGGAGTCGACTCGAAGCTGCAGGTCAGCTTGCCGCGGAGGTCTTCGGGCGCGAGCGCCTTCTGGCTGCCCTTCTTCTGGAACTGGTCGACGAGCTGGTCGAGTTCTGCGGCGAGCAACGCAGGCTCCTTGCCGACCTGCGCCGTGAGCAGCAGCGCGGACTCCGGCGTGACGGGCACGCCGAGGCGCTTGCTGTGCGCGATGACCCATTGCACGAGCTCGCCTTGCAGCGGCTGGTCGGGCCTGCCGAACGGAGTCTCGTAGAGCTCGCGGAACTCATAGACCGCGCCGCTCGTCGCGAGCTCCTTCGCGAACTTGGTGCGCTTGTCGAGCTTCTGCGCCTCGAACACGAGGATGGAGCCATTCTTGATGCGCGGCGCGAACGCGGCGAGAGCCGTCGCGTAGCGCTGCATCCAACGGTCGCCGCGACGCACGACGACGCACGTCGATTGCGAGAAGAGCCCGCCGCCCGCGAGCGGCTGCAGGTCCTTGCAGTGCACAGCGCCAGCGTCGTCGCCGTCGTCGTCGTCCTCGTCGCCGCCCACGGCTTCGCCGTCGTCGTCGCCGGCGCTCGCCTTCTTGCCGCGCAGCGCGACTTCCTGGCCGTCGACCGACACGACTTCGAGATCGCTCGGCAACGCGGCGAGCACGGCGTCGAGCGCTTGCTGGCGGAACCACGCGCCCCCGCCGACGAGGGCGACGACGGAAGGCAGCCCCTGCTTGCACGCGGCGCGCAGGCGTTCGAGTTCCTTGTCGGGATGCGGGGCAGCCATCTCAGGCGAACAGGTAGATGTCCGCGAGGCCCGCCGCAAGCATCACGACGCTGAGGATGCCGTTCGCGGTGAAGAACGCGGTGTGGATGCGCGTGAGGTCGAAACGGCGCAGCAGCCAGTGTTGCCACGCCATCATCGTCGCGGCGCACACAACGCCGACGGCATACGCGACGCCGAGCCCAGCCGTGCGGCCGAACGACCAGAACAGGATCGCGGCGCACAAGTGCATCGTGCGGCTGAGCCACATCGCGCGCACCACGCCGAGCTTCGCGGGAATGGAGTGCAGCCCGCGCGCCTTGTCGAACGCCTCGTCCTGGCACGCGTAGCAGATGTCGAAGCCGGCGACCCAGAACACCACGCCGAAGGCGAGTTGCAGCGGCGTCGTGAATCCTTCGAACGAGCCGCGGGCGGCGACCCACGCAGCGAGCGGAGCAAGAGCGAGCGCCACGCCGAGCCAGAGATGGCACAAGGACGTGAAGCGCTTCGCGTGGCTGTAGAGCAGGAGCCAGAGCCAGACCGGCAGACCGAGCCACGCGCACACTTCGCCGAGCGCCGCGCAGCAGCCGAGGAACACGATGCCGGAGACCAAGGTCAGCGCGAGCGCGCTGCGCGGCGACACCGCGCCACGCGGGATCTCGCGCCCCTTCGTGCGCGGGTTCTCGGCGTCGATGTCGCGGTCGACGTAGCGGTTGTAGGCCATCGCCGAAGTGCGCGCGGCGACGACCGCGACGACGCACAACACGACCGTCGCCCAACCCGGCGAGCGGTCCGACGCGAACAACGCCAGCAGCGCGAACGGCAGCGCGAAGACCGAGTGCGACAGCTTGATCAGCGAAGCGAAGTCGCGCGCGCTCACGGACAGTCCTCGCCTTCGTTCCACGGCGACGCGCCGTCTGCGGCGGGCTCCTGCTTCGGCGTGCTCCAACGACGGAACAGCGCGTGCTCGACGCCGAGACGGTCGAGCGCCTTGCCGACGACGAAGTCCACCATCTCCTGCACCGTCTGCGGCCGCGTGTAGAAGCCCGGCATCGCCGGCAACACGATCGCGCCCGCGCGCGCGAGCTTGAGCATGTTCTCGAGATGGATCACCGACAGCGGCGTCTCGCGCGGAACCACGAGCAACGGCCGCCCCTCCTTGATCGCGACGTCGGCCATGCGCTCGACGAGGTTGCTGGAGAACCCGTGCGCGACGCGCGCGAGCGTTCCCATGCTGCACGGGATCAGGATCGTCGCGGCGATCTTCGCGCTGCCACTGCTCGGCGTCGCTTCGACGGCAGCGAGATCGTGGCAGAACAGGTTCGCGCGCAGCGCCATCGGGAACAGCGCCGCGAGGTCCGGCTTCGCGAAGTCCACGTCGAGTTGCGCTTCGTGCCGCATCACGCGCAGCGACGCGCCCGTCGCCGCGAGGTGCACGCGGTGGCCGAGTTCGAGCAGCGCGGCGACGAGGCGCAGCCCGTAGGCAATGCCGGAGCCGCCGCAGAATCCCACGGCGTAGGTGCGGACGTCGTTCATCGCGGTTCGTGCGTGAGGAAGTAGTAGACGTCGTAGATCGCGTGCGTGTAGACGCACACGCCGAAGCCGCGGAACCAGAAGAGGAAGCCGAGCAGCACGCCCGCCATCGTGCGGAACAAGAAGACGCCGCGGTCGAAGTCCTCGCGCAGATGGTGATGCAGCGAGAACAACACGGCGCTCACGATGACGGCCAGCACGCCGCCGAGCGCTTGCGGCAGGCGGAACGCAGCGGTCGCGCGCAACCACATCCAGACGAGCACGGACATGAGTCCGAGCCGGAACACGAGTTCTTCGAAGATGCCGGCGCCGAGCGAGCCGACGAGGTCCTGCACGAGGCGCGGGCCGAAGTTGCCTGCAGCGAGGTAGCGCACCGCGGGATCGGCAAGTGCGCCAGCCATCGGCCCGAGCATCAGGCCGTAGACGGTGCCTTCGAGCACGATGACGAGCCCGACGCGCGCCCACGGCACGTTGCGGTCGATCACGCGACGCATCGCGATGAACACGCTGATGCCGAGGGTGATGTAGAGCGCCGCGCTCGCCGCGTAGGGCAGACGCGACAGCACGTCGAGCAGGATCCACTCGGAGAGGTTGCGTTCCGACGGCGCCAGCGAGAAGCGGAGCCCTTCGTAGACGAGCCACAGCGGGACCACGGCGAACAGGCTCACGGCCGGATCGCGCGACCATGCGAAGTAGCCATCCGCCGGTGGCGGCGACTGCGGCGCTTGCGGCTCAGCCTTGGACTTCGCCACGGTAGACCGCGGCAATGCCGCCGGTGAGCACGGAGAACCGCGGCGAGCGCAGCCCGGCATCGGCCATCAGCTGCGTGAACTCGGACCGCTCGGGGAACTTCATCACCGAGTCCGGCAAGTAGGCATACGCGTCGTTGCTCGCGCCCGAGACCCACTTGCCGAGCCGCGGCAGAACGCGGCGGAAGTAGAACAGATAGGCCTGCCCCAACAGCGGCAGCTTCGGCTTGCAGAACTCGAGCACGACGACGCGACCACCCGGACGGACCACGCGCGCCATCTCGCGCAACGCAGCGGTCGGGTTCTCGACGTTGCGGATGCCGAACGCGACCGTCGCAAGGTCGAAGGACGCGTCGGCGAAGGGCAGCCGTTGCGCATCCGAGCAGACGTAGTGCGGGCGGCCTGCGAGGTCTTTGCTCTTGCGCTCGGCGTGCACGAGCATCGGCGCGCAGAAGTCTGCGCCCACCACGCTGGCGCCGAGGCTCGACAGGTGCAGCGACAGGTCGCCGGTCCCCGCGCAGACATCGAGCACGCGTTCGCCTTGCTTCACCTCGGCGATCTTCGCGGCGCGCTTGCGCCACAGCACGTCGATGCCGAGCGACAACACGCGGTTGGCGCGGTCGTAGCCGTCGGCGACTTCGGCAAACATGCGCTGGATTGCGGGCCCTTCGGGCATCGGCGCATTCTGGTGCGTAACGCAGCCGATTTCCTGCCCCTGCATCGGAAACGAACCGAGTCTCCTTCCCGACCGCGCAGTAGGTCTCCGGGAATGCAAACGGGCCGCTCGAGGCGGCCCGTTTCGGCTTGCGATCCCCGCGCCCGGAAGCAGTGCCGGGCGAGGCATCCCTGACGTCAGCGGAAGCGCTGGCTTCAGCAGGGATCACTGACGCCAGGCAATCTGGCGTCAGCAGGTCTCACTGACGCCAGGCTCTCTGGCGTCAGCAAAGATCACTGACGCCAGTAGCAGGAGATCACGCGGACGCCCGGCACGTCGATCGTGCGCACGCGGCGGCCCGTGTTGACCTCGAGCACGTCGATGCGGCCGACGTCCGAGAGCGCTGCGAACAGCAGCTTCGGCACCGTCGCGAACACCGTCGCGCCACCGGCCACCTTGAGGGTGTGCTTGCCGGAGTGCGTGTAGGGCGTGCGCTGGTAGCCGGCGTTGAACTGCGTCACCTGGCCGGTGCCGCCGCCGTAGTTGATCATCTCGTCCGTCGCGATGTCGGCGACCGAGTTGCCCGACAGCAGGTCGCGCGTCGGGGTCGTCGAGTTGAGGCCGCCGTAGCGCTGGACCACGTTCCACTCCTTCTGGCGGAACGTCGGCGGCTGGATGAAGCCACCCGAGTTCGGGTTCAGCGGGATCTGGCCGACCGGCGACGCCGTCATGGCGAGGCGCGAGATCTGGCCGAGGCCGCTGTCGTCGACGTGGCCGATCAGCACACCGCCGTTGGACGACAAGAAGTCGTAGACCATCGAGCGGGCGCGCGGGAACGTCGCGTTCGGGATCGTCGACACGATGTCGTTGAACCCGTAGCCGTTGACGCCGTCCGGACCCGACTCATAGACGGCGACCGTGCCGTTCGAGTTGAGGATGTAGGCGACGTAGACGCCTTGCTGGAAGCCCGTCTGCGCGTAGCGCTCCGTGGCGACAACCTCGACCGGCGCGTTGAGGAAGCCGGACACCGAGCGGCGAACCGAGAAGTCCTGAGCACGGATGATGCTCATGAAGTTCGAGTCCGTGCTCACGACGAGGATGTCCTCGCCGTCCGGCTGCCAGCAGATGCCCGTCGGGCCGCGCTCGACGCGCGTCTCCGCGACGACCTGGTGGAACGTCGTGCTCGTCGGGTCGATGTCGATGAAGCTGACCGTCGCGCTCGAGAAGTTCGAGACGGCGAGACGGGTCATGTTCGGCGCCATCGCCATGCTGATCGGGTCCGTCAGGCGGATCGTGTCGAGCACCGTGAACCGGTTGCTGTTGACGACGAGGACCTGGCGGTTGTCGCGATCGAGCACATACAGGAAGTGGCCGATCTGCTGGCGCGAGGTGAACGGGCAGAACGGCGGCGGCG
>CAZEQF010000070.1:0-13812 GCA_964514315.1 uncultured Singulisphaera sp. | reverse complement strand
GCCGCCATGTCGACGATCACCGAGCCCGGCTTCATGCCCTTGCGCATGTCGGCGGTGACCAGCACCGGAGCCTTCTTGCCCGGCACGAGCGCCGTCGTGATCAACACGTCGGCTGCCGTGATGTGCTTGGTCAGGATCTCGCGCTGCTTGTTCAAGAACTCCTGCGTCGCTTCCTTCGCGTAGCCGCCCTTCGTCTCCGCATCCGGCGGCGTGCCGGTGTCGACGAACTTGCCGCCGAGCGACTCGACCTGCTCCTTGCACGCGGGGCGGATGTCGTTGGCCTCGACGACCGCGCCGAGCTTCTTCGCCGTCGAGATCGCCTGCAGGCCCGCAACGCCCGCGCCGAGCACGAGCACGCGCGCCGGCGTGATCGTTCCGGCGGCGGTCATCATCAGCGGGAACAGCTTGGGCAGGTGCACCGCTGCGAGCAGCACGGCCTGGTAGCCGCCGCACGTCGCCTGCGATGACAGGATGTCCATCTTCTGCGCGCGCGTGATGCGCGGCATGAACTCCAAGCCCATCGCCGTCACCTTGCCGTCGCGCATCGCCGCGATCGCAGGCAGGTTCATGCCCGGCTGCAGCGAGCAGACGAGGATCGACCCCGCCTTCTGCTGCCGCGCGCGAACCGCGTCAGGGGCCTGGATGCCGAGCACGAAGTCCGCGCGCGACCGCGCGTCGTCGCCGACGAGCGCAGCGCCGGCTTCGGCATACTCGGAATCAGAGAAGCCGGCGCTGAGTCCAGCGCCGCGCTCGACCTCGACCTGGAGGCCGAGCTTGATAAGTCCCTTGACGGTTTCCGGGATCGCCGCGACGCGGGTCTCACCGGGTTCCGTCTCCTTGGGCACGAAGACGACAGGCATCGTTGGGGTCTGCTCGAATGCGCCACCGCGGCAAGCGCCGATGGCAGGATTTCGGAGGCAACAAGGAAACAGGGAAGGGGGTCTCGATGCCACTTCGAACAACGGCCTAGGTCGGTGGCGGACATGGCCCGATCCCGTGCGTCTTCACGATTTGCGCGCAGTCCGGCCGCGGGTCGACCGCAAGGCGAACGGGCGTTCGGCCAGCCGCCACTTCCTGCGATGCCGCACCGCGGCCGATTGCTAGTCTCCCCGCCCCGATGACCTTCGTCGCAGAACTCGCGCGCCGCATCCTCGGCGGCGCAGCTCCCGCCGTGGTGGGCCTCGACCCGCGCCTCGACGCGCTGCCCTCCGGACTCCTGCCCGCAGCCTCCGCTCCCGAACGCATCGCGGCGTTCTACCGGGAGGCGTTGCCCGCGCTCGCGCGGCACGTGCCGGTGGTGAAGCCCAACATCGCGTTCTTCGAGCAATACGGCTCGCGTGGCTTCGCGGCCTACGAGTCGACCTGCGCAGCCGCGCGCAGGGCTGGCATGCTCGTGCTCGGCGACATCAAGCGCGGCGACATCGGCAGCACGGCCGAGGCCTATGCCGAGGGCCATGCGCAGTGGGCCGACGCGGTCACGCTGCACCCGTATCTCGGCGGCGACTCGCTGCAGCCGTTCTTGCAGCGCACGCATGCGGAGAAGGGCGGGCTCGGACTGTTCGTGCTCGTGCGCACCAGCAACCCAGGCGCGAAGGACCTGCAGGACCTGCCGATCCAGGGCCAGGACCGCGCGCTCTGCGACGCCGTCGCGGACGCGGTGCACCGTTGGGGCCAGGACCTGCCGAAGGCCGAGGGCTATTCGCCGGTCGGCGCGGTGGTCGGCGCGACCTGGCCACACGAGCTCGAACGGCTGCGCAAGCGCATGCCCAACGCCTGGATCCTGCTGCCGGGCGTCGGCGCACAGGGCGGCAAGGTCGAGGACCTCGTGTCGGCCTTCGACCGTCGCGGGCTCGGCGCGCTCGCAACGCAGAGTCGCGGCGTGATGCAGGCCTTCAAGCCCGGCGACGCGGACTGGCTGCAGAAGATCGAAGCGGCCGCCGCACAGTTCGCGGACGACTGCCGCCGCGTGCAGAAGCTCGCGCAGAAGGGCTGAGCCTTTCTCGCTCGCGTCGAAAGTCGTCGTCGAACGACAGATGGAACGCGAACGCGGTGCTGCGAGTGCGCCACGTTCGGGCTAGAACAACGCGCCTCTTGGGCACCACGCGCCACATCTCGTTCCGCCGGCTCGGCACCAGCGACATCCACCAGCGCTTCCTCGACGACGACCGCGAACTCTGCTCGGTCCTCGGCAAGCGCGCGCGCAACATCGACGAACTGTTGAAGCGCGCACCGACTGGCGCAGAACGGCTCGTGCCGCGCGAACTGCTCGCGCGCGCGTTCGCGGACTACGCAAAGCGCCACGGCGCGCCGCAGCAAGTTCTCGACAACTGCGAGCGCATCACCGACCCGAAGGTGCAGTTCGTCATCACCGGCCAGCAGCCGGGCTTGATCGGCGGACCCCTCTTCAACCTGCACAAGGTCGCGACGGCGGTGAAGCTCTGCCAGCAGATCGAGGCGAGCGGCAGCGGCGTGCGCGCAGTCCCGGTCTACTGGAACCACAGCGACGACCACGACCTCGAAGAGGCGAACCGACTGTTCCTCGTGAACAGCGCGCAGGATGTGCAGCGCTTCCGCCTCGACATCGACCGCGCCGGCGCGCCGTTGTCGGGGATCCGCTGCGGCCGCGAGGTCGAACGCGTGATCGCCGAGATCGACCAGTTGCTGCCGCAGAGCGAGTCGCGCGCGTGGGCGCTCGACATGTTCCGCCCGCGCCATCCCGACGAAACGCTCGCGGCGGCGCAAGCGCGCATGATGTTCGAGTTGTTCGGCAAGCACGGCTTGCTCGTGATCGAGCCGCGCGACCTGCCCGACGAGGCGTTCCCGCCGCTCGAACGGTGGTGGAGCCAGTCGAACAAGATCCGCGACGTCGTGCGCCAGACGTGCGACGAACTCACGGACCTCGGCGTCGACGTCACGATGGACCCCGCGGCCACGATGATGTTCGAGATCACGGGCGACCGGCGCACGCCGCTCGCGGACGCCGAGGGCTACCAGCGCGGCCGCGACCTCAGCCCCGGCGCGCTCCTTCGGCCGCTCTGGCAGGACGCGTGCTTGCCGACGATCGCGTTCGTCGTCGGGCCGGGCGAACTCGCCTACCTGTCGATCGTCGCGCCGCTCTACCGCACGCTCGGCGTGCCGCAGCCGCTGTTCGTGCCGCGCGCGTCGATGACGCTCGTCGAGCCGTCGCTGCAGCGCATCCTGACGAAGTTCGGGCTCGACATCACCGACCTCGACCAGTCGCCCGAAAAGCTCGCGGAGAAGGCGCTCGGCGACGATCGCGACAGCATCGACAACCTCATCGACGAGATGCTCGCGGTCGTGCGCGGCGGTCTCGACAAGGTCGCGCAGCAGGCACAGGAGATCGACAGCTCGATGCTCTCTTCGATCGACCGCGTGCGCACGAAGACGACCGAAGAGCTGGATCGCCTCGCGCAGAAGCTGCGCACCGCGCGCCAGAACCGCGAAGGAACGGGCCTGCGCCAGTTCCGCCGCCTGTGCGCCAACCTGCGGCCGCGCGGTCGTCCGCAGGAGCGCGTGCTCGGCCCGCTGGCGTTGCTCGCATCGCACGGTCCGGCGCTCGCCGACGCGATCCTCGACGCGGCGGATCCGTTCTCGATCGAGCACTGCGTGCTGGAGCTCTGACCATGACCGTGTGCGACGCCCTGTTCCTCGGTCCGCATCCCGACGACGTCGAGATCGCGTGCAGCGGCGCGATCCTCCGGCTCGCGCAGGGCGGCAAGCGCTCGGCGATCGTCGATTGCACCGGCGGGGAGATGGGCTCGCGCGGAACGGCGGCAGAGCGGCGCAGCGAAGCCGCGGCCGCGGCGGCGATGCTCGGCGTCACCGAACGCAGGAGCCTCGACCTGCCGGACACTGCGGTCGCGATCGACGAGGACAGTGTGCGGCGGCTCGTGCGCGCGCTGCGCGAACTGCGGCCGACGTTGTTGTTCGCGCCGCACGAGAAGGACGTGCATCCAGACCACGTCGCCGCCGCGCAGCTTGCGAGCAAGGCGTGGTTCTTCTCCGGCCTCTCGCGCTACGAGCCAGAACTCGGCGCGCCGTGCAGGCCGCGCATGCTGATCCGCTACCCCGGCAACATCCCGGTCGAGCCGACGTTCGCGCTCGACGTGTCCGATCTCGCGGAGAAGAAGGCGGCGGTCATCCGCTGCTACCGCTCGCAACTCGCGACCGACGGCGCGCGTTCGCACCTCGTGCAAGGCCTCGACATCCTCGAGCGCGCGCAGGTCCGCGACCGCTTCTACGGCGCGAGAACGGGCTGCTCGCACGCGGAGCCTTACGTCGTCGACGGGCCCGTGTTGTTGCGCGACCTCTCGTCGCTGTTCGGCTGAACGCGCGCCGACCGGCAACGCGAACGAACGTGGTCATGCGATCGCCCGCAAAGCGACGCAGGCGCTGGCCGAAGGCGAACGCTGTCCGGCAGGCCGCAACGACCTGTTGCTCGCGCGATGCGGTGCGCGAAACGGCCGGTTTGGGCCCGGGGCGCTTCTGCAAACCACTTCGCGGATTCCGCCGACCGGGCCTTTGCCCGAGGCATTCGACGGATCTCTAATGACCGTTCGCCGTCCCGCGTCGGAGACGGCAGACACCTGCATCCGAGGAACGGCAACGTGCGCGTCATCGCGGTCATCAACCAGAAGGGCGGCGTCGGCAAGACGACGACGACCGTCAATCTCAGCGCAGCGCTCGCGCGACGCGGCCACCGCGTGCTCGTGTGCGACATGGATCCGCAGGCCAACCTCACGGTCCATCTCGACAAGCGTCCCGACCTCGAGTCGAACACGATGACGAACTTGCTCGTCGAGGACGCGCCGATCCACGATCTCGTGCAGCCGACGAGCACGGAGCGGCTGTCCGTGGTTCCGAGCGACACTTCGCTCGCAGGCGTCGAGCAAGTGCTCGCCAACCGCATCGGCCGCGAGACGATCCTTCGCGAAGCGATCGAGGCGTTCGAGAAGCGCGGCGAGTTCGACTTCGTCTTGCTCGACTGCCCGCCGTCGCTCGGCGTGCTGTCGGCCAACGCGCTCGTCGCCGCGACGCATGTCGTGATCCCGATGCAGGCCGAATACCTGTCGCTGCAGGGCATGGCCAAGCTGATGGAAGTGATCCAGCTCGTGCAGAAGCGGTTGAACCCGGCGCTCGCAGTCGCGCTCGTGTTGCCGTGCATGCTGGACTCGCGCACCAACCTGACGACCGAAGTGCTGCGCGAGATCGAGCAGTACTTCGGCGCGCAGCTCGCGAAGACGCGCATCCGCAACAACGTGAAGCTCGCCGAGGCGCCGAGCTTCGGCCGCACGATCTTCGAACACGCGCCCGACTCGAACGGCGCGCGCGACTACGACGCGCTCGCCGCGGAGTTGCTCGAGAAGCTCGGAATGCAGACGAGCGCTCCGGAGTCGACCGGGAAGGCGCCGACGCAGGGCGCGAGCAGCCCGCAGGATCCGCCCGCCGAAGCCTCGGCCGAGGGCTGACCGCCCGCCTGCGCGGCGGACCGAACGGCCGGCGCATTCCCCGATTGCGCCGCGCCCGCGTCCTTCGCCCCTCCCTGGCTCATCCAGGGACAGGTCGCGTGCCGATAGGACGTCCGTGAATCCCCACGACGACTCCCCGCGTCGCGGCCCGCACGGCGACGATCTCGACGACGCGCTGGAGGCGAGCCTTGCCGAGGTCCAGCGCCAGCTGCGCGCGATCCTGCGCGACGATCTCCAGCACGACGAGGGCGACGGACTCGTCGATCTCGCGGCCACGCTCGACGGACTCGTCGACCGCATCGTCGCCGATTCTGCGAACGCGGATCGCGCCGACCTCGACGCGATCGTCAACCGCTGCGCGCAAGACCTCGTGCACGACGCCAAGACCCCGGTCACGGTGCGCCAGACGCTGCACGGTCGCCTGCCGCACATCGCCTGCCGGCCGGAAGAACTCGCGCACGCGGTGCGCCGCGCGCTCGACCTCTGCGTCGGCAATGCCGGCCGCGGCGGCGAGGTGACGATCCGCACTTCGCAGCACGGCGAGCACGCGCAGCTGGAATTGAAGAGCGACGGCGCCGGCGACCACGTCGTCGAACGCGCCCTGACGTTGCGCGCGTTCGCGAAGGCCTGCGGCGGCCGCTGCCGTGTCACCGCCGACGGCGACCGCGGCGTCGCCCTGTCGATGACGTTCCCGCTCGCGCTCGAGCGGCGCTGACACAAACACGACACGCGCGGGCAAGTTGCCGCGCGATCGCGGCCGGACTGCGTTCTTCGATGCACTGCGCAGGCTCGCTGCATCGGGACGGGCGGTTCTTGCGTATCATCGCCCCATGCGCATCGGCATCGTGTGTTACCCGACGATCGGCGGCAGCGGCGTGGTCGCCACCGAAATGGCCCAGACGCTCGCGTTGCGCGGCCACGAGGTGCACCTGCTGAGCTACGACCGTCCGAGCCGCATGCGCCGCGGGATCCCGGGCCTGCGGTTCCATCCGGTGCAGGTCTCGGCGTATCCGTTGTTCCGTTATCCGCCGTACGACCTCGCGCTCGCCACGCGCATGCTCGAAGTGCAGGAGGAGTCGAAGATCGACGTCTTCCACGTGCATTACGCGATCCCGCACGCGGTCAGCGCGTTCCTCGCGCGCAGCATGTCGAACTCGCGCTTCCGCTTCATCACGACGCTGCACGGCACGGACATCACCGTCGCGGGCAGCGACCGCGGCTACATGCGGCCGACGCGCTTTGCGATCGAACAGTCCGACGCCGTGACCGCGGTGAGCCAATACCTCGCGGACGAGACGCGACTCGTGTTCGGCGTGCAGAAGCCGATCCACGTCGTGCCCAACTTCGTCGACACCGACCGTTTCCGGCCAGGCAAGCAGAAGCGCTGGCCCGAACGCGACGGCAACGAACGCGTGCTCGTGCACGCGTCCAACTTCCGGCCGGTCAAGCGCACCGCCGACGTGGTGCGCGCGTTCGCGTTGGTGCAGCAGCAGGTGCCGGCACGGTTGCTGCTCGTCGGCGACGGCCCCGACCGCGAGCACGCGCTCGCCGTCGCCGCCGACCTCGGTTGCGCGCATCGCGTCGAGTGGCTCGGCCCGCGCGAGAACGTCGAGGACGTGCTGCAGGACTGCGACCTGTTCCTCTCCGCGTCGGAGACCGAGAGTTTCGGCCTCAGCATCCTCGAGTCGATGAGCTGCGGCGTGCCGTCGGTCGCGACGCGCGTCGGCGGCGTCGAGGAGGTGCTCGGCGACACCGGCGCGCTGACTCCGTTCGCGGATCCGGCGGCCATGGCGAAGGCGGCGCTGCGGTTCCTGACCGATCCCGTCGAGTATGCGCGCCAGTGCGAACGCGTGCGCGAACGCGCGCTGCAGCACTTCCGCGCCGACGAAGTGATCCACCGCTACGAAGCGATCTACCGCGACGTGGTCGCCTTGGACTGAGCCCGCTCGTGAGCGACGCCGCGCCTCCCGTCCACTTCCTCGACCACAACGCCGGCGGCCCCGTCGACCCGCGCGTGCTCGCGCACTTCGTCGAGACGGAGCAAGCGTGCCCCGGCAACCCGTCGAGCGCGCACCGCATCGGCCGCCGCGCACGTTCCGTGGTGGAGGATGCGAGGGCACGCGTGGCGAACGCGTTGTCGGTCGAAGTCGACGACGTTGTGTTCTGCTCGGGCGGCACCGAGGCCAACAACCTCGCGGTGCGCGGCCTCGGCGATCCAGGCCTTCCTGTGCTGCTGGCGCCGACGGAACACCCGTCGCTGCTCGAACCCGCGAAGGCGCGCGGGGTCGCGTGGTGGGGCGTCGATGCGTCCGGGCACGCGATGCCCACGGTCGTCGACCGCAAGGTCGGCCTCGTGTGCCTCGTTCATGCGCAGAGCGAAGTCGGCACGCTCCAACCTGTGGTGGAGGCACGTCGCGTCGCCGACGACATGCAGGCCCCGCTCCATGTCGACGCCGCGCAATCGCTCGGCCGCATACCGCTCGCCGACGCGTTGCGGTGCGCGCACAGCGTCTCGCTGTCGCCGCACAAGTGCGGTGGCCTGCGCGGCTCCGGCGTGTTGGTCGTTCGCGGCGCCGAACGGAACCTGCGGCCGCTGTTGCGCGGCGGCAGCCAAGAACACGGGTTGCGTCCGGGAACGGTGAGTCCCGCGCTTGCCGCCTCGACGGCGCTCGCGATCGAGTTGGCTGTCGGCGAACAAGCCGCGCGCGCAGAGCGCATGGACTTCGCGAAGTCCGCGTTCGTGCAGGAGTTGTCGTCGCGCTTGCGCGAAGTCCGCGTGCTCACGCCGCACGATGGTCTGCCGAACACGGCGATGGTCGCGTTCGCGCATGTCGACGGTCGCGCGTTGCTGCCAGCGCTCGACCTCGTCGGTGTTTGCGCATCCCACGGATCGGCGTGTTCCTCGGGATCACCGCAACCGCCTGCGGTGTTGCTCGCGATGGGGCTCTCCGAGGCCGATGCGCGCGCATGTGTGCGCTTCAGCTTCGGATTTGGAACGAGCATCGAACACGCGCGCGATGCAGCCCGACGCGTCGCAGATGCGGTCGGTCGCGTGCAGAAAAAATTCTGACCGCGGCGGACCGTCTTCAAGTCGTTGTGCGCTGCGAGCAAGCGTCGACGCTCGCGCGAGATCTCCACCGCGGTTGTTCGAAACTTGTCCGAGAGTCTTGGCAACTCGGAACGGCATCGCTAAGTAACCACGCGTTCGAGGAGCCCGAAGCTCTCCCAACCCGGCACGCCTAGCCGGGCCCGAGCCGAAGGCGATCATCTCTCAGCCTTGCCCTAGCCAGCGATTGCGCAACGACTTAGGTCGTTCGTGTCCGTTGGCCGTCCATCGCCTTACCTCCCCCGGTAGACATCCGCCACCACGCGGAGGGTCTACGTGTCGTCTCAACGAACGAAGCCTGCCTTGGAACGTTCGCCGTTGTCCACCTCGCCCGCGTTGTCGACCAACAACGCGCCCACGGCCGCCGCGCAGCAGAGCGATCCCTCCGCCACGGGGGGTCTGCAGCACGGTGTGCTCACCCAGCTCCTCGCCAAAGTGCGCCGGGAGCAATTCGAAACCTGGTTCCGTTCGATGCGCATCCTGCGCGCCGACGACAAGGAGATGGAGTTCTCCGTCACGAGCCAGTTCGTTCGCGACTGGCTCCAGAAGAACCACCTGCCGACCTTGCGTGACGTCGCCTCCACGGACGGCCGTCGCCGCGCCGTGTCGGTGAGCCTCCGTCCCGAAGACGGCTGGGACAGCCTGTCCGCGATCGGCGTCGATGCGACGGTCCGACCCGTGGATGCGTCCAGCGCCGTGCGCGCGGTCGTCGGCTCCGCGCCGGCGTTCGAAGCGCCTGCGCGCTCCGAGGGTCCGTCCAGCGCGGCGTTCGATCGCCAGCGCTCGCTGCACCTCAACCCCAACTACGCGTTCGACAAGTTCGTCGTCGGCCCGTGCAACCGCCTCGCGCATGCGACGGCGCTCGCGGTCGCCGAGAATCCGGGTGGCGCCTACAACCCGCTGTTCATCCACGGCAGCGTCGGCCTCGGCAAGTCGCACTTGCTGCAGGCGATCTGCCACACGATCACGAAGCGGAACCCGCAGTCCCGAGTGCTCTACCTGAGCTGCGAGGACTTCACGAACAGCTTCATCAACGCGATCCAGACGAACTCCCTCGACGAGTTCCGCAACCTGCATCGCCACGTCGACGTCCTCGTCATCGACGACATCCAGTTCCTCGCGAACAAGGACAAGACGCAGGAAGAGTTCTTCCACACGTTCAACTCGCTGCAGAACCTGCAGAAGCAGATCGTGCTGTCGTCGGACCGCTCGCCGGTCGAGATCCCGACGATCGAGGAACGGCTCGTGTCCCGCTTCAAGTGGGGCCTCGTCGCCGAGATCGAGGCGCCGTGCTTCGAGACGCGCGTCGCGATCGTCCGCCGCAAGGCCAAGGGCCGCGGCATCGACCTCGCCGACGACGTTTCGTGCTACATCGCCGAACGCGTCACGGCCAACATCCGTGAGCTCGAAGGCGCGGTCATCAAGGTCGTCGGCATCGCCGCGATCACGGGCCGCCCGATCACGCTCGAACTCGCAGAGGAGGCGCTTCGCGGCGTTGCCGTGACGCGGATGACCCAGGTGTCCGTCGAGGACATCGTCGAGCTCATCACGCAGGTGTTCGCGATCACCGCTCGCGACCTGACCGGCAAGAGCCGCACGCAGGCCATCAGCCAGCCGCGCCAGATCGCGATGTACATGCTGCGCGAGCACACGGAGTTGTCGCTGGAGGACATCGGCCGCGTGTTCGGCAACCGCGACCACACGACGGTCCTCTACGCCGTCACGAAGATCCGCGACCGCAGCCAGAACGACCGTCTGTTCCGCAACATGCTGGACGACCTCGGCACGCGCTTGATGAACCGCCCTGCGGGCAAGTGACCGTTCGACCGTCCCCACACGCGAGCGCATCCGGCTGAGCCGGGTGCGCTCGTTGCATTTCTGGGCCGAACCCACAGCCGAACCGGAGCCGGAACGGGCGGACTCATCTTTTGACGCCTAGTTCGTCTTCGCCGGCGACGGGCGAGACCTCGCGGCGCAAAGGGACAAAAGAGATCTGGGTACTCCGCTGATTCGTCGGGTGGAGCCCAGGGAATCGTCTGGGAGACGGCTGACAAGCCGCGACCTCCACCTCCGGTACCCCCTTCGACGGAGGAAACCTGGACATCGCCCAAGCACCTCGAGCGCAGTTCTCCCCATGTGGCCAAACTGCCAGAAGACCCCCGAGTTCGAGGTTTCCGGGTCGAACTGCGCAACTGCGAACGCTAGTCTTCCAGACTCGCGACAACACGATGAGAGAGGGTAGAGAGAAACTTCTCTTCTACTCTTCTCGGATCGTGCGGGCCCGGTCGCTCGAGCGTCCCACACCTCCAAGAACCAGCACCGTCGATGAAGATCCTCTGTGACCGCACGCAGCTCCAGGAAGCCTTTGCCGTCGTCGGCTCGGTTGTCCCGGTCAAGACCACGAAGCCTATCCTGCAGAACGTCCTGCTGAGCGCCGACGAAGGTTCGATCACGCTCTTCGCGACCGACCTCGAGATGGCGGCCAAGGTCACCATCGACGCTGTGAAGGTCCACAAGGCCGGCAGCGTGCTTCTTCCGGCTCGCGAGTGTGCAGCCCTGCTGCGCGAATTGAACGATCCTACGGTCACCCTGGAACGCACAGACCAGCGTTGCCGGCTCGAGAGCGGCAGCGGCTCGTTCGTGCTGCTCGGCGAAGATGCCCAGCAGTTCCCCGAGGACTCGGCGATCAAGGGCGGCAAGTCGATCACGATCGCTGCCGGCCGCATGCTGCGGATGATCAAGGAGACGCAGTTCGCCGCCGCGCGCGAGGACACGCGCTACGCGATCCACGGCGTGATGTTCGACATGGGTTCGGGTTGCCTGCGCCTCGTCGCGACCGACGGCCGCCGCCTGTCCCTCAGCTACGAGAACCTCGACGACTCCAAGACGCAGTTCAAGGCGATCGTCCCGCTGCGTGCGCTGTCGACGCTGGCTCGCGCGATCCCGGACTCCAGCAAGGAAGACCTCACGATCGCGGTCGGCGACAAGCAGATCGAGTTCCGCTTCGGCAAGGTCCGCCTCGTCAGCCAGCTGCTCGACAGCCGGTTCCCCGACTACGAGGGAGTCGTGCCGAAGGCCGCCGACACCACCGTCGAACTGAGCCGCTCGCTGCTGGAGAGCAACCTGCGCAAGGCGGCGATCTTGTGCGCCGACGATCTGCGCAGCGTGCGCTTCGAAGTGCAGGACAGCCTGCTGCGGCTCTCGGCCGAGAACAGCACGCGCGGCCGCGCCGACGTCACGATGGACGTCGCGTGCAAGGGCGCTGGCGGCTCGATCAACTTCAACCCCGACTACATCCTCGAAGCGCTCCGCGTCTGCGACCTCGACACGGTCCGCCTCGACATGTCGGACGATTCGATGCCGGCGAAGCTCACGCTCGGCGAGTCGTTCACTTACGTCGTGATGCCCATCAGCGGCACCTGATCGACAACGGCACCTGATCCGACACCGTGGTCCTGCGGCTCCTGGTCGCAGGACGGGGACCGAAGACCGAACCGCGAATGGGATACGAACCCCAAAAGGCCAAAGACTTCCTGCGCGCGATCGTGCGCGAAGTCGGCCAGAAGAAGTCGCGCGACGTCTTCGACCAGGCGTTGGACTCCATCCTCGCCGAGCACCAGCGCGGCAGCGTGCAGGTGATGGGGTTCCGCGACGGCAAGCTCACACTGGAAGTCTCGTCTGCTCCGCTGTTCGCGGAATTGACGGGCTTCCGCCGCGAAGAGATTCGAAAGCGCATCAACGAGGCGGTGCCGCAGAAGCAGGTGGCAAACCTGCAGTTCCGCCTCGGAGGAACCGGACATGTCTGAAACGAAGCAGCAGCCTGAACAACGCTACGACGCCAGTTCGATCAAAGTCCTCGAAGGGCTCGACGCCGTGCGCACGCGCCCGGCGATGTACATCGGCGACACCGGCATGAAGGGTGTTCACCCCCTCGTGAGGGAGGTCGTCGACAACTCGGTCGACGAGGCGCTCGCGGGCAAGGCCGATCGCATCGACGTCCGCGTGCACAAGGACGGCTCGCTGTCCGTGCGCGACAACGGCCGCGGCATCCCGGTCGACATGCACGAGAGCGGCGTGCCGGCGCTCGAAGTCATCCTGACCAAGCTCCACTCGGGCGGCAAGTTCGACAAGTCGAGCTACAAGGTGTCAGGCGGCCTGCACGGCGTCGGCATCTCGTGCGTGAACGCGCTCGCCGACGTGTTCGATGTCGAAGTCCAACGCGACGGCAAGGTCTATCGACAGAGCTACAGCAAGGGCAACAAGATCAGCGAGCTCAAGGTCGTCGGCACGAGCGAAGGCACGGGCACGATGGTCCGCTTCAAGGCGGACGCGACGATCATGGAAGCGACGGAGTTCAACTACGACGTGTTGAAGCGTCGTCTGCGCGAACTCGCCTACCTGATGGGCTCTTCGAGCCTGCGCATCTCGCTCGTCGACGAACGCACCGACACGAGCGAGGAATACCAGTTCCCCGAAGGCCTCAAGGACTTCGTCGCCGACCTCAACCGCGGCAAGGGCGTCCTGCACAAGGACATCCTCTACATCAGCCGTCGCATGCCGACGGAAGCGGACCCGAACAAGGAGTACGAGGTCGAACTCGCCCTCCAATACAACGACGGCTACCACGAGAACGTCTTCACGTTCGTCAACAACATCAACACGATCGAGGGCGGCACGCACCTCGTCGGCTTCCGCACCGCGTTGACGCGCGCGCTCAACAACTGGGCGCGCACCGAGAAGTTCCTGAAGGAGAAGGATCCCGTTCCGTCGGGCGAGGACTTCAAGGAAGGCATGACCGCGGTGCTGTCGGTCAAGGTCCCGGACCCGCAGTTCGAGAGCCAGACCAAGATCAAGCTCGGCAACCGCGAAGCGCAGTCGATCGTCGAAGCCGTGGTGGGCGAAGGCCTGCGCACGATCTTCGAGGAGACGCCCGGCATCGCGAAGACGATCTACGGCAAGGCGCTCGATGCGCTGCGTGCGCGCGAAGCAGCGCGCAAGGCGCGCGACCTCGTGCGTCGCAAGTCGGCGCTCGAGAGCGGCGGCCTCCCGGCCAAGCTCGCCGACTGCCAGAAGGGGACCGCGCGCGAGGACGCAGAGCTGTTCCTCGTCGAAGGTGACTCCGCAGGCGGCACGGCCAAGCAAGGGCGCATGCCGCATCAGGCGATCCTGCCGTTGCATCACGTCAGCATCAAAGAATGCTTGCATTAATGCTTTGTA
>CAZEQF010000069.1:0-13938 GCA_964514315.1 uncultured Singulisphaera sp. | reverse complement strand
CTCAACGTGTCGCCTGGCGCCGCGATCGGCCGCATCGCGTTCGACGCGGACACTGCGGAACGCATGGCGAAGGAAGGCGTGGACCCGGTCGTGCTCGTGCGACCCGAGACGCGGCCCGACGACGTGCACGGCATGCTCGCCGCCGCCGGCACCGTGACGACGCGCGGCGGCCGCACCAGCCACGCGGCGCTCGTCGCGCGGCAGTTCGGCAAGCCCGCGGTCGTCGGCTGCCAGAACCTGGAGATCGACCCGCACGCGCGGCGCATGCAGACGTCGACCGGGCGCGTCCTGTGCGAAGGCGACTGGGTCTCGCTCGACGGATCGTCGGGCGAGGTGTTCGCGGGCAAGCTCGCGACGTTCGTCCCCGACATGAACGACCCGAGCCTGTCGCAACTGCTCGCGTGGGCGGACTCGATGCGCACGCTCGAAGTGTGGGCCAACGCCGACTACGGCCGCGACGCGGAACGCGCGCGCAAGTTCGGCGCGCAAGGCATCGGCCTCTGCCGCACCGAGCACATGTTCTTCGAGACGGAACGCCTGCCCGTCGTGCAGGCGCTGATCCTCGCGAAGACCGACGAGGAGCGGCAGAAGCAGCTCGACAAGTTGCTGCCGATGCAGCGCTCCGACTTCGCGAAGCTCTTCGCCGCGATGGACGGGCTCCCGGTCACGATCCGGCTGCTCGACCCGCCGTTGCACGAGTTCTTGCCCGAACGCGACCCGCTCGCGGCCGAGGTGACGGAACTGCGCACGCGCGCGCGCCTGCACGACGGCGACGCCGCCGAGCTGCAGCAAGAGCTCGCGCGCAAGGAGACGTTGCTCGCGAGCGTCGACGCGCTGCGCGAACAGAACCCGATGCTCGGCCGCCGCGGCGTCCGCCTCGGCCTGCACATGCCGGCCCTCGTCCGCATGCAGGTCCGCGCGATCGTCGAGGCCGCATGCGACGCGATCGCAGAGAAGCGCCGCGTCCAGCCCAAGATCATGATCCCGCTCACCGCCATCAGCACCGAGCTCGAAGCCGAGCGCGCCGTGCTGGAGGACGAGGCGAAGCGCGTGATGCAGGAACGCGGCATCCGCGTGAAGTGCAGCTTCGGCACGATGATCGAAGTGCCGCGCGCCGCGCTCGTCGCAGAGCGCCTGGCCAAGCACGCCGAGTTCTTCTCGTTCGGCACGAACGACCTCACGCAGACGACGTTCGGCATCTCGCGCGACGACGCGGAGACGGGGTTCCTCGTCGAGTACCTGCAGAAGGGCATCCTCAAGACCAACCCGTTCGCGACGATCGACCGCTCCGGCGTCGGGCAACTGATGCGCATGTGCGTGGCGAGCGGCCGTGCGACGCGTCCCGAGCTCGAGATCGGCATCTGCGGCGAACACGGCGGCGATCCCAAGACGATCGCGTTCTGCCACGAGATCGGCCTCGACTACGTGTCCTGCTCGCCGTTCCGCGTGCCGGTGGCGAGGCTCGCCGCGGCGCACGCGGCGCTCGGCGACCGGCCGGACCAGCGCTGAGGCGCAGGCCCGGCGGCCGTGCGGCGATCAGACGCCGAACGGGTAGGTGTCGGGCGTGCCTTCGAGCTCGACGGATTCGATCGGATCGACCGGCGTCGTGACGTCGAACCAGACGAACTCGTCGAACTGCCGCGCCAACGCAGCGTGCAGGTAGTGGCTCTGCAGCTCCGTCTCGGGCCGGTAGATCACGCCGATCGCGCGCTGCAGCGTCTCGCGGTGGAACTCGGTGCGCAGTTCGGCGCGCTTCGGCTCGCGCAGCGACAACACGAACGCGGGGATCGCCGCATCGTGGCAGATGCGCTCGAAGCTCTTCGCATGCGAAGGACGGATCGCCTTGCGCTGCATCGGTCCGCCCCAATGCGACGCTGCCGCGACGACGCCGCGATCGGTGCCGAACCCGAGCAACGAGCACGCATCGCCGTAGCGGTCGCGGCACAACTGCCCGAGGTTCCATTCGCCGCGCGCCGACATCGAAGTGGCCGCCGCGTCGCCGACGTGCGAGTTGTGCGCCCACACGACGGCCTTGCTCTTCGGTCCGCAGAAGTCGAGCAACCGCCCGAGGCTGTCGGCCATGTGCGCGTCGCGGAGGTTCCACGACTCGACGCTGCCGGCATACATCGCGCGGTAGTAGGCCTCGGCGTCCTTCACCACGTGCGCGTCCTGCACCAGGTCGAACCACTCCTCGTCGTGCGTCTTCATGCGCTCCACGCGACGATGGAGCAGGTCGTGCAACGCGGCCGCGACTTCGCGTTCGCAACTGCGCCAGCTGCCTTCGACCGCCGCGCGACCGTAGGCCGCAGGATCCGCCTGCCAGGGCGAGAGGCACGACCACCGTTCGCGCGCGGCGCGAGCCGCGGCCGGATCGCGCGCGTCGAGGAAGCGCAGCGCCGTGTCGATCGAGTTGTAGAGGCCGTAGACGTCGAGGCCGCAGAAGCGGACACGACGGTCGCGAGGCAATCCCATGTTGCGCGCATGCAGCCAGTCGACGAACTCGCGCACCTGCCGGTTGCGCCACATCCACACAGGGAACCGCGCGAACGCCTGCCATTCGCCTCGTGGCACGTCGCGGTCGCGCACGTAGTGGTCGATGCGCGCCGCGTCGGGCCAGTCGGCCTCGCACGCGACGATCTGGAAGCCATGGCGTTCGATGAGCTGCCGCGTGATGCGCGCGCGCATCCGGTAGAACTCGGCGGTGCCGTGCGTCGCCTCGCCGAGCAGCACGACGCGCGAGTCCGCAAGGCGTCCGCAGAGCGCGTCGAGGTCGGCGGATTCCACGTCGACGAACGGCTCCGCGCATTCGCCGACGAGCAACGATCGCTGCGGCGCGACCGCGGCCACCGCGTCCCTGCGCGCATCGACTCGAAACCCCTCCTTGCCGACGAGCGGCACGAAGCGCACGTCGGCGAGCCGTTCGGTCTTGAACGAGTCCGGGCCGAGCCGACGCACGCGCACCAACTCCTGCAGCCCACCCTGTTCGCCGACGGGCATCACGAGCCGTCCGCCGATCGCAAGCTGCATGCGCAACGTCTCGGGCACGTCCGGCCCGCCCGCGGCGACGACGATCGCTTCGAACGGAGCGGCGTCCGCCCATCCGAGAGTGCCGTCGCCGTGGTGCACGCGCACGTTGGAGTAGCCGTCGCGGCGCAGCCGTTCGGCCGCGAGCTTGGCGAGCTTCTCGTGGCGCTCGATCGTGTGGACCTCGGCCGCGATCTCCGCGAGCGCGGCCGCTGCGTAGCCGGACCCGGTGCCGACCTCGAGCACGCGATCGCGCGGCGTCAACTCGAGCGCGTCGAGCATGAACGCGACGATGTACGGCTGGGAGATCGTCTGCTCTTCCTCGATCGGCAGCGCCGTGTCATCGTAGGCGAACTCGCCGAGGTAGGACGGCACGTAGCCTTCGCGCTCGACGCTGCGCATCGCCGCGAGCACGCGCGGCGATGTGACGCCACGCGCCGCGATCTGCTGCCGCACCATCGCCTCGCGCTTCTTCGCGAACTCTGCCTGATGTCCCTGGGTTCCCATGATCGGCCTCACGCGGACGCTGTCTGGGCCTCGGCGGCGGCCGCGAGATCGACGGCGGCGGGACGCGGGCACGCGGCAGTGACATAGCGCGAGCGATAGCGAAGCACGCATGCCCGCACGCGCGACGGAGTGCCGAGGTCCGTCCATCCACACGGCGCGGCGACGCGGAGGTCGAGGAACGGCTCCGATCCCTGCAACACGTCGCGCGAGAAGTCCGCGGTCTCGATCGTCGAGTAGAGCGAGGCTGCGCGCGACGGGCCTTCCTCCGGCCGCGCCCAACGGAACGCTGCCAGCATGCGCGGCAGGCGCCGTTCGTAGAGCGCGTGCAACGCGGACAACGGCGACGCGAGCATCATCGTGTTCCACACCGCGCCGCGTGCGAGCAGCGCAGACGCTTCCGACGACGTGGGTTTCTCGACGAACTGGCTCACGCCCAGCATCGGCGTCGTCGACCGAACTGGGACGACATAGCCGTACTCCGGATCCGGCGAGTCCGCCGACATGCCGAGCAGTACGGGCCGCTCCGCGCGTCCCGTCGCCTGCGCCGCGAGCAGGGACGCCGCGAGCGCGCCTTCGTCCGCGACGAAGTGGTCCGCGGGCAACATCGTCACGTGCGCGCGCTCGTCCACCGCCGCGATGGCGCGCAGCCCGAGCAGCACGCCGGCGGCAGTGCCCTTGTCGGACGGTTGCACCACCACGCGCACCACCGAGCCTTCGAACTCACGCTCCCACCACCTCGCGTGGTCGCGCGCGACGACGACGACGATGTTCTCGCGAGCTGCGAGCAACTCGGCTCGGGCAACTGCGTCGCCGAGCAGCGAGCGCCCGCCGAACAGCGCGCAATACTGCTTGGGCACGCGCACGCCGGCCGACGTCGTCGTCAACGACGCGAGCCGGTTGCCGCTGCCTGCCGCGAGCACGAGGACGAACTTGCCGCTCCGTCGGTCGTCGAACATGGCTCCTCCTCAGGCCCGGTGGGCCGCGGCCAACGTCGCTTCATGCGCCTTCGCTTGCGGAACGGCTGCACGCTTCGGATGCGGCGCGCAGACCGACGCCAACGTCTGCACGAGTTCGCGCCCCATGGCCGCGTCATGCGTCGCCGCACGCGCGATGTCGTTGAGCGAGATCACGCCGACGAGCTTGCCCGCCTCGTCGACGACGGGCAGGCGACGAATCTTGCTCTTGCGCATCGACTCGGCCGCGCGCGCGACGTCTTCGTCCGCACGGCACACCGAGATCTCGCGCGACATCGAGTCCCGCACGCGCAGATCCGACAGCTTCTTGCCCCGCGTGTAGGCGCCCATGCAGATGTCGCGGTCGGTGATCGCCGCGCCGACGGACCCGTTCGAGTCGACGACAGGGAGCACGCCGCAGTCGTGCTCCCAGAGCAGTTTCGCGGCATGTTCGAGGGAATCCTGCGGACGGCAGGATGTGACAGGCGTGGACATCAATTCGCGCACTCGCATGGCTGGTTCTCCGTGGCGGGCGCGCCCATCGCGCCCCTTTCCACGCAGCCAATCGACCACTCGGTCGCGAACCCGGCGATACGGATTGGAGTCCCGGTGCAGTGCGCGATCTGCGCAGCACGACCGCGACTACGCACATCGCGGCCTCAATGCGCTCGATCCCGCAACGCGCGCCGCGACGAACGCCACAAACGCCACCCCAGCAAAGCCGCGGTGGCGAATCCGACCGCGCCGAGCGTCGGCGCTCCGACGAGGCCGGGCTGAGCGGCGCTCGTCCACAACCAGGCCGACGCGAGGACGAGCGACGCGACGAGGATGCCGAGCGTGAGGCGGTTCACACTGTCGTCGAGATGGCGATGCTCCAGTCGCACACGGAACGCGCCGTCGCGCATGCGCTCCAGCACGCGACGGAAGTCGGACGGGAACGAGGAAGCGAGGGCTTCCCATTCGCGCGCGGCTCGCATTGCGCGCGCCGATACGCGGCTCGGCGACCAGCGCCTGCGCACCGAACGCGAGTACGCTGGCCCCAGCAACTCGGCGAGGCTGAACGATCGGTCGAGCGTGCGCGACGTTCCTTCGAGCACCGCGAGCGTGCGCAGCAACATCGCGAGCGACGGCGGCAACGCGAGATGATGCCGGTGCAGCACGCCGAAGACTGATGCGAACATCGCGCCGAGATCGACCGAGTCGATCGGGACGTCGACGAAGTCCTCGAGAATCTCCTCGACGTCCTGACGCAGCGACGGGAGATCCGTGGAGTCGCCGCCTTCGCACATGCGCACGACGCACGACGCCAGCTCTTCGGCACGACGCTCGACGGCATGCAGCAACAGTTCTTCGAGCCGTTCGCGCAACTCCGCGTCGACGCGCCCCACCATGCCGCAGTCGAGCACGCCGAGCGCGCCGTCCGGCAGCAGCACGAGGTTTCCTGCATGCGGATCCGCATGGAAGAACCCGTCGCGGAACACCATGTCGACCCACATCTGCGCGCCGCGCCGCGCGAGCGCAGACAGGTCCACACAACGCGCGCGCAACGCTCGCGGATCCGTGAACGGGGTCCCGTGAAAGCGCTCCATCGTCAGGGCGCCGCGTGAGCACAGCGCCGGCACAGGCGCAGGGAATCGCACGCCGGAGACTCCGGCGAATGCCGTGCGGAACCGTTCGAGCTGCGTTCGCTCGCGCACGAAGTCGAGCTCGCGCTCCAGCGACCTGCGGAAGTGCCGCACGACGAGCGTGGGGCGCCATGCGCGCATCGCGGGAGCGTGCGCTTCCGCGAGCCGCGCGACGGCCGCGAGGATGTCGAGGTCCGTGCGGGCTTCGTCCACGACGCCGGAGCGGACGAGCTTCACGACCACTTCCGTGCCGTCGTGGAGCCGGGCCGCGTGCACTTGCGCAATCGAGGCCGTGGCGAGCGGAACATCGTCGAACTCGCAGAACAACGCCTCCGGCGACGAGCCGAGTTCGCCGTGGATGCACGCACGAACGACCGACGGCGGGTCCGCGGCCGTCGCGGCCTGCAGCTTCCCGAGCTCCTCGGCGAGCGCGTCACCGCAGAGGTCGGGGCGAGTCGACAGCGTCTGGCCGAGCTTCTGGAACGTGGTGCCGAGCTCGACGAGCGCGAGCCGCACGCGCGAAGGAAATGGCTCGTCGCGCAGCCTGCTGCCGTCCTTCGCGCGCAGCCGGTCCTGCACGAAATCGACGTCGAGCCAACGCAATGAGTCCGCGAGCCCATACTTGCCGAGCACGGAGGCGATCTCGCCGACGCGTCGCGCATGCGCAGCGAGCCGCGAGACGGCGTCCTGCGCCATCGCGCTACCCTTCGCCGCGCGGCGGGTTGGCGAGGGCGATGCCGAGCTTCTGCAACTGCTCGCCGAGCGCCTTCTGCAGCGCGCCCACTGCGGCTCGCGCGACGTCCGGGGCCGCGTCTGCGGCTGCTGCCGCGAGCGCTTGCGGATTGCGCCGCGCCGTCGACGCCGCCGCAGCGAACGCAGGCCACGCGCGACGCAGCGCCGTGTGCGCATGCTCGCGCACCGCCTGGACGACTTCTGCCGCCTGCGCGCCGCCTTCGTTGGCTCCGCGGACCACGCTGTCGACGAACAGCATGGCGAGCGCGGAGAACTCGTCCGCCGCGTGATCGAGATCCTGCTGCGCGAACGATGCAGCGCGCGAGGTGGCTTCGCGCACGGTCATCTGCAGCGCCTGCGCCGCGACGACGAAGCCGTCCGCCGTTCCTTCGACGACCTGCCGCAGCGGGTCCGTGGGAGCGCGCGCGCTCGTGGCTTCTGTGGCTGCTGCATGCAGGGCTGCACGCGCGATGCCCGCGATCCCGGACTCGGCGTCGAGGCCACGCTGGACCGCGGAGGCTGTCGCGTTGCGCACGCGGGCACGGATGGAGCGACCGGCTCGCACTGCTGCGCCGATCTCACGTCGGAGCAAGTCGTCGCGTTCCTTGAATTCGGGCATGGATGGAGGCGCACGCCTCTGTGAGCAAGGCGCACGTGGCGACTAGGTTGCGATGCGGAGCCCGCTGCCGCCATTCGCACAAGGACAACGGTGGTACAGGATGTTCTCCCAACGCGCGCTCAACACTCCGCTTCGCCCTGCGCGCGCGAGATCGCCGATCCCGACTTGGATGTGCCGTTGCCGCGCCGCACCGGCAGCCACGCGCCGCCGACGCTGTGCGCGAGCACGAGGCTCAGGCTGCCCAGCTCTTCGGCGACACGCTGAAGCACGTCGTCGACGCTGATGATGCCAAACAACTCGCCGCGCGTGCCCACGACGGGAATGCGACGGACACCGAGTTGCCGCATCATCTCCAGAGCCTCGTTCGCGGACGCGCTCGCAGGCATCGTGCGCACGTTTCGCGTCATCACCGCGTCTGCAAGCGTGGCCTTCGGATCGAGGCCAGGCTCCAAGACGCGGATCGCGAGGTCGCGGTCCGTGACGATGCCGATCGGTCGGCGAGCGTCATCGACGATCACGACGGATCCCACGTTTCGATCGCGCATCGTGCGCACGATCGAAGCGATGGGGGTTTGAGGGGAGGCCTGTGCGGCATCCCGCGAGCAGATCTTCGCCAAGGTCATGGTTGCTCCTCCGGTTCCTGACAATTTCGTCCCGCAGAATCTCGCGCCGTCACATGACCAGCCATGCGACCGAGTCGGCAGTGCGATCGGCCAAGGTGCGCATGCGCCCGTCATGCGAAGTCGTCCTGCACCTGGTAGCGGCCGCGCACCGAATGGATCACGCTGCCGTTGAAGTCCGCCGCAGCGTCCATGCGCCAACGGGACTCGTGCCCGGCGACCACGTCGGCGAGGACCTCGTCGCGAAGCACTTCGCGGATCCAGCGCGAGAGGTCGCCGCGACGCACGTGCGGCGCGATGCGATCCGTAGTGACCGAACCGAGCACGTCGACGAGTTCTTGCAGCGACCGGGCGACCGATCCGACCACCCCGTCCGTGAACGTGAAGCGGAACTCGTGGCCTGCCTGGATCGGCACGTCCATGTACTTGTGCCTGTGCCGCACGTGCTGCGTCTGTCGCAGCGAGGCGCGGAACGGACGCGGTTCGCGCACCGGGTCGTCGCGCGACGGCATGAGCACGGCGCCGTCCGGCGGGACCGCTGCGAGCAGTGCGGCCCACTGCTCGTCGGTCCCCTTCCCGTCGCACAACGCACGCAGCGCCCGCGCCGACTCGGGATCCACGTCGCGCGTCGAGATCACGGTGCCCATCGACTGCAGCACACGCGGGTCGAGTTCGCGAACGCGGTAGGAAATGACCAACAGGCCTGCGTCGGGCGTCGCGGTCGGCACCGCGCACGAGCCGGGGCAGAGGAAGTAGTGCGCTTCGTCGAGCACCACGCGATGCGGCAAGCCGGACTCGCGCCGCATCGCGAACAGCGCCGGCAATGCGCTCTGCACGAAGCGTCGTTTCTCCTCCAAGGGCTGCCGCACGAGATCGACGACCACGCTCACGTCCGCGTGGCGCATCACGCGAACGAGCTCCGCGACCTCGGGCAACCGTCCGTCCGCGCCGAGCAGGAGCACTCCGGGCAGCGCCTCCAGCTCGCCGTAGTCGCCTTCGGCGTCGAAGAGGCACAGCGTGTAGTGCTGCGAGAGCCAGCGCTCGCAGAGCAGGCCGGCGAGCGACGACTTGCCGGAACCCACGCCACCGGCGATCAGGATGTTCTGCCCGCGCGCGGGGATCGTCGCGAGGGTGCCGTCGTCGTGGCGGCCGACGACGATGCGACGCCTGCCCATCGACGCGGTGTGGATCGAACCCGTCGCAGTGATGCGCCGGATCCAGCCCGCGATCGCCTGCGGACCGTCGCCGATCACGAGGCCGTCGGCAGCCGCCTGCAGCGCAGGGCTCCCCCACGCCACCGCGTAGCCGAGTTCGCACGCAGCGAGCAGTTCGTGGTCGTTCTCCGCGTCGCCGACGGCGATCGCGTTGTGCTCGGAGAGGCGCAGCATGCGCAAGGCCTCGCGCAGCCCCGTCGCCTTGCTGATCGCCTGCGGCAACAACATGAGGCGGTCGCGGTTGAACTGCAGGGACACCGGCAACTGAAGGACGCGCACCGAATCGAGCGCAACGCGCGCGTCCGTCGCCGGCAACTCGACGACGCAGCTGCCTTGTCGTGGATGCATGCCACGCATGCGCAACAGCTCGAGCAAGGACTCCTGCGGCGATGCTGCGAACGCGAACGTGCGCCCCACCTTGGGCAACGCGAGCACGGCGCCGTTCTCGGCGACGACGGCGTCGAAGATCTCGAGATCGCCGAGCAGAACACGCAGGTCCGACAGCATGCGGCCCGTCGCCAGCAGCACCACGATGCCGCGCGCGCGCACTTCGGCGATCGCAGCCCTCACTTCGTCGTGCAGGCTTCCGTTCGTCGCGATCGTGCCGTCGTAGTCGAGCGCGAGGACGCGGAGCTTCATGGCAGTTCGCTCAGCTGCCCTTGCGGAACAGGTCGAGGAACCGGTTCTCGTATTCGCGGAACAAACCGTGGCGGTCGAGTTCGGCCTTGAGGTCCTGGGCCTTGCCGCGGTCCTGTTCGGCGAGCAGGAACAGCGACTCGATTCGCTGGATCACATCCTGCGCATCGTGGCTCCCTGCTTCGCCGCCGGCCGCAGCCGCGCCGTGCTCCTCGGCCTGAGGCCCGAGGATCTCCGCGGCGGCACCCGCCTCGCGCTTCGGCGGCGTGGAGGTCTTCAGCTGCTTCACGATCCATCCTTCGAGACGACGCGCCTGCTCCAGCAACGGCCCGAGCGGCAAGTCGAGGCCGCGCATCTCGCGCAGCGCGCGCAGCACCGCGGCGGACGCCTTGGGATTGGGCAAGCCCGTCGCGAAGTACGGAACCTCGCCGAGCAGGCCGAGAGCCGGAATGCCGCGTTCGCGCGCGGCAGCGAGGAACTGGCCGTTCATGCCCGTGACCTCCGCGCCGTCGAGACGGAACACGCCGCGCACCGCGAGCGCCTCTTCGAGAAGACCCTGCGTCGTGCTCGCGGCGAAGACGCGCGGCTCGTCCTGGGCCTCCATCGCAGTCGCGAGCGCCGCAAAGGTCACGACGCGGCTGACGGACCGCGCGCTGCACGCGTCGAGCACCGCGTTGGCGTAGCGCATCGAGTCGACGGTCGGCTGTTGCTCGCCTTGCGCGAGCAAGAGGTCCGGCCCGCCGTCGGTGGACTGCAGCACGGAGACGAAGCTCCGCGGCCGTCGTTCGGGCTGCAGGATGCCTGCTTCGACACGCACCGACTCCGGCTCGAACCAGCCGTTCGCGCCGAGTTCGACGAGCGGAACCATGCCTAGATGGTCGTGCAGGTAGGCGCCGGCGATCTGGCCGACTGCCGCCATTCCAGGCCATGCGGCCACGAGCCATGCGTTCCTTCGTTCGACCATCTGCGCGCGCGCTCCTTTGCGACGCGCATGGATGGTCCGAGCCACGACGCGACGGAATGCGTCCGCGGTCGTAGCGAAGGCCCATATCCCGCGACAACGCCCTGGGCTCGACGCGGAGAGGCTCTACCGAGTGCGTCGTATTCCTCGCAGATGCCGCCGAGCTAGCGTGCATTCAGGAAACACGAACAGAAGGAGCTTGCCTTGGACGTTCTCGAAATGATGCAGCGCAACGTGGCCGCGGTCCGGCCCAACGAGACTCTCGAAGACGTCGCGCGCCTGTTGCGCGACCGCAGCTGCGGCTGCGTGATCGTCGTCGACGACGAACGGAAGCCGCTCGGGGTCGTCACCGACCGCGACGTCTGCCTCGCTGCGCTGCGCAGCGGCGAGCCGATCGACGCGATCCGCGCATCGGCTGCGATGTCGTCGAGGCTGATCACGTGCCGCATCCACGAGTCGATCGACTCCGCAGAACGGTCGATGGCGCTGCACCAGGTGCGACGGCTCCCGGTCGTCGACAGCGAACGCCGCCTCGTCGGCATCCTCGCGCTCGACGACCTCGCGCTCGAAGCGTGCAGCGAAGAGGACTGGCTCGCTCCGCCGGTTTCGTGCGCCGCCGTGGGCCGCACGCTCGGACAGATCGCACGTCACAAGTTGCCCGACCTGGAGGAAGCAACGTGAGCCACACGCGGCTGCGCCTCTCGGACGACGCGCGGCAACGCGTGCTGGCCGGGGCCACCGCGCTCGCCAACGCCGTGCGACCGACGCTCGGCCCGCGCTCGAAGTGCGTGCTCGTCGATCGCAAGTGGCAGGCGCCGCTCGTCTGCAACGACGGCGTGACGATCGCGCGCGAGGTGCGGCTCGAAGACCCGGAAGAAGGGCTCGGCGCCAAGATCCTGCGCGAAGCCGCGACGCGAACGAGCGACGACGTCGGCGACGGCACCACGACGGCGACGTTGCTCGCGCACGCGATCCTGCAGGACGGCGTGCGCAACGTGGTCGCCGGCACGAGCGCGGTCGCGTTGAAGCGCGGGCTCGAACGCGGCCTCGCCGCGGCCGTCGAGGCGCTGCGCGCACTGTCGCGGCCGTGCCGTTCGCGCGCGGAGCGCGAACAGATCGCCACGATCTCGGCGCACAACGACGCGGCCATCGGTTCCCTCATCGCGGATGCGATGGACAAGGTCGGCCCCGAGGGAGTCGTGTCGCTCGAGGAGAGCAAGGGCACCGAGACCGAGCTCGACGTGGTCGAAGGCATGCAGTTCGACCGCGGCTACCTGTCCCCCTACTTCGTGACCGACCCGGACAAGATGGAAGCCTCGCTCGACCGGCCGCTGCTGCTGCTGTTCGAAGGCCGCATCGCGCGCCTCGACCAGATGGTGCCGTTGCTGGAGCGCATCCTGAAGTCGGGCCGCTCGCTGCTCGTCGTCGCCGAGGCCATCGAGGGCGATGCGCTCGCGACGCTCGTGCTCAACAAGCTGCGCGGCACGCTGGCGTGCGCCGCAGTGAAGGCGCCGGGATTCGGCGACCGCAAGAAGGACATGATGCAGGATCTCGCCGTGCTCACGGGCGGCACGTTCGTGGCGGAAGAGCTCGGCATCGCGCTCGACAAGGTCGAGCTCACGCACCTCGGCCGCGCGCACAAGGCGATCCTCGCGCGCGAGACGACGACGATCCTCGGCGGCGAGGGCCTGCGCGCCGACATCGACGCACGCTGCAAGGAACTGCGCGCGCAGTCGGCGAAGACCACGAGCGACTACGACAAGAAGAAGCTCGAGGAGCGGCTCGCACGTCTTTCGGGCGGCGTCGCCGTGATCCGCGTCGGAGCCTCGTCCGAGGCGGAGATGAAGAACAAGAAGGAGGCATTCGAGGACGCGATCCGTTCGGCGAAGGCAGCCGTTCAGGAGGGCATCGTCCCCGGCGGCGGCGTGGCGCTGCTGCGCGCGATCCCCGCGGTGCTCGAGGCCGCGAAGGGAGCCGAAGGCGACGAGCGCACGGGCCTCGCGATCCTCGCGCGCGCGTTGGAGACGCCGGCGCGGCAGATCGCGACGAACAGCGGCTTCGACGACGGCGTCGTCGTCGAGCACATCCGTTCGCTGCAAGGCGCGATGGGCTTCGACGCAGCGAAGGGCGAATACACGGACCTCGTGGTCGCGGGCATCGTCGACCCGACCAAGGTCGTGCGCACCGCGTTGCAGAACGCGGTGTCGGTCGCGGGCACGCTGCTGCTGACCGACGCGACGCTGACGGAGATCGAGGATCCTCGCCACGCAACGGCAGAACACCCGGACGAGGTGGCGTGAAGGCGTAGCAGCGGGAATGCGCGCGAGTACTTTCGCGCGCTCCCGTAGTGGGCGCCTCCATGAACCAACCGCTCGTGACCTTCCTCGCCGTGTTCAGCGGCTGCCTCGCGACCGTCGGCGTCGACCGCTACTTCCTGCAGGACCCGACCGTCGCTTCGCCGTCCCTGCTTTCGGCTGATGCGATCGAAACGACCCTCCGCCGCGTCGACGAACTCGAGTCCCAGGTCGCCAAGTTGCGCGCGCAGCGCGACGCCACGCCGGCGGAAGCCAGCGCGACGTCCGCTCGCGTGGTCGCGCAACCGATCGACGACGCAACGATCGATGCCGCGGTCGAACGCGCGCTCGCAGCGCGCGGCATGGCCCGTCCTGCGAGTCCCGCGGCCGAGACGGACAAGCCGTTCGACGCGAAGGAGCGCGCCGTCGCGATGCGCGGCAAGAGCGACTTCTGGTCCAACTCCGAGCTCTACAAGCGCATGTTCGCGGAAGGCCGCATGGACGAACTCGTCGCCGCGTTCGAAGCCGCCGCAACGGCTTCGCCAAACGACACGGAGGCGCAGATGGACGTCGGCAACGCCTACCTCGCCTACCTGCAGCTCGACAACAGCAAGTGGCCGCTGTCGCAGAAGGCCGACCAGGCGTTCGACCGCGTGCTCGCGATCGACGAGACGCACTGGAACGCGCGCTTCACCAAGGCGATGAGCTACACGTTCTGGCCTGACTTCCTCGGCAAGAAGAAGGAGGCCATCG
>CAZEQF010000068.1:0-14155 GCA_964514315.1 uncultured Singulisphaera sp. | reverse complement strand
GGCGCGTCGATGTGCTCGTCGACACTTCGGCACTGCGCGTGGGGGACTCGATGATCCGGGTTCCGTTGCTCGGCAACGTGGTCAACGCGCCGACCCTCGTGCTGCGCGGAAGCGTCACGGCTCCCGTCGCTGTCGCTGGCGAGCGCAAGTGAGCTTCGTGCCTCGGGGGCGCCTGGCAGCCCGTTGAAGAACGCATGCTGCCGGCGAGCACAGGGCCTCGTGGGACCTCCGCGTGGCGCGAAGTGCGTCGGATCCGTGGTTGCGGCTCTGTCCGCACTCCTGGATCTCCAGCGAGCTCCCGGATGCGTAGATGCTGTATGCCGCGCGATCGGCGCCTGCGTCGATCGCGCGCCGTGCATTGCTGGTCTCGAGTCGCCAGGCTCTGAGCCTCAGGCCTATGGAGTCGTGCGTTGCGGCGGCTACCGCCTCGCACAGCGGCTCGCGAACGCGTTCTCGCTGCGTCGCTGCGCTTGGTGTCCTTGCGCGCGCACTCCGGCTTCGGCCGAAGGGCGCGCTGCAGCCGCTCAGCCGTAGATGCCGCGCATGCGCGTGACCTGCGCCACGCGGTCGACGCCGAGCATGTAGGCCGCGATGCGGTTGCTCACCGTGAAGCGGCGCGCCATGTCGACGACGGCGGTGAAGGACTCGCACATGATGTGCTCCATGCGGTCCTCGACTTCCTTCTGCGTCCAGAAGAACGCCATGCGGTTCTGGACCCACTCGAAGTAGGACACCGTCACGCCGCCTGCGTTCGCGAGGATGTCCGGCACGACGAAGATGCCCTTCTGGTCGAGGATCTTGTCGGCGCCGGCCGTGCACGGGCCGTTCGCGCCCTCGGCAATGATGCGCGCCTTGATGTTGGCGGCGTTGCGCGAGGTGATGACGTTCTCGGTCGCGGCGGGGACGAGGATGTCGACCGGCAGTTCGAGCAACTGCGCGTTCGTGATCTTGTCGCCGCAGTCGAGGCCTTCGAGCCGCTTGGTCTTGGCGAGGTGCGCCGAGATCTTCGGCAGGTCGAGCCCGTCCTTGTTGTAGAGGCCGCCGGCGATGTCGCTGATGGCGACGACCTTCACGCCGATGCTCGCGAGCTGGAGGGCCGAGATGAGGCCGACGTTGCCCGAGCCCTGCACCGCAGCCGTGCACTGCTCAGGCTTCATGCCGAGGTGCTTGAGGGCTTCGCGGACGCAGATCATCACGCCGCGGCCGGTCGCTTCGATGCGTCCCAGCGAGCCGCCGAGGCCGATCGGCTTGCCGGTGACGACGGACGGCAGGAACTGGCCGTGCGACACCGAGTAGGTGTCCATGAACCACGCCATCACGTTGCCGTCGGTGCCCATGTCCGGAGCGGGGATGTCGCGATCCGGGCCGATGATGTCCATGATGCGCGACACGTAGCGGCGCGTCAGCGACTCCAGCTCGCGCTTCGACAGCTTGCCCGGGTCGCAGATGATGCCGCCCTTGCCGCCGCCGAACGGAACGTTCACGACGGCGCACTTCCAGGTCATCCAGGCCGCGAGCGCGCGGACTTCGTCGATCTCGACGTTGGGCGCGTAGCGGATGCCGCCCTTGGCCGGGCCGCGCGCGAGGCTGTGCTGGACGCGGTAGCCGGTGAAGACCTGCAGCGAGCCGTCGTCCATCACCACGGGGATGGCGACCGTGATCTCGCGGTCCGGGGTCCGAAGGATCTGGTAGAGGCCGGGCTCGAGTCCGAGCTTGCCTGCCGCCAGGTCGAACCTGGCATGCATCGCCTCGAAGGGATTCTCTTCGGTGGGAGCTTTCGTGTGGTTCATGCCGACATGTCGGCGCAGGGCTTGCGCCGCAGGTTTAGGGTGGGGAAAGGTATCCAACTCCATGCAGGCCAGCAACAACGGCACGCCGACGGGACATGCGCAGACGGCCGCCGCGGAGGCGCTGCTGCTCGCCGCAATGCGCGGCGCCTGCGGCTTCTCCGTCCGCTGCACGCCGGGCCGCATCACACGCATGGTCGACTGGAACGGCGGCGTCGCGTTCGCGAAGGTGCGCGCATCGCGGCCTGAAGACGCGCGCCGCGAGTGGCGCTGGTTGTGTGAACTGCCAGGCCTCGGCCTGCCGACGCCCGAGCCGATCGCATTCGTGCAGCGCGGCCGCACGACGGCGCTGCTGATCCGCGGCGTCGGCGGCCGCCCGCTCGACGCGTTCTTCCGCGAGGCGAACGACGCGGCCGAGTTCGCGCGCGTCGTCGCGTTCGCCGTGCGCGCGGTGGCGCCCAAGGTGGCGGCTCTGCACCGGAGCGGCCTCGTGTATCGCGATCTCTACTGGGGCCACGTGGTGACAGAGGGCCTCGACGCGGGGCACGACGCGACGTTCCTCGACGTCGAGCGCGTGTTCGCGCCGCGCCTCTGGTTCGAACGCTGGCGCACGAAGGACCTCGCGGGGCTCGCGTCCTCGTTCCCCGGAGCGATCCCGCTCCGCCCTGCCGTGCGGTTCTTGCGCGCCTACTTGGCCGCCGATCCCGGCCTCGCGAACGGCCGCGGCGCGGTGCGCGACCTGCTGCGTCGCGCTGCCGGGAAGGCGGCGCGCATCCGGTCGCACGCTCCGCGGTTCGGTTGAGCGCCGGACAAGCGATTTCTCCTCGAGCTCCCGCATCGCGTCCGGTGGCAGCTGGCGCAGCGGCGCAGAGCCCGCGAATCCTCTCGCCTGTCGTTCACGGAACCCGCCCGAGCCCGTCGCGGCTGGCACGTCGCCACCGCGCGGGTCAGGAAGGAAAAGACGCTTGGTCCCCGTAAGCCGGGTTCTGCTGTCCGCCCGAAGGCGGCGGCGGCCATTTCTCTAGGAGCGTCCTCGCGGACGCCCGCCAACGACCTACCCGAGGATCTGGGCGCGGGCAGCGCGATCCTCCTATTCGGTCTTCCTCCAGGTGGGGTTTGCCGTGCCATCCCGGTCTTCCGGGATGCGGTGAGCTCTTACCTCGCCGTTTCACCCTTGCCGTCGCTGTTGCCAGCAGTCCGGCGGTCTGATCTCTGTGGCACTGTCCCTGTCCTCGCGGACGGCGGGCGTTACCCGCCACCTTGCCCTTGGGAGCCCGGACTTTCCTCCTGCAGCGCGAAGCTGCCGGCGGCCGCCCAGGGACCAAGCGCGAGCACACTAGGCCGGGCGCGTTCGGGGTCACGACAAAACTCGCGACCATGCTCTCGGCCTCTCCGTGTGGGCGCGGTGGCATGGTGGATTGCCCGATGTGTTCGGGTTCGATCCGGTGAAATCTGCGGTTCTGCGCAAATGCCGCGGATGGCCGCAGAACCATGGATTGCGCACGTTCTGCCGAAAGTGTGTCTCCGCCGCGTAAGGATCTCGATTCTTGTCCTGGCCGCCCTTGTTCCGGGTGTGGAGCGATGGCTAGCGTGCGCCCGTTCGCAGCGAGCATCTCCCGGACGAGTCTCTCCCGTCTGGTTCGCCGCGAACTTCCTCGCACCAACTCCCCCCGGAGGCCTCTCTTGTCGCTCGCGCCATGCATCGGCGTGTTGCTGTGTGTCGCCCTCACGGCGCCGGCAACCGCGCAGTCCCCTGGCTCCTCCCGCAGCAGCGCTGTGGACGCGAACTACTCCGCGCCGCCGCACGGCACGGAGATGCCGTTGTCGGCGAGTGTCGTCACGGGGACGGGCGGTAGTTCGGTGGGCGGCGATGCCGACCAAGGCGCTGGCCACGGCAGTCCACTCGCGGTGCTCGGCAGCCCGGAGCCGGGCATGCTGCTCGTTGCTGGATCCCTGCTCGTTTGGATCGCGCTCGCGCGTCGCCGCAACGTCGGCGCTTCGCGCTGAGCCCCGCGCGCGAACGTCAGCGACGCATCGCCCGGTAGCGCTCGAGGATGACGAGCGCCGCGATGCTGTCGGCAAACTCCTTGCGCCGCGCAGCCTTCAGGCCGAGGTCCTTCATGCGTTCGTGCGCCTCGTCCGTCGAGTGGCTCTCGTCGACCACGGCGACCGGAACGGGCGCGACCGCTGCCGCGAGCGACGCGCGGAATTGCTCGGTCCGCTGCGCGCGCTGGCCCGCGCTGCCGTCGTGCAGCAACGGCATGCCGAGCACGACGCGCTGCGTGTCGCGTTCGCGCACGAGTTCGGCGATCGCGGCGCAGAGCTTGTTCGGATCCGACTCGTCGATGCGCGGCAACGGCAGGCAGATGCTGCCCGTCCAGTCCGTCGCCGCGAGGCCCGTGCGTCGCTCGCCGTAGTCGACGGCGAGGATGCGCTTCTCGGGCGCGCCGTTCACAGCAGGTCGTGCAGCCCGTCTTGCTCGACGCGGCTGACCAGCTTCTTGAGGTCCGAGGCGCGGTCCTTCGGGCAGACCATCACTGCATCGCCGACGGCGACGACGACGAGGTCCTTCACGCCGAACAGCGCGACGGCGCGCTTGCCCTCCGCATAGATGATGTTGCCGTCGCTCTCGCACGCGACGCTGCGCGCGCCGCCGTGCAGAACCGAAGTGTTGCCGTTCGCGTCCGTCTGCCCGACGGCCGTGAGCGCCGGGAAGCTGCCGACGTCGTCCCAGCGCACGTTCGCGCGCACGACCGCGACGTCCTGCGCCTTCTCCATGACGGCGTAGTCGATCGACGTCTTCGGCGCGCGGCGGAAGGCCTTCGTCACCGCGCTCTTCTTGTTCTGCAGCATCCCCGCCAGCATCGCGACGGCGGCGGCGCCGAGGTCCGGGTTGCCGTGCGTCATCGCCGCGCGGATCGCGGGGATCGACCAGACGAAGATGCCGCTGTTCCAGAGGAAGTTGCCGCTCTGCACGAACTGCTCGGCGGTGGCGCGGTCCGGCTTCTCGCGGAAGCGCACGGCCTTGCGCGCTTCAGGCTGCGCCTGGTCGAGCAACGCGCCGCACTCGATGTAGCCGTAGCCCGTCGCCGGGTGATCCGGCGTGATGCCGAACGTCACGAGCGTCTTGTTGTCCTTCGCGAGTTCGACGGCGCGCTGCAGCATCTTCGTGAACGCGTCGACGGGCGTGATCAGGTGATCCGCGGGCAGCAGGATCATCGTCGCTTCCGGATCCTTCGCCGCGATCGCCGCGGTCGCGAGCGCCACGCACGGCGCGGTGTCGCGCGCCTCGGGCTCGACGAGGATCTGTTCGCGCGGGAAGTCGGGCATCACCTTCGGCAGCGCGCGCGCCTGCACGGGATTGGTGACGATCCAGATGCGATCCGGGGTGCAGAGTCCCGAGAGCCTGCGCACGGTCGCTTCGAGCAGCGCAACGCCGTCGGCGAGCGGCAGGAACTGCTTCGGCCGCTTCTTGCGGCTTGCGGGCCAGAAGCGGGTGCCGGAACCCCCGGCCATGATGACTGCGTGGATGGTGGACATTGCGAAGTTCAGAAGTCCGGGCGCGCGGCCCGTTCGAGGCGCGGCGGCACAGGCGCCAGCGGTTGCCGACGCGGGTCGCGTTGGCCGAACCAGCGCTGCTCGGCCTGCAAGTCGCGCAGGTGGCCGAACAGATGGAAGCGCACGAGGTTCGACGTGATCATCTGGATCATCGGCGGCAACAGCAGCATGTCGGCGCCGCCGCCGAGGAAGCTGTCCGTCGTCACGGCGACGTCGACGTAGCCTTCCATCGACAACTCGCCGCCGCCGCGCAGGCTCACGAGCGGCGAGCTCAGCGCGAGGTCCGAGAGCTGCACCTTGCGGTTGCGCACGTCGAACTTCGCGAACAGGTTCTCGAAGCGCGGCCGGTTCTTCTCGGCCATCAGCGCGTAGATCGCAGTGAACAGCGGCACGGCGCCGAGATTGCCGTCGGCGACCGCGATCTCGCCGGTGCCTTGCATGTCGACGAAGTCCTGGCCGTCGAGCCGTTCGAGCCGCACCTCGCCGCGCGCGGCGCCGTGGTAGGGCGTGTTCTGCAAGCCGCACTGCGTGAGGAAGTCGCGCAGCGAGATGCCCGTGAACGAGAGGTCCGCCGACAGCCTGCCGAGACGCGCGCCCGTCTCGTCGCCGAACACGTAGGCCAGCGCCTCGGCGTCGGGCAGGCGTCCCGCGACGCGTCCGCCGTGCAGCGAGAACGCGAGGTTCTTCAACGCGAACTGCTCCGGCCGGATCTCGAAGTCGGCGTTCGCGGCCGTGAACGGATGGCCGAACAGCGCCAGCGACCCGTTCGTGAACGCGCCCGTGATCGTGCCGCCGTCGACCGTCACGCGGCTCTCGGCGATCGTGAGGTTGCCGTTCACCTGCTGCAGGCGCGTGCCGAGCAGCATCTCGACGTCGAGCGCGCGGATCGATCCCTGCAACATCGTCTCGATCGGCTGGTCCGTGCCGTCTTGCGGCAACAGGAAGCGGATCGCGAGGCCGTCGATGTCGAGCGCGCCGCGGAATTGGCGCTCCAGCACCGAGCGCTTCATCGGGCCGACGAACAGGCGCGCGAACGTGTCGTCGAGCGGGAAGCGCGGCGCGTAGACGCGGAAGCCGATTTCGGCCCTGCCCGGCTGCTTCGACGGACCGACGTAGCCGTCGCTGCACGTCACGATCGCCGGTCCCATGCGCGCGCGGAGGTCGGTGAAGCGCAGCACGCCGTCCTCGACCTGCAGTTCGCCGTTCGCGTCGACTGCGGGCATCGGCAGCATCTCGGCGTCGGAACGCACCGAGCGCAGCAGCACGTCGTAGCGGCGCTTCGTCGCGCCGCCGTTCGACGTCTGGCGCAGGATCAAGTCGACTTCGCCCGACGGACGCAGCACGTCCCACGTGCCTTCGCCGACTGCGCCGGTGCGTTCGAGCGTCGCGCCGAGTTCCTTGTCGAGGTCGAGGCCGCGCACGACGGCGGTGAGGTCCTCGGAGTAGCCGTCCTTGCCGGTGTGCAGCGTGCCGATCACCGCGAGCTCGGCGGGCATCTGCCGTTGTTCCTGCAGCACGCCGCGGATCGCGTCGACGTGCACGTCGATCTCCTCGCCGACGCCGTGCACGAACACCTGGCCGCGCGCCTTCGTCACCGGCAGCGGGAACGAACGCGGCAGCGCGTGCCCTTCTTCGAGGTCGAGCTCGAGGTCGTAGCGCAGGTCCGCGTCGGCGCGGTCGCGGCGCACGTGGAGCAACGTGTTCGCGCGGCCACTCGGCGCGAGCTCGAGCCACACGGCGTCGAGCTTCGGCGCCAGCGCCGTCACTGCCTGGCGCAGCGATTCGTCGAGCGGGACGTCCGTGCCTTCGACGCGCAGGTCGATGCTGCCGAGCGACAGCGAGCCCGGTTGGTCGAGCGGCGCCATCAGCTTGCCGCGCAGGTTCGCAGAACCGCCGGAATAGGCCGCTTGGAGGTCGATCTCGAGGCCTTCGGAGCGCGCGAGGATCGAGCCGTTCACGTTCTCCAGCGGCAGCGGGAAGCCGGCCCAACGCGCCTTCGCGTCGATCGGCGACACGACGACCTGCCACGTGCTCGCTTCGCCTGGCGTGGGGCGCAGGCGCAGGCGCACCGACGCGGAGCCTTCGGGCGAGAACTGGTCGTAGAGCGCGCCGTCGTCGTGCACGAGTTCGGCGAGCGCCTTGCGCAGCGCGGGCGTGAACTGGATGCGCGGCGCGTCGAGGTCGAGGCTCACTTGCTCGGGGCCCGAGTAGCTCGGATCGACGCGACCAGAGATCGTCACTTCGCCGCCGCCCGCTTCGGGCGCGATGCGCGCGGTGACGTCCTCGATGCTGAGCACGTCGTTGCGCAGGTGGACGCGGCCTTGCGCGTCGACGACGGGCAGCGGGAACGCTGCGCGCGACTCCACCGGCCCGAAGCCGTGAAAGGCCAGCGCGACGCCGCGCAGCTGCACGTCGAGGTCGATGATCTCGTCGGGCTGCGTGGGGGAGCGGAGGTAGAGGTCGAAGTCGCCGGCGCCCGCGCTCGGCCGCAGGCCATCGACGATGCGCTCGCCGGCCGGGAACGTGCGCAGCGCGGCGCGCACCGTGTCGTCGATCTGCACGTCGCGGCCCGTGCCGCGCACGTCGAACTTCGGCGTCGTGAAGAAGTCGGTGATGCGCGCCGTCACTTCGCTCGTGCCCGTCGGCAGCACGTGCTTGCCGGTGAACTGCGCGATGCCGCCGTCTTGCGTGCTGACGCGGCCGCGGACCTCGGCGCTGCGCAGCGGCACGGGCACCTGAGGGATCGTGCAGGTCGCGTTCGAGAACGCGAGCGACGCGCTGGCGACCGGCTCGGCGCTGCCGTCGAGCGGCAGTTCGAGTTGCAGCAGCAGCTCTTCGAGCTTGCCCGATGCAACGTCGTCGCGGAGCTCGGTGCGCAGCAGCGGCAGCAAGCGCCGCACGAACGCTGCGTCGACGACGAGATCGGTGACCTTCGCCTGAAGCCTGCAGCGGCGCGTGTCGAGGTCGATCTCGCCGGCGAGTTCGACTTCCACGCCGAGGTTGGCGAAGCGCGCGCGGCCGCGCAGCGCGCCGCGGCGCGGGTCCGGCGAGCCGTCGCCGTTCGCGACGCGCTGCAGCGCGAGCTCGATGCCGTCGAATTCGAGCGGCGGCGTCTCGTCGTCGAACCGCACGAGCGCGCTGCTCGACGTCACGAATGCGGGCGTCACTTCGCCGATGCCCGCCTGCACGCCCGTGGCCTCGCGCTGTTCCTTGAGCAGGAGGCTGAGGTTGGGGGTCTTGCCTTCCGTGAGGTCCACGTCGATGCGCAGGCCTTCGACGGCGACTTCGTGCAGCCCGAGCACGTTGCCCAGCGGATCCGCGGACACGGCGATCTCGATCGAATCGGCGGCGACGAGGTTCTTGCCCTCGCGCATCGGGTCCGCGATCGCGATGTCGTCGATCGTGATGCGTCCGCCGAACGGATCGACGCTCGCGCTCTCGAGCTTGAAGCTCGTTTGCAGCATCTGTTCGAGGAAGCTGCGCACGAGCCCGGTGGTCGCGCCAGTGCGTTGGAGCACGAACCAGGTGCCCGCGAGAAGGGCAGCGAGGATCGTGGCTGCAAGGATCGTGATGTTTCGCCAGCTCATGCGCGAACGTGCCTGGAACCGCGTTTTCGGGCGCGATCTCGGGGGTCTTGTAGCCGACGCGGCCTGCAGGATCGAGGCGTTGCATCGCGTCGTGGCCACTGCTCGGTCAGAGTTCGTACCTGCGCGAAACGTCGAGAACGGGCTCGAAGAGGCCGTTTTGACGCAGAATTCCGTTGACACGAGTGCGCGAAAGGCCAAACTCTCGCGCCATTCAGCGAAGGTTCGTTCTTCGCTGTCCGGGCAGAAACCCAAACGAAGAGTCATCCAATGGCTGCTAAGAAGACCACCAAGAAGGCCGCTACCGGCGACCTGATCATCTCCAAGTCGCGCACGAAGGCGGCGGTCAAGAAGTGCAACGTGTCGTCGGACTTCTACCCGGCGCTCGACAAGGCGGTCCGCTCGCTCATCCAGACGGCTGAGACGCGCGCGACGGGCAACAAGCGCAAGACGCTCCGCCCGCAGGATCTGTGATCCTCGCGTGAGCGCAGTTCTGCCGCGCACCCCGCGGCAGATGCCAGGAAAACGGCTCGCGCAAGCGGGCCGTTTGCCTTTCTGGGGGATCCTTCGCGCGGAAGCGCGCATGGCGACAGGCGGGAAACACCCGTTTGGCAGCGGTTCCCGGGGGTTTCGCGAGCCACGGTGGCTCGGAGTGGTCCGCGCTGCGGTCGGGCCGCGGATGCAGTTGGGCGGAGGCCGGGCGGCCCTTCGCGCTCAGCCGTCGACGTAGGAGCCCGTGAGGTAGAGCGGCTCCAGTTCGTGCAGCTGCGCCTCGACGAGGCTCAGTCGGTCGTCGAACAGCGCAGCGGCGGGCGTCGTCGGGATCGGTCGGATGCCGCCGGACGGCGAAGGAACGCCCTGCATCGACGACAGGCGCCGCAGCATCGCGGGGTCTGCGAATGCCGCATCGACATCGGCGAGCAGCGCGGCTGCATCGGCGTCCGCGAGCGCACGCGCCGCGCCCTCGGCATGGATCTGCCCGGCTGCGTCGATCCGGTGGACGGCGAACTGCGCGCGCCCCTGTCGTCCGTCCAGCATCATCGCGATGCGGCGAGAGGCGAGGCTCGGGTCTTGGCGCAACGCAGCGCAGGCGGCGACGGAGAGGCTGTCCGCCGCGAGCAGCCGGCAGCCCGAGAACGCCGCGAAGCAGCGCGCGAACGTCACGGCGACGCGCAGTCCGATGTAGGAGCCGGGGCCGCGGTCGACGCGCACCTCGTTCACGCTTGCGGGCGCGACGTTGGCGTCGGCGAGCGCCAGCCGCACCAGTTCTGCGAGGTCGACGCGCGCCGTCGTCGGCGCGAACCGTTCGGCAACGGCGTCGCCTGCGCGGACTGCGACCGTGAAGGCCGTGCCGCCGTCCGGGTTGCCGCCCAGGATCGCGAGGGCGGCGTTGCGCTTGGCCTCCGGCATCGGGCTCGTCAGCCGAGTTCCTTCTGCACGAGCGCGGCGAGATCCGCGCAGAGCCGTTCGACGACTTCGCCGTCGGCGGCTTCGATCATCACGCGGCACAGCGGCTCGGTGCCCGAGTAGCGGAGCAGGAGGCGGCCGTCCTGGCCCAGTTCGCGCTCGATCTCGGCGGCGCGCGCGGCGATCGCCGGCACTTCGTCGAACTTCGGCTTCTTGCGCACCGGCACGTTCACGAGCTTCTGCGGGAACCTGCGGAACGACGCGAACGCGGCTGCGAAGCCTGTTTCCTTCACGCCCGGCAGCGACAGCAGGCGCAGCGCGGTGAACAAGCCGTCGCCCGTCATGTGGCCGTCGCCGGCGAACAGGACGTGGCCCGACTGTTCTCCGCCGAGCGCGAGGCCGTGTTCGCGCATCGCCTGCACGACGTTGCGGTCGCCGACCGGCGTCACGTGGACCTTGATGCCGTGCTTCGACAAGGCGCGGTGGAGGCCGAGGTTGCTCATCACCGTCGCGGCGATCGTCGCGTGGGGCAGTTGCCCGTTGCGGTGCATGTGCTGCGCGAACAGGCACAGCTGGTCGTCGCCGTCGCGGATCGTCCCCGTCTCGTCGACGAAGATGCCGCGATCGCCGTCGCCGTCGAGGCAGATGCCGAGGTGCGCACCGTGTTCGAGCACGGCCTTCTGCACGTGCTCGGGATGCAGCGCGCCGACGCCTTCGTTGATGTTGAACCCGTCCGGCTCGCTCGCGACCTCGATCACTTCGGCGCCGAATGCGCGCAGCACCGCGCCCGCGAGCTCGGAGCCGCCGCCGTTCGCGGCGTCGACGCAGAGCTTGAAGCCCGAGAGGTCGAGGCTCGGGTAGATCTCGGCGAAGTTGTCTTCGTAGTTGCGCAGCAATTCGTGCCGCGGACGCAGGCGCGGCGTCTTGTTCTGCTCGGGGTGCAGCGCCGTGCAGAGGATCTCGAGTTCGCGTTCGTCCGCGTCCGCGAGCTTCTTGCCGTCGTGCGCGAAGATCTTGATGCCGTTGTCGTGCGCCGGATTGTGCGACGCGCTGATCATGATCCCTGCGGCGAACGGCTGCGTGCGCGCGAGGAAGGCGAGCGCCGGTGTCGTGCACAGGCCGACGTCGCTGACCGGCACTTCTGCGGCCACGAGGCCCTGCGCGAGCGACTCGAGGATCCACGGGGCCGACTCGCGGCCGTCGTTGCCGACGACGACGCGGATCTCGTCGACTCCGGACTTCTGCAGCAGCACGCCGAGCGCAGCTCCGACGCGGCGCATGGTTTCTGGGTCTAAGGGGGCTTCGCCAGCGCGGCCGCGTAGGCCGTCGGTGCCGAACTGCGGCGCCTGGAACGTCTCGGTCATGGTTTCTGCGACAGTTCTACCGTCACGAGCTCGTCGAGACCGTAGTCCTGTCCGTTGTCTGCTTCGCGAACGGAGCCGCCGAGGTAGAGGCGCGCGACCTCGGTCAGCTTCTCCGGGTAGGGCGAACCCGGCTCGCGCGGCTGCAGCCACACGAGCAGGCGCAGGTTGTCCCTCGCCCATTCGGCGCGCGGGCCGGCTTCGAAGCCGACGAGCTTCGACAGCAGCGCGCCGCCTGCCTTGATGCGCACCGTCTTGGTCGGCGCGTCGGGGCGGTAGCGGTTGCGCATCGACTCGGGCAGCGACTTGTCGTCGACGAGGACCGGCAGCTCCAGCGTGTAGATCTGCATCTCCGGCCGCAGTTGCACGGTGAGCCGGCACTGTTCCTTGATGCGCAGGCCCAGCGCCGCGAACTGCGGTTGCAGCGTCACGATGGCCGAGGCCTGGCGTGCGCTCGACGGCGCAGACAACTGCGCGCGCAGCGGCTTCTCGCCCTTGCGCGCCGCGAGCTCTTCGTGTGCTTGCGCAGGCCCGACCAGCTCCACCGACTTCGGCGAGAACTCGAACGTGTCGTCGCGCAATCGGGCCTTCAGTCGTTCGTCGCCGCCGAAGGACAGTTCGATCTGGTCTGCGGCGAACTGCAGCGTGGTGGCCTTCACGCGCACGATCTCGATGCGCACGCGTTGCGGCTCCATCGCGACCTTGATCTTGCCGCCGAGCAGCGCGCGGTGCGTCAGCTGCACGTCGGCGATCGTCAACTCGGTGCTCTCGACCTTGTCCCACTCGACGTGCGGCAGCCTGGCGCTGAGCTTCAGGCTGTCGCGGTCGAGTTGCTCGATGCCCGTCTTGGGGCCGGTGAACAGCAGCTTGACCGAGCCCGTCGGTTCGCCCGTGCTCTGGTCGACGAAGCGCGTCAACGCGACCGTGTCGGTCGGCAGGTGGACATAGAGCTCGTCCGCCGTCGATTGCTGCGGCAGCGGCTGGCCGATGCCGACCATGCCGAGCTGCATCGTCGCGACGTAGGTGGACGTGACCTGCTGGTCGAGGACGACCCAGAGCACGATGGCGAGGCCCAGCGCCATGAGTTTGCGCGTCGGGTCTGCGGCGATCGCCTTGAGGAACGTGCCCACCTTGCTGCCTTCGCTCGCGGCGCGCTTCTGGCGACGCTGCTGGTGCAGCAGTTCGTCGAGCTTCTGCTCCAGCTGTTCCTTGGTCAGGCCGTAGTCGAGCTTGCCGCCGGACGCAGTCGAGATCGCGCCGGTCTCTTCCGAGACGACGACGGCGAGCGCATCCGTTTCTTCCGAGAGGCCGAGCGCTGCGCGGTGGCGTGTGCCGAGGCGCTTGTTGACGTCGGGGTTCTGCGACAGCGGCAACAGGCACGCGGCTGCGACGATGCGGCCGTCGCGCACGACGACTGCGCCGTCGTGCAGCGTGCTCTTGGGATAGAACAGCGACTCGAGCAGCAGCGGCGTCAGTTCGGCGTCGAGCGGCGTGCCGGTGTCGGCGATGGACTGCAGCGATGCGTCGCGTTCGATCGCGATGAGCGCGCCCATCTTCACCTTGCTCATGTTCTCGACCGCGCGCGAGATGCGCTGGACGATCTTCACTTCCTTGCGGAAGAAGCGCGCGAAGACCTGCGACTCGCCGAGGTGCACGATCGCGCGGCGGATCTCGGGGTGGAACACCACGATCAGCGCGATGACGACCGACTGGACGATCGTCTCGAACAAGAGGCTCAGGCGATCGAGCTCCATCGCCTGGATCAGCAGCACGAAGGTGACGACGCCGCCGAGGCCGAGGTAGAACAGGCCGCGCAGCACGTTGCTGCCGCGCGTCCGGCGCAGGAAGCGGAGGCCGAAGTAGATCAGGGCGGTGAACACCGCCACTTCGACCGCCATCTTCAGATACGCCGCGAGATCGCCCATCGTCGTGGGATTGCATATCGGCGGCGCAGCCGTGGCGCCACAGCCGATCTTGCCCGTGCGCAGCGCGCATCTGCAGCGAGGAAGCAGCGCGCGCCGCGAGGTCTCCGTCCGCGGCTGACTTCGCCCGCTCGAGCGAGTCGCCGCGAACGCTGCGTCAGGCGCCGGAGAGGCCGACGTCGGGCTTCTGCGGCTGCGGCGCGATCGCCGGAATCGGCGGCGGCACGACCTCTGCGGTCGCGCGACGCGTTGCGTCCGCTGCGGCGCGCAGGCGTTCCTGCGCCGCGCGGTAGTCGTCGACGCTGTCGCCGCGCAGCACCGCGCCGACTTCGTCGCCGGTGATCGTCTCGTGCTTCAGCAGCGCCTCGGCGAGGCGATCGAGCGACTGGCGGTGCTCGACGAGCAGGTTGCGCGCGGCGTCGTATTGCTCGGTGATCAGGCGACGCACTTCGTCGTTGACGAGTTCGAGCGTCTTCTGCGACAGGTCCGAGGCCATGTGGAACTCGCGACCGAGGAACGGATTCTGGTCGTCGGTC
>CAZEQF010000067.1:0-14203 GCA_964514315.1 uncultured Singulisphaera sp. | reverse complement strand
ACGGGATGATCTGCAGCGAGCGCGAGATGGGCCTTTCGCAGGACCACGGCGGCATCCTCGTGCTGCCGGACTCCGCGCAGGCCGGCGCGCGCTTCGTCGACGTGATGCCCGTGCTCGACACGGTGTTCGAGATCGACAACAAGTCGGTGAACCACCGCCCGGACTTGTGGGGCCACTACGGCTTCGCGCGCGAACTCGCGGCGATCTACGGCCGGCCGCTGCGAAACGCCTGCGAGCCGGTCGCATTCCCGACCACGGGCGAGAAGGTCGAGATCCGCATCGAGGACAAGAAGGCGTGTCCGCGCTACTGCGGCCTGCGCATCGACGGCGTTGTCGCCAATGCGTCGCCGTGGGAGTTGCGCATGCTGCTCGCCGCGGTGGGGCAGCGTTCGATCAACCTGCCGGTCGACCTCACGAACTTCGTGATGCTCGACCTCGGCCAGCCGATGCACGCGTTCGACGCCGCGCACCTGAAGGGTCGCGCCGTGAACGTCCGCTTCGCGAAGCCCGGCGAGCACATCACGACGCTCGACGAGCAGAAGCGCGTGCTCGAAGCCACGGACCTGCTCGTGTGCGCGGGCGACGAGCCCGAGGCGCTCGCGGGCATCATGGGCGGCCAGGGCACGATGGTGGGCAGCGGCACGACGTCGCTGTTCCTCGAGTCCGCCAACTTCCACGCAGCGACGATCCGCCGCAGCAGCATGCGCCTCGGCCTGCGCACCGACGCGAGCGCGCGCTTCGAGAAGGCGCAGGACCCGGCGAACGCGGAACTCGCGGTGCACCTCTTCGTGCGCTTGCTGCAGCAGTGGTGCCCGACCGCGAAGCCCGCTGGCCCGCTGTCGGATCCCTCGGGCTTCCGCTACGAGCCGAAGACGATCGCGCTGCGCAAGGCGCGCATCGACCAGAAGCTGGGCGTCACGCTGCCGGAGTCGCAGATCGAAGGCATCCTGACGTCGCTGCGTTTCGGCGTCCAGAAGACGGGCGCAGGCTTCGCCGTCACGGTGCCGAGCTTCCGCGCGACGAAGGACATCGCGATCGAAGACGACCTCATCGAGGAGGTCGGCCGCATGTTCCGCTACGACAACATCCCGGAGCAGCCGCTGCAGAGCGTCGTCGTGCCGCCGCTGCGCGAGCCGGAGCTGTTCCTCGTGCGTCGCATGTGCGAACTCGCCGCGACCGAGGTCGGTGCGAACGAGGTCTACGACTACACGTTCACGCCAGACAGCGTGCTCGACCAGTGCATGGCGCTGGATCACGAGTACGTGCGCGTGACCAACCCGGTCGCGCCCGAGATCACGCGCATCCGCCGGCACGTGCTGCCGAGCCTGCTGTCGAACGTCGTGCAGAACCTGCGCCGCGACCCCGAGGCGGTGCTGTTCGAGCACGGCAAGGGCTACCAGCCCGAGCGCCGCGACGGCGACAAGCTGCCGCACGAAGTGCGCGAGCTCGCGTTCTGCTGGTCGCGGCGCGACGGCGCGCATCCGTTCGCGGAACTGCGCGAGGCGATCGCGTCGTTGCTGCAACGCGTCGGCTATCCGGCCGACATGGCGCGCAGCTGGCACGGCCAGAGCCAGCCGTGGGTGCACCCGAACGCGTCGGTGTCGATCGACCGCGGCGGGTCGCCAGTGGGCTTCGTCGCGCACCTGCACCCTGCGGTCGCGCGCAAGCTCTCTGTCCCGGCGACGACGGCGATCGCGACGATCGACGTGCGCGCATTGCTCGCGTCGGGCCGCACGGAGCCTGCGTTCCGCCAGCTGCCTGCGTTCCCGCTGCTGCCTGTCGACGTGGCGTTGCTCGTGCCCGAGAGCGTGCAGGCTGCGACTGCGTCCGCGTTCTTGCAGCAGAAGGGCCAGAAGCTCGTCAAGGAAGTGCGGCTGTTCGAGGTCTACCGCGGCGACGGCGTGCCGTCGGGCCACAAGAGCCTCAACTTCACCGTGACGCTCGGCGCCGACGACCGCACGCTCGAGGACAAAGACGAACAGAAGTTCCTCGACTCGGTGCGCAGCTCGTGTGGCGAGATCGGCGCGCAGCTGCGGGGCTGAGTCGTGGTCGCGGGCTCGCGCCATCGCGCGGGCCCGAGTGACGCTCGCATCGAGCGCACTGCGGTTGCGCATCGCGCGACGAGCTCCGTGCTTCGCGGCGCGGGCAGTCGACTCGCGGTTCGGTGCGCAGCGTCGGCTTCGCGCAGCGCCAGTCAGCCCTGGGGGCGCAGCGCGTCGAGCAACGCGGACGTGAACCGTCCCGTGAGTCCCCAGATCACGTCGTCGCCGACGCGGAAGTGGGGGCTCGGCGGGAATCGTTCGGAGTCCGGTCCGGGGCCGCGTTCCAGCGTCCATCGATCGGGCTGCAGCAGTTCGCGCAGCGGCACGTAGAGCAGGCGTTCGACCTCGCCTGTGTCGATGCGCGGGACGAACGGTCCGCCGATGCGGCCGACGAGGCAGTGCACGCGGTAGTTCGACGAGCTCGTCGACGACGGCAGGCTGCCGAGCAACGTCACGCGGTTCCGTTCCACGCCGATCTCCTCGTGCGTCTCGCGCAACGCGCACGACGCGGGGTCGAGGTCGTCGTCGTCCGCCGCGCCGCCGGGGAACGCGATCTGGCCCGCGTGCTTCCGCAACGAAGCCGCGCGCACGAGGAACAGCAGCGCGTCCGCGCCTTGATGTTCGACGATCGGCGCCAGCACCGCGGCGCGGCGCAGCGTCGTCTTCTGCCAAGGCGGCTGCGGCTCCGAGAGGCGCGCCGCGAGCAGCGCGTCGACTTGGTTCATTCGCGGACCTGCAGCACCGCAACCTTGAGGTAGCGCGTCTGGGGACAGTCGAGCGCAACCGGATGGTCGGGGCCCGCGCCGCGCATCATGAGGACGCGCGCGCTGCGGCCGGCGTGCGCCGACGCTTCGTCGAGCATGCGCAGGAACGAGCCCTCGTCGACGGATCCCGAGCACGAGCACGTGACCACGAGGCCGCCGCGCTTCACCTTCTGCAATGCGAGGCGGTTGAGGTCGCGGTAGCGCGCGAGGCCTTGCTCCATCTCGTCGCGCGACTTGACCCACTTGGGCGGATCGAGCACGACGAGGTCGTGCACGTCGGGCTGCAGGTCGCGCAGCAGGTCGAACGCGTCCGCGTGCTCGACCTTCATCTTGAGCCCGTTGCGCGCGGCGTTGTCGATCGTCTGCGCGACCATCTCCTCGTCGAGGTCGGCGGCGCGCACGGACTTGGCCCCGCCAGCTGCCGCGCTCATCGCGAAGCCGCCGGAGTTGCAGCACAGGTCGAGCACGTTCTTGCCGCGCGCGAGTTCGCGCACCAGCATCCGGTTGTCGCGCTGGTCGGCGAAGAAACCCGTCTTGTGCCCGCCGCCGGCCTGCACCGCGTAGCGGATGCCGTGCTCCTTCACTTCGACGGACACCGGCGCCGGCGCGCCGATGCGCTCCATGCCTTCCTTCTGCGCGGAGTCGGCGTCTTGGAGCATCACGAGCTTGCAGCGAGGGTGCAGTTCGCGGAGCCGCTCGCCGAGCGTCTCCATCTGCAGGAAGGTGCCGAGCACGTGCACTTGCGCGACGAATGCGTCGCCGAGCCGGTCGAGGATGAGCCCCGGGAAGCCGTCGCCTTCGCTGTGCACGACGCGGTACGCGTTCGTCACTTCGGTCAGGCCCAGCGTGCGCTCGCGCAGGTGCAGCGCCTCGTCGAGCGCCTTCGAGAAGTGCTCCGCCGGGTTCTTGATCGCCTGGCCGGAGAACACGCGCAGGGCGAGGTCCGTGCGCGGGTTGTAGAAGCCGCTGCCGACGAGCTTGCGGTCCTTGTCGTGCACGTGCACGACGCTGCCCGCGGCGATGGGCTTCTCGGGCTTGCGCACCATCTTCCGGAAGAACCATGGGTGACGCCCGCGGACGCGGACCTGGAGCTGCACGGAAGGAAAGGACACGCGCGCAGGATGGCGACGGACGGTTTCCGCCGCAACCGACACGGCATGCGGCGAAGAAAATCCGAGCCGCCAACTTCCCATGCCATGGGCGGCGCGGAGCCGACGTGCGGTCGAGAGCGTCAGCGTTTCGGCGGATGGGTTATCTTCCCCAGGACTCTTCTCATGCTGGCCACCCAACAAGCCCCTGAGATCGCGATTGCCGCAAGCGAGCGGCGCACGATCGACCGACGTCGGCGCCCCACGCCGATGTTCTCGCGCTACACCTTCTCCGGCGGACGCCGCCAGCACGTTCGACGTGCTGAAGACGACCAGGAGGTGTTCGTCGACCGCTACAGCACAAGCCTGCTCCTCGCCGTGCTCGGCGTCGTGCTGCTGAACCTCGCGGACGCGTTCTTCACCTTGCTGTTCCTCGCGCATGGCGGCCAGGAACTGAACCCGCTGGTGGACCAGGTGCTCGCCTACGGTCCTCACGTGTTCATCCTGTTCAAGACGCTCGGCATCGGTGTGTGCGCCGGGTTCTTGACGCTGACGAAGAACTTCCGAGCCGCGCGGATCGGCCTCTGGATCGTGCTCGTCGGCTACTCGCTGCTGCTCTGCTGGCACCTGCTGCTGCTCGCGACGCTGTTCTACTGATCGAACAGCAGCCGGCGGAAGAAGTGGGCCAGCGTGCTCGCCGGGCGTGGGGCCCGACGAAGAAGGGAAGCGCGTCTTGCGGACGCGCCTCTTTCGCCTCGCGCCGCGAGCGGGCATAACCGCAACGCGTGTGCGGCATCTTCGGCGTCCGGCTGGCGTGGCTTGCGCAGCAGGGCGGCGATGTCGATGCGCGGCTGCTGCGCGCGCTGGATGCGTTGGGCTGGCGTGGCCGCGATTCGGCTTCGGTCGTGAAGCTGGGTGGCTTCGCGCTCGGCTGCGCGCGGCTTGCGATCACGAACGGGAAGAGCCACCAGCCCGTCCAACTCCGCGGCGGCCGTTGGGTCGGGGCGTTGAACGGCGCCGTCACGAATGCGCGCGCGCTGTGGGGCGAAGTTCGGCCGCGCGCCGCGCGGCGCGCATTGCCGAACGACGCGTGGCTGCCGCCGTTGCTGGGGTCGCAGCGTGGCGCCGAAGCGCTCGACGCCTTGTCCGGCCACCATGCGGTGGTCGTTTGCGACGCAGCCGGCGACGCATGGTGGGCGGCGCGCGACGCATTCGGCGAGAAGCCGATGTTCGTGCTGCGCGAACGCGGCGAGCCGGTCGCCGTGGCGTCCACGATCCCGGCGCTGCGCGCGCTGGGCGCCACGTTCCGTCTGTCGCAGCCCGCGATGCAGCGGTTCTTCCGCTACGGCGCGACAGGGGTGCTGGATCACGACGAAGGGGGGCGAAAGGTCGCCGAGGAAGCGCGCGGATTCGGCGTCGCCAGCCCGACTGCATCGCGCGAACGAGCGCTTCCGTTCGCAGCGGCGCTGCAGGATGCCGTCGCGCGTTGCGCCGACTGCGAGCCGCGGCTCGGCATGTTCTTGTCCGGCGGCGTCGACAGCAGTTGCCTCGCGGCCGAACTCGGCCGCCAAGGCCGCCGCGTGCGCGCCTACCAGTTCCATGCGGACGGCGAACCGATGGACGAACGTGCGATGGCGCAGCGCGTCGCTGTGCACTGTGGCCACGAGCTCGCGCACGTCGACGGCGGCCCCGGAGTGTTGGATGCGCTCGCGGCGCTGACCGCGATGTGGGGCCTTCCGCTCGGCGATCCGTCGGTGTTGGCGGCGCATGCCGTGGCGAACGCTGCTGCGCGCGACGGCGTGCGGGTGCTGCTCTCCGGCGAAGGCGCGGACGAATTGCTGTTCGGCTATGCGCGCCATCGCGCGATCGCACGCATGCCGTCGATGCGCGTGCCGCTGCCGCGTTCCGGCTCGTGGTCGATGCGCCGGCTTGCGCGGACGTTGCGCGCGCTCGCCGCGCGTCATCCGTACGAAGCGTTGCTCGAAGTGACGCCGCCTGCGTTCCGCGCCGAGGTCCTCGGCACCGATGGCGCAACGGACGATCGGTGCGCAGCGTCGCTCGCTGCGGACGGCTCGCAGCCGCGAGGCGCGGACGCGACGTCGCGCCTGCTGCACGCCGCCGCGGTGGACCGCGCGTTCTACCTGCGCTCCGACCTGCTGCCGAAGCTCGACGTCGCGACGATGGCGGCGCAAGTCGAAGGGCGCTGCCCGTTCCTCGACCGTGAGGTCGCTGCGGCCGCCGACGCGATCCCGCCGCTCGAACGGCTCGGCAAGCAGCCGCTGCGCAAGGCGTATGCATCCGCGTTGCCGCCCGAGGTGTTCGCGCAGAGGAAGCGCGGCTTCGCGCTGCCGCTCGATCGCTGGTTCCGCGGCGAGTTGCCGATGCTGGACCTGTTGCGCGACGCGCGCACGCGACAGCGTCCGCATCTTCGCGCGTCGGGCCTCGACCGCGCGATCGACCTGCACCGGCGCGGCGCATGCGACCTCGGCCACGCGCTCTACCTCGTCGCCGCGTTCGAGACGTGGCTGCGGACGGAGGATGCGCGATGCGCGTGATGCGGGTCCTCACGCGGCCCAACGTGGGCGGGCCGACGATGCAAGCCGTGGCCTTGTGGCACGAGCACCGTGCGCTCGGCATCAAGACGGTGTTGGCGGTGGGCACGTGCCTCGCCGGCGAGACCGCGGTCGACCTCGAGGCGAACGGCATCCCGCGCCTTCGCGCCGACGCAGTCGATCGCGATTGCGAAGGCTTCGTCGTCGTGGATGCGCTCGGCAACCGTCGCTCGCCCTTCGCGCAACGTCGCGCCACGGCGCAGCTCGAACTGCTGATGCGTCGGGCTTGCCCCGATGTCGTGCACACGCACACGAGCGCTGCGGGGCTCGCGGGTCGTCGCGCGGCGTGGGCGTGCGGCATCGAGCGCACCGTGCACACGTTCCACGGCATCGTGCTGCGCGACTACTTCGGGCCGCTCGTGTCGTGGGCTCTGCTGCGGCTCGAGGCTCGTCTCGCGCGTCGGACTGCGGCGCTCGTCGCCGTCAGCGCGAGTTGCCGCGACGAGCTCGCGGAACTCGGCGTCGCCGACGCCGCGCGCATCCGCGTCGTGCCGCCGGCCGTGCCGTTGCCGACGTTCTTGCCGCGCGCGGAAGCGCGTCGCCGCCTGTCGCTGTCCGACGATGCGTTCGTCGTCGGCGCCTACGGTCGGCTGGTGCCGATCAAGCGAATCGAGCTGTTCCTCGACGCGCTCGAGCAGATGCCGCAGGCGATGGGTCGCGTGTTCGGCGACGGGCCGCTGCGCGAACGGCTCGCGCGGCGCGCGCCCGCGAACTGCGCGCTGGTCCCCGCCAACGCGGACGCGCGCGCGTGCATGACGGCGTTCGATGCGCTGCTGCTGCCGAGCCGCCGCGAAGGCTGCCCGCTCGTCGCGGTCGAGGCGTTCGCAGCCGGCGTGCCGGTGGTGGGCTTCGACGTGCCCGGCGTGCGCGATGTGCTCGCGACGTGGGGGGAAGGGATCCTCGTGCCGGAGCGCGAGGGCGCAGCCGGGCTCGCGGGCGCGCTCGATCGGCTGCGGCGCGATCCGGGCTCCGGTCGCGAACTGGCGGCGCGCGCAAAGGCCGGCCTCTTCCGGTTCGAGCCACGCGCCGTCGCCGCAGAACTGCTCTCGCTCTACCGATCGCTCCCGCGCGGCGGTGCGCGCGCGTAGGCTGCGCCGCATGTCCTCCGACGACATCCGCGAGCCGCACCTGCGCGAGCACGACTTCCTCGGCGCGTTCGCCGTCGTCGAACGCCGCGGCTCGATCCTCATGGTGCAGAACGAGCGCGTGATCGACGGCCGGAAGCAGCTCACGTGGGACCTTCCCGGTGGGCAGGTCGAGCCAGGCGAGATGCTCGAAGAAGCGCTGAAGCGCGAGTTGCGCGAAGAGACCGGCTTGTCCGTGGCGCCGCCGTTCCAGTTCCTGTTCGTGCAGGAAGGCGAGCGCGCGCAGGGCGGCCGTCGGCGCTACGTCTGGCGGTCGTTCTTCTTCGGTTGCGAGGCGGATGGCGATCCCGTCGCCTCGGCCGAAGTGCTCGACGTGCGTTGGATCCCGCGCGCCGACCTGCACGCGGCGTTGACGGCGCCGTACCACGAGAGCTTCCGTCGCTGGCTCGAGCGCGCGTTCCCGTTCCATTCGTCGGGCTGGCGCGATCGGTGACGGCAGCGTGGCGCCGCGGCGCTGTGAGCGCGTGCGCAGGATTTCCGGGCTGCGCGTAACCGTTCGGCAGTTGCTGGCATCGATGCGGGCATGCTCGCATTCCTCTGCCAAACCCTGTTCACGCTGTCTTGCGTCGATGCGCCGGTGCGCTTCGGCGTCGCCTTGACCGAAGCCGAGGTTGCGCGCGGGCTCTGCGTCCGGTCGGGTGCGCTGTCCGTCCGGCCGTTGCCGTTGTGCGCGCGCGACGGCCTCGTGTGGCTCGAGGTCGCCGCAGTCGCGGACGGCGGCAGGATCCGCGTCGAACTCGGCTCGGGCCCGTTGCGGCCGGCGGTCGAGACGCACGAGTCCGAGGCGCACGATGCGTTCTCGACGTCTGCGTCGCGCATCGCACAGACGCGCTGGGTCTACGCCGACGGGACGAGCGACGAGCGGCGCGTGCACGAGTTCGTCGTCGACGCGGACCATCGCGGCGAGCGGTTCTCGGCGGGGGAGCGGCTGACCGAGGACAGCGACGGCGCGGCGAAGCGGTGCGAGGCCGTGCTGCAGTTGCCCCGCGCGTTCTTCGAGCGCGCAGGGTTGCTGCCGTCGAACGGGGCGCTCGGCAAGCGCGTGCGCGAGCACCTCGCGGAGGTTGCGCGCGCGCTCGTCGAGTTGCCGGGCCTCCGCGGCGCGGGCGACTACGCGCGCAGCGGCGGCGTCGTGACGAACCTCGAGTTCGACACGACGCTGGCGTTGTTGCGGCTCGGGCTCGCGCTCGGCGACGAGGCGTTGCTGCAGCGCGCGCGCCGCTCTGCGCTGCATCTCTGCGACCGCGATCTCGACGAGCGCACCGGCCTGCCGTTCCGCCACGGAAAGGACCATCGCGCTGCGTCGCCAGAGCCTGGGCACGCATGGCTGCAGGGCCTGCTCTGGACCGGCGCGGTGTGCGCCGACGACCGCATGCTGCTGTGCGCGCAGCAGATCGCGCGCGGGCTCGCGGCGATGCCAGCCGTTGCCGAGGGCGAAGGCGAGCGCGCACGCGACTACGCGTGGCCTCTGCGCGAGCTGGAGGCATACCTCGCATGGCGCACCGACCCGGTCGTCGAAGCGGCTGCCGACCGGATGGCGGCTGCGATCGCGGTGCGCTACCGGCCGGACCTGCGCACGTTCTGCTTCGGCGAAGGCGCGTTCACCGAGGGCGCGGGCTACTTCGAACGCGGCTGGATCACGGGCGGCGTCGTGCTGCCGGCGCTGCGGGCGCACCTTTCTCGCAGGCCCGATCGCGAACTGCAGCGCGCGGTCGACGAAGCGACGGAGCACCTCGCGCAACGCATCGGCCAAGGCCGCGGCGGCATCCCCACGCACTGGCGCGCGCTGCGCGGCTCCGTGTTCGCGGAGCATCGGGCAGAGCGCGATCCCAAGGCGTTCCTCATGTTGGAGGCGCTGCCGTTCCGCGACCTGAAGGCCTTGCTGTCGCGGTCGCACGTGCAGCGTGCGTTCGAGGAGACGCCTGTGCTCGAGGACCTGGACCTCGCGACGAGCTTCACGCTGATCGCGCGCTGCGAATGGGTCTACCGGTGACGCGATGGACCGGCATCTCGACCGGGATCCGGGCCGTCTGCGCGCCGACGTGCTCGCGTGGCTCTTCGAACAGATCCACGCGGACCCTGCGGAGGCTCGCCGCGTGCTGTGCGCCGCGATGCCGCAGATGCTGCGCGGGCTCGATCGTCGTACGTTCTCGAGGCTCGCGCTCGACGCGGTGGTCGGAGTTGCGGCTCGGTTGCACGGCATCGTCGCGCACCTTGCCTTGCACGAGGGCCGCCAGATCGCCGTGTTGCTCGTCGAGTCGCGTCGGCGGTCTTGCGAAGGGCCGCTGCGTCGCGCGGTCGCTGCGGTCGTTCGTTCGCTTCGACGAAGCGGCCCGCGCCGGCGCGTGTTCGTCGTGTTCGTGGCGCGTTGACTCGGTCAGCGCTCCGAGTCGAGCGAGCGCACGTCGAGCGAGCCTTGCAGGTCGTCGTCGCCGCGCAGCACGACGAGCTTCAGCGTGCGACCCTGGAACTGCTGCAGCAGCGCCGCGAAGTCGCGCAGCGAATCGACGCGCATGTCGCGCTCGCGGCCGAAGCGGTCCTGCAGAACCGAAGCCAACAGCACGTCGCCTGGCTCGAACTTGAGCGCCGCGGCCGGGCTGCCTTCTTGCACGCGCACGACGCGCAGCACGGCGGGGAACAGCGGGATCCGCCACGCCGAAGTGCCGCTGTAGAACTTGCGCGTCACGCGTTCGACGAGCGCGCGATCCGCGTCGGAGCGCACTTCTTCGAGCAGCAAGCCGGTCATCGCCATCGTGGTGCCCGCCGCGCGCGGCCAAGGCGCGAGTTCGGCTTCGATGGCCTTGCCGTCGCGGCGAAGGCGCAGCGAGAACGGCCGGTCCGAGGCCGCGGTCAGGAGCCTCCGCACGAAGTCGATGCGCGTCTTCACCGCGTCGCCGTGCACGGACTCGACGACGTCGCCGGTGCGCAGGTCCGCGAGACCGGCCGGGCTGCCGCGCACGACCTTCTTCAAGAGCACCGCCCCGGCCTTCTCCTCGACTTCGAATCCGAGCCACGGCGCGTCGGCGGACGAGGCGAGGCTGCCGCTGCTCAGCAACTGCGTCTCGAACACTTCGCGCATCGTGTCCACTGGGATCGCGAAACCGATGTTCTCGGCGCCCATCGCCATCGCGCTGTTGATGCCCACGAGGCGGCCCGTGATGTCGAGCAACGCGCCGCCGCTGTTGCCTTGGTTGATCGCCGCGTCGGTCTGCAGCAGCCCGCTGTATTCGCGCGGTTGCCCGTCTGGCGCCTGCACGCGGATCGAGCGGCCGATCGCCGAGAGCACGCCGCTCGTCACGGTGTTGGCGTGGCCCTGCGGGTTGCCGATCGCGACCACCGTCTCGCCGACCATGAGGCCGTCGGAGCGGCCGATCGACACCGGCTGCACGCGTGCGCCAGGTTCCATCTGCAGCTGCAGCAATGCGAGGTCGTGTTGCGCCGAGTGGCTGAGGATGCGCGCCTTGAGCGAGCGGCCGTCCTTGAGCTTGCACTCGACGGAGTAGCGTTCGTCGCCGAGCGCGATGGCGATGACGTGCCAGTTCGTGATGACGAACCCCGTGTCGTCGAGGATGACTCCCGAGCCCTGGCCCTCGGTCACGTTGCGCGCGGGCGCGCGAGATCCCGCCAACGCGACTTCGTGGTTGATGTAGATGCTGACCACCGAATCCGCGGCCTTCTGCACGGCGCGCACGACCGGCGTCATGCGCAGGTCGCGGTCCTGTTCGTCGGGTTCGACGACCTGCAGACCAGGCTGGCGCTCCTCCAGGGGTTCCTGGGCGGCTGCTCCGGCGAGCAGGAAGGCGAGCGCGGGAAGGGCGGTGACGAACGCGGACCGGCGTGGCGACATCAGGGGTGTCCGTTGCGTAGGTTGGGCGGTCATACGAACGAGGTGGCTCGTTCGCTCCAGTTTCCACGAAAGGCCAGAGACCCGCATGCCATCGGCGCTGCCAGAGATCCCGTTCCGGTTCGAGACCCCGACGCCCCTGCGGTGGGTCGACGTCGACTCCGAGGGCGTCGTCAACAACGCCGTCTACCAGAGCCTGTTCGAGCAGGCGCGCTACGACTACTTCGCGAAGATGGGCGGCCTTCGCGACGGCAACATCGCGTTCGTGCTGGCCGAAGCGACGACGCGGTTCCTCGTGCCTGGGCGCATGGGCATGCAGGTGGTGACGAAGGCGCGCGTGCAGCGGCTCGGGCGGACGAGCTTCGAGATGGACTTCGAGTCGATCGGCGACGGCACGCGCCTCGTCCGCGGTCATGCCGTGCTGGTCTGGGTCGACGCGTCGCTGCGGCCGACGCCGATCGACGAACGGACGCGGCGCGCGATCGCCGCGTTCGAGGGGATCGACGCGGGCCCGATCGGCTGATGCGTCGCGCGTTGCCGGCGCGACGGGCTCCGCGTCAGGGCTTGGCGAGCACCGCGCGCGCCGCTTCGACGGTCGCGACGATGCCCGCGCGGATCGCGGGCTCGAAGTCCGGATAGAACCCAGCGGTGTGCAGTCCGGGCGGGCCGTTGCCGGCGAGCAACGACTTCAGCCGGCCCGCTTCCGTCGTGCCGAGGCGGAACATGCAGATCGGCACGCCAGCGTCGCCGAACTGGCCGAAGTCCTCGGCGATCATCTGCGGATCCACTTCGACCGCGTTGCCGTCGCCGAGCGCACGCCGCATCGCGGCCGCTGTCTTCTCCGTGAGCGCCTTGTCGTTCTTCAACGCGCCGGTCGGCTCCGAGAACTCGACCTTGGGTTCGGGCGCCGAGGCCGCCATCGCGAGCGCCTTCGCCTTGCGCACGATCGCGTCCTTGAGATGCGCGCGCACGCCTTCGTCGTAGCTGCGCACGGTGAGCTGCAGGTCGCAGTGGTTGGGGATGATGTTGTGCTTGTTGCCGCCTTGGATCGAGCCGACCGTGATGACCGCGGACTGGATCGGGTTGATCTCGCGGCTCACGATCGTCTGCAGCGCGAGCACGTACTGCGACGCGATCACGATCGGGTCGATGGTGCGGTGGGGCGCAGCGCCGTGGCCGCCGCGGCCGTAGATGCGCACGTCGACGCTGTCGACCGCGGCCATCAGCGGGCCCGAGCGGTAGCCCACCGTGCCTGCCGGCAGCATCGGCTCGCAGTGCAGTGCGAACGCGAAGTCCGGCTTGGGGAAGCGCTCGAACAGGCCGTCCTTCAGCATCGCCTTCGCGCCGCCGGCGCGTTCTTCGGCGGGCTGGCCGATGCAGACCACCGTGCCGCGCCACGCGTCCTTGTTCTCGCAGAACCACTGCGCCGTGCCGAGCAAGCTGGTCATGTGCAGGTCGTGGCCGCACGCATGCATGACGCCGATCGCCTGGCCGTTCTGCGCCTGCTCGCGGATCTTCGACGAATACGGCAGACCGGTCTCCTCGGCGATCGGCAGGCCGTCGAGGTCGGCTCGGAACATCACCGTGGGGCCAGGGCCGTTCTTGCAGACGGCGACGATGCCGTGGCCTCCGACCTCGGTCGTCACCTCGAGTCCCGCATCGCGCAACGCGGCTGCGAGCGTCGCGGCGGTCCGCTTCTCCTGGAACGACAGCTCGGGGTGCTGGTGCAGGTCCTGGTAGAAGGCCTGGAGGCGCGGCATCCGGGCGTCGACCCACGCGGCGTCGACGGGGGCCTGCGCAGAGGCGAAGTGGGCTAGGATGCCGGCTGCGGCGAGTGCCCGGACAGAATGGTGGGTCGACATGGAATGCGCAGGATGCCTGCGCGTCGTTCGCCCGCAAGCGAGATGGCGCAGTTGCGCATGGCCCTGTCCATGCGTGGGGTTGCAACTGCCCTGGTCAGTCGCTACCGTCCCCCGCCCTCGAAGCGGCGGCCGCGGCAGCGGCGCATGTCCGCAGGAGACCATCCATGAAGCTCAAGATCCGCCGTTCGAAGACGAAGCGCCTCAAGAAGGTCGGCTTCCGCACCCGCTCGAAGACCCGTGGTGGCCGCAAGGTCATCAAGCGCAAGATCCGCCGCGCCGGCAAGTTCCGCGTGGGCTGAGCAGTGCCAGCCGGAGGGTTTCCTCCGGCTCCGCCTGTTGCGCATCGATTGCCGCACGCGTGACCGCGAGCGATTCGATGCGCTGCGCTGCGGCGTTCCAGATGCCGCGGCTGCTTGCTGCTGCGATGGGCCTTCGTGCCTGTCGCGAAGACGGCATGGCTGCATGGGTTCGTAGCCTGATTTGCTATGCCCATTGCCCTTGAGTTCCTGCGCGCTGCGCGGACTCGGCTCGCCGCACGCCAATAGCCTGCTCCATGGCATCCGCCGCAGCGGTTGCCGGGATCTCGGCCCTCGGCGCCTGTGGTTCCTGCCTTGCTTGGCTGCGGGGCTGCAGCCTGGGCTCCTTCGGGCGGGAGCTCTGCGCGATGCGGGCTCGATCGCCGCTGCAGGCCGCGAACCGCGCGGCGCTGTGTGCGCGCCGCCCGAAGTTGTCGGCCGCTGGCGCGCAGGACGGCCGGCGTCGCCGGCCGGCGTCTCGAGCACGGCGGCCAACGAGGGGCCGATCGAGTCGGGCCTGGCGGAGGCGCGGCTGCTGAGCCTCACCTAC
>CAZEQF010000066.1:7085-14248 GCA_964514315.1 uncultured Singulisphaera sp. | reverse complement strand
AGAACTACATCGACGTCATCGGCAACAACCTCGCCAACGTCAGCACCGCCGGCTTTCGCGGCGCGCGGCCGACGTTCAGCGACATCCTGAGCACGACGATCCGCACCGGCTCCGCGCCGAACGGCAACCTCGGCGGCATGAACCCGATGCAAGTCGGCCACGGCGCCGTGATGACGACGGTCGACATCGACACGACGCAGGGCACGTTCCAGGACACGGGACGCCCGCTCGACGTCGCGCTGCAAGGCCGCGGCTTCTTCACGCTCACGGACGGGCTGCAGCGCTTCTACACGCGCGTCGGCACGTTCGGCATCGACAACGACCGCGCGCTCGTCGACCTCCGAAGCGGCCTTCGCGTGATGAGCTCCACCGGCGGCTCCATCAACGTGCCGGTGGCGGACACGCTGCCCGCTCGCGCGACTTCGTCCGTGCGCTTCCAGGGCAACCTGCCGGCGCGCGTCGGCGGACCGTTCGAGGAGATCGTCACGTCCAGCGCCGCGTTGCTGCAGGGCTCCGCTGCGACGCAGCAAGCGAACGGCACGGCCGGCGCAGGCAACCAGTTCGACCTCTCGAGCTTCGTCGGCAAGAACATCCTCGTCGCCGTGAACGGCGGCGCGCAGCAGTCGATCACGATCGACGCCGCGACGTTCGGCGCGGGCCCCGTCAACGCCTCGACGGTCGCAGCCGCGTTCCGCATCACGGGCGTGAACGTCACGGCCAACGACACGGCCGGCACGATCGACTTCGACACGATCCAGCTCGGCGACAACGCGACGCTGAAGTTCGACAACGGCCCCGGCGCCGCGGGCTTGCTCACCGCGCTCGGCCTCGACGCGCAGCTCGATTCGGGTTCGCAGTCGGCCGCGACCGGCACGACGGACCTCGCGTCGCTCACCGCGCGCCGCACGGCCTACCAGCCGGGCGACCAGATCGTCATCTCGGGCACCAACCCCGACCAGACGTCGTACTCCGACACGTTCGTCTACGGCGCAGCCAACGACGGCACGACGGTCCAGGACCTCATCAACTTCATCAACGCGACGGTCGACGCATCGCAGGCGCAAGCCTCGCTGCAGGCCAACGGCACGATCCGCCTCGCGGCGCTCAACAAGGGCGACGCGGAGCTGTCGCTGACGATCGGCGACGCATCGGGCAACTCCGGCCAGAACAACTGGTCGAACTTCGTCGTCACGCAAGAAGGCACGGGCCCGGACACCGCGACCACGTCGATCGAAGTGATCGACTCGCAGGGCCTCGCGCACACCGTGACGATGACGTTCACGCGCAGCGACAGCGACTCGAAGGTCTGGGACATGGCCGCGTCGATGGACGCAGCCGACGGAACGATCACGCAGCCGTCGATCGGCCAGATCCGCTTCAACGACGACGGCTCGTTCAACGTCGTCGGCGGCGGCACGAGCACGCTGCAGTTCGCGTTCGCAGGCATCTCCGCCGCGCAGTCGATCTCCGTCGACCTCGGGTCGTCGGGCCAGTTCAACGGCGTCGCGATGCTGGGCAACCAGGCAACCGTCGCCGCAACGGACCAGGACGGCTACGAAGCAGGCACGCTGCTCAACGTCTCGTTCGACACGAACGGTTCGCTGTCGGGCTTCTACTCGAACGGCCAGAGCCAGGTGCTCGAGACGCTGCGCGTCACGATGTTCGCCAACGAAGGCGGCCTCACGCGCGTCGGCGACACGATGTTCGTCGAGTCGCCCAACTCCGACGACCCGATCTTCACGACGGCGAACGTCGCGGGCGCAGGCAGCGTGCGGCCGGGTTCGCTGGAGAACAGCAACGTCGACATCGCCCGCGAGTTCGTGAACCTCATCGAGGCGCAGCGCGGCTTCCAAGCCAGCTCGCGCGTCATCACGACCGCGGACGAGATCCTCTCCGAGCTCATCAACATCGTGAGGTGATCATGGCTGGCTACGCAGAGATGTCCCTGGTGCGAGGAATGCACTTCCTCGCGGAGTCGCAGTCGGCGATCGCGAACAACCTCGCGAACGTCGACACGGCCAACTACAAGCGCCGCGCCCCGGTCGCAGTCGAAACGCAGACGCAGTTCGACCGCGTGCTCGGCGCGCAGATGCCCACCGTTCGCTACGGCGAACGTTCGGACTTCACGCAAGGCACGATGCGCGAGACGGGCAACCCGATGGAGATCGCGTTGTCGCAAGGCACGTGGCTCCGCGTCCAGGACCCGAACGGCCGCACGTTCCTCACGCGCGACGGCAGCCTGCAGATCGACCCGCAAGGCATGCTCGTCACGCGCGAAGGCATGCGCTACCTCGACCAGACCGGCACTCCGATCCAGGTCGGCTCCGGCGACTCTGCGCCTTCGTCGATCTCCGTGTCGCCGAACGGACAGGTGACGGACCCGACGACCGGACAGGCTTGGGGCCCGCTCGGCGTGTTCCGCGTGCGCGACATGCAGGCGCTGCGCCCCGCGGGCGCAGGCAAGTTCGAGGACCTCGCGAACCAACAGCTCGAGCTCGCCGGCGACGGCGTGCAGCAGGGCTACCAAGAGGGCAGCAACGTCGACTCGCTGCAGGAACTCGTCCAGATGATCGTCGTGCAGCGCAGCTTCTCGGCGACGCAGAAGGCGTTGACGAGCGTCGGTCGCATGCAGGACCAACTCGTGGCCAACATCAACCGGTAATCACCATGCTCAAGAGCCTCTACACCACCGCTACGGGCATGAAGGCCCAGCAGACCAACGTGGACATGATCGCGAACAACATCGCGAACGTGAACACGGCTGGCTTCAAGAAGTCGCAGGCCGCGTTCGAGGACCTGCTCTACGTCACGCCGCAGGCGCCGGGCCTCGCGCGCGGCACCGACAACGTCGCCGTGCCGACCGGCACGCAGATCGGCTCGGGCACGCGCCTGTCGGGCACGACCAAGATGTACAGCGCGGGCATGCTCGAGCCGACCGACCGTCAGCTCGACCTCGCGATCGACGGCGAAGGCTTCTTCGCGGTGCGTCTGCCGGACGGCGGCACTGGCTACACGCGCGACGGATCGTTCCAGATCAACGCCGAAGGCAAGCTCGTCACGGGCTCGGGCAACATCCTGCTGCCCGACGTCCAGGTGCCGAACGACACGCAAGGCATCGCGATCGACGCATCGGGCCGCGTCATGGTCACGACGGCCAGCAGCCCGGACACAGCGACGCAGGTCGGCCAGCTCACGCTGCACCGCTTCATCAATCCGTCGGGCCTCCTGTCCGTCGGCGGCAACGTCGCGCGACAGACCGAAGCCTCGGGCGCGCCGCAGACCTCGACGCCTGGCACCAGCGGCATCGGCCAGCTGCGCCAGGGCTTCCTCGAGCGAAGCAACGTCCAGATCGTCAACGAACTCGTGAACCTGATCGTCGCGCAACGCGCCTACGAGGTGAACAGCCGCGCGATCCAGGCAAGCGACCAGATGCTGTCGACGGCGACCAACATCGTCCGCTGACGAACGGCGCGCACGCGGCCCCCGCCGCGCATGCGCCGTGAACGACACCCAACGCAGAACGAAGGAAGAAGGAAACCATGTTCGCCATCGCAACCGCCGCGCTGCTGCTCGCGTTCGCGCAGGATCCCGCCCCACAAGGCGAGCCCGCGCCGAAGGCCGCTGCATTCGAAATCGAGCTGCGAGCCAACGCGCTCGTGCGCGGACTCGACCTGCGCCTCGCCGACCTCGCGGAGATCACTCCGGCCGGCGAGGACGCGCAGCTGGTCGGCGCGATCAAGCTCGGCCAGGCGCCGATGCCGGGCGTCGTGCGCACCTTCACTCGCCACGAGTTCTTGCAGGCGCTCGTCGCGAACGGCTACTCGCCGGCTTCGTTCAAGATCCGCGGCGCAGTCGAGTCCACCGTGCAATCGATGGTCGTCGCGATCGGCCAGGCCGAGTTCGTCGACGCCGCCAAGACCGTGCTCGACGCAGTGCTGCTGCAAGAAGGCGGCGACGTCGAAGTCGAGCTCGCAACGACGATCCGCATCCAGCAAGTGCAGCCGGGCCGCAAGAGCCAGGAACTGCGCGCGCGCGTCCGCGGCGGCACGACCAACCCGGCATCCGCAGTGGTCGACGTCGACGTGCTCGTCGACGGCGAAGTCGCCAAGACCGTGCCCGTGCAATGGAAGCTGACGCGCTTCCACTCGGTGCTGAAGGCGAGCCAGTCGATCGGCGCCGGCGTTCCGATCGGCCCCGAGAACTGCGTCGTCTCGCGCGAGCGCGTGTCGCAGACGACGGGCCTCTACCTCACGTCGCTGGAACAAGCCCACGGCCTCATCTGCAAGCGAAGCCTGCAGCCCAACCAGCTCGTGATGCTGACCGACGTCGGCCAGCCCGCGATCGTGCACCGCGGCGACATCGTCACCGTCGTGCTCACCAAGGGCCGGGTGAAGATCGAGACACGCGGCATCGCCAACAACGACGCGGGCCGCGGCGAGAGCGTGACCGTCACCAGCGCGTCGTCGCGCGCGCAACTGACCGGCGTCGCCGAAGCGAGCGGCACGGTCGTCGTCCGCAACTGAGAACGAGGAGCGCCATGAACACCAACTCCATCCGACTCGTCTTCGCCGCGATCGCCTGCCTCACGGCGGCTCCGCTCGTTGCGCAGAACCCCTACGTGCGCGCCGGCGCCAAGATCGGCGCGGTCGCGGACCAGCGTGCGCGCGCCGTCGGCGACGTGCTGACGATCGCGATCCAAGAGCAGCACAGCGTGCGCAACGAGGACAAGACCGAGCGTCGCCAGGACTCGTCGCTCGCGGCGCGCCTGGAGTCGTTCACGCTCGACGACAACGCGTTCAACAACGGCACGCTGCCGAACGTCAGCGTCACGAAGGAACAGGACTTCAACGGCGAGTCGAAGCAGAACTCGGGCTCCGACGTCCGCGCCTCGATCGCCGTGATGGTCGTCGACGTGCAGCCCAACGGAAACCTCGTCGTCGCCGGCCAACGCACCGTCACCGTCAACGACGAGCAGAAGACGCTGCGCATCAGCGGCATCGTCCGCGCACTCGACGTCACGGTGAACAACACCGTCGGCAGCCAGCAGGTCGCCGATGCGCGCATCGCAATCACCGGCGAAGGCGCCGGCACGCGGCAGGTGACGAAGGGCCCGATCGGGCAACTGTTCGACACGTTGATCTGGGCGGCTTGGCCGTTCTGAGGAGCACGCGACCATGCGCATCCACCACTTCCTCAGCGCTGCGTTCTTCGCCACGACCTGCGTCGTGTCGCAAGGACCCGTCGCGCCCGTGATCCCGCTGCCGATCGGCGTGCCGGTCACCACGACGCCGACGCCGCAGCCGCTGCCGTCGCCGATGCCGATCGAGACGATCTCGCAGCCGCCGCTGTCGAGCGCCGTCGACCCCGTGGTCCAACCCGGCCCGGTGATGCCGCGCATTCGCGACATCACGCGCCTGCACAACAGCATGCCGCACATGCTCGTCGGCGTCGGCATCGTCACGGGCCTTCAGGGAACGGGCTCGAGCGATCGCGGCACGCGCCAGGCGCTGCTCAACCTGATCCGCGACCAGAACCTCAACTTCACGATCGCCGACGTCACGGGCGGCAACATCGCGCTCGTCTCGCTGACGTGCTCGCTGCCCGCCTTCGCCAAGGAAGGCATGCCTATCGACGTGAAGGCCCAGGTGATCGGCGACGCGACGTCGCTGCGCAACGGCCAGCTCGTGCGCGCAGAACTGCGCGGCGTCGACGGCCTGACGCACGTCGTCGCGCAAGGAGCGGTGACGGTCGGCGGCTTCACGGCGCAAGGCAGCGCGGCCAGCGTGCAGAAGAACTTCAGCACGACGGGCTGGATCAACAACGGCGGCCTCGTGATCCGCGACGTCAAGTCGTCCTACTTCTCCGAAGCGGGCGACCTCGAACTGCAAGTCGCCAACCCGAGCACGTTCAACGCGATGTCGATCGCGCGCGGCATCAAGTCTGCGCTCGCCGACTTGGACGTGCAGGTCGGCGCAGTCGATCCGACGCTCGTGCGCATCCGCATGCCGCAGAAGGCGCGCACGGCCGCTAATGCGATGGAGATCATCGAACGCATCGGTGATGTGCGCGTCGCAGTCGAGAACCTCGCGAAGATCGTCGTGGACCAGTCCACGGGCACCGTGCTCGCCGGCGAAGGCGTGCTCATCAGCCCGTGCGTCGTCGGCCTCACCGACCTCACGATCTCGATCGTCGACGAGGAAGAAGTGTCGCAGCCCGGCCCGCTCTCGACCGGCACGACGGACCGCGTGTCGCGCACGCGCATCCAGGTCGACACGCAGAGCACCGACCTCAAGCCGGTGGCCGGCGGAGCGACCGTCGCCGAACTGCTTCAGAACCTGCGCGCGCTCGGCCTCACGCCGCAGCAGCTCGTCTCGGTGTTCCAGGCGCTCGACGACGGCGGCTACCTGCACGCGCAGCTGGAGGTGCGGTGATGGACGCGATCCACGCATTGCACACGAAGACGCTGTCCGCGCAGCCGGAAGGCGAACAGGACCGCAAGAAGGCGCTCGAGACGGCGCAGCAGTTCGAGCAGATGCTCGTCCGCCAGCTCGTCTCGTCGCTGCGTTCGACCTCCAAGATGGGCGGCGAGGAAGGCGGCATGTTCGGCTCCGAGCCCGGCGCCGACACCTACACGGACTGGTTCGACGAGCACGTCGCGAAGGACGTCTCCGAGCACGGTCGCATCGGCGTCGCCGACGCGTTGATGGAAGAGTTCGACCGCGTGAAGCGCGGCAGGAAGACGCTCGGCGACAAGGCGCTCGACGAAGTCGACGTCACGAAGCTCGCTGCGCCGCGCATGCCTGTGCGACTCGAAGGAGGCATCGATGCAACCCGTTGATCTCGCCAACCGGCTCTCGTCGTCGTTGGAGGCCTCGTTCACGCTGCTGCAGCGCATGGCCGAAGGCCTGCGCGAACGCCGCACGAACTGGATCTCGTCGCGCGCCAGCGTGATCGCCGAACCGGCGCATTCGCTCGCGGACCTCGCGCAGAAGCTCGAGGCCGAAGAGGCCGTGCAACGCGAACTGATCGCGCAGGCCGAGCCGCTGTTCCCCGCGCGCGTCTCCGCCGCGGGCGCACGCCGCATCCACGCACGCGACCTCTGCGCGCTGCTGCCGACGGCCGCTGCTTCGCGCCTGCGCAAGGCCGCGGACCGCGCAGCCGCA
>CAZEQF010000066.1:0-7075 GCA_964514315.1 uncultured Singulisphaera sp. | reverse complement strand
GTCCTGGTCTCAGGCCGAGCAGCACGATGTGGTTGTGGTTGTCGATGAGCCCCGGTATTACCGTGTGCCCGTGCAGATCGATTGTCTGCGTGCAGGCAGAAGCGGGTGTGCTGCTGTCGACGGCCGCTGCTTCGCGTCTGCGCAAGGCCGCGGACCGCGCAGCCGCAGCAGGCAAGGCGGTCCGCCGCGAGCTCGCGCTCGGCGAACGGCTGCTTCGCTTCAGCAAGCACGCACAAGAAGCGCTCGTCGAGAGCGCTGGCCTCGCCGCCGCGCAGCAGCGCGACGACGTCGGCTCGTACGACCGCAACGCGCGCCGCCTCGCTGCGGCGTTGCCCCGCACCGGCACCGCGCCCGGCACACTCGTGGACGGACGGATCTGAGGAGGACGGAACGATGAGCTTGGGATTCGGACTCGGAGCTGGACTGCGCGCGCTGACCGCCGCGCGTCTCGGCATGCAGACCGCCGGCAACAACGTCGCCAACGCGAACACGCCCGGCTACTCGCGCCAGCGCGTCGAACTGTCCTCGGCCATGCCGATGACGATCGGCCGCGGCATGCAGATCGGCATGGGCGTCGACGTCTCGGGCATCACGCGCCTCGTCGACGACGGACTCGAACGTCGCGTGCGCATGCAGAACGGCCTCGTCTCCGCAGCGCAGGTCGACTACTCGCGCATGAGCGAGCTCGAGAGCCTGCTCAACGAGCCGAACGGCGGCCTGAGCGGCGGACTCTCCGATCTCTTCGGCGCGCTCGGCCGTCTCCAGACCGACCCCGGCGAACGTTCGCTTCGCGGCGGCGTGGTCCAGTCGGCCAACACGCTCGCGCAGAACTTCAACCTGCTGTCGCAGCGCCTCGGCGAACTCGCGGGCGGCACGTTCGACGAAGTGCGCGGCCTCGTCTCCAAGACCAACCAGCTCGCGTCCAACGTCGCCGACCTCAACGCGCAGATCATCGCCGTCGAAGCGAACGGCACGCAGGCCAACGACCTGCGCGACGCGCGCGCGGAGCAGGTTCGCCAGTTGTCCGAACTCGTCGACGTGAGCGCGATCGAGCGCGGCACCGGTTCGCTCGACCTGTTGGTCGGCGGCCGCCTGCTCGTCGCCGGCGCGCGCTCGACCGAACTCGGCGTCGGCAAGTCCGCCGCCGGCGCGACGCGCGTGCTCGTCAGCGGGACGAGCACCGCGATCGAACCGCGCGAAGGCCGCATCGCCGCGCTGTTGCGCAACGAGCAACAGGGCTTGCCGGGCTACGGCTCGCGCATCGACCAGCTCGCGCGCAGCCTGATCCTCGAGACCAACCGCCGCCACTCGACCGGCATGCCCGCGTCGGGCCCGTTCCAGACGCTGACCTCGACGTCGGCTCCGGTCGACGGCGACGGCGACGGCGTGCGCGGCGACGAACTGCTGTCGCAGAGCGGCTTGCCGTTCGACGTGCAGAACGGCTCGCTCTACGTGTCGGTCACCGACCGCGCGACGGGCCGCATGACTCGCTCGCGCATCGACATCGACCCGACGCAGCTCAACCTCAGCGATGTCGCGTGGCGCCTCGACCAGATCGACAACCTCAGCGCGAGCGTCGATCCGACGGGCAAGCTGCGCATCGCCGCGGACGCTGGCTACGGCTTCGACTTCTCGCCGCGCCTCGACCCCAACCCGAACGTCGCAGGCACATTCGGCGGCGACAAGCCGAGCGTCGGCAGTTCGAGCACCGGCCCCTACGACCTCTCGACGCAGACGTTCCCCGTCTCGTTCACGGTGCAGACGGGCACCACCGCTGCTTCGCAGTCGACGAACGTCACGCTCGACCTCGCGGACTTCGCGAACCCGGCCGCAGCGACGACGGACGAACTGGTCGCTGCGATCAACGCGGACCTCGCCGGCAACGGCACGGCCTCGAACGTGAACGGCCGCCTCGTCATCACGAGCGCGCAGAGCGGCGCAACGGCGCAACTCGGCTTCGCCAACGTCGGCGCAGGCACCGCGATCGCTGCGCTCGGCCTGCCGACCACCACGGTCTTCGGCCAGGAGAACGCAGTCGACGTGCGCGTCAGCGGCGCGTTCACCGGCGCGGAGAACGACGCCTACACGTTCTACGCATCGGGCGACGGCCAGATCGGCGTGACGCCGAACCTCATGGTGTCCGTCTACGACCGAGCCGGCGCGCTCGTCGCGACGCTCGACGTCGGCCAAGGCTACGAGCCCGGCACCGACCTCGAAGTCGGCAACGGCGTGAAGATCTCGTTCGGCCCCGGCGCCGTGTCGCAGAGCACCGGCCAGGCGTTCTCGCTCGACGTGCTCGCGGACAGCGACACGAGCGACGTGCTCGTCGCCCTCGGCATCAACTCGTTCTTCCACGGCAGCAGCGCGGCGGACATCTCGGTCAGCGAAGACCTGCGCGCCAACGTCGACGCGCTCGCGGCCGGCATCGGCGGCGCATCGGGCGACGCGGGCAACCTCGTTCGCCTGCTCGACCTTCGCAGCTCCGAAGTCGACGACCTCGAAGCGAACACGATCGAGGACTTCTGGGCCGACGTCGTCGGCGACGTGGGCTTCGAGACCGCGGGCGCGGAAGACACGCTTTCGGCGCAGGACCTCTTGCTGCAACGACTCGAAGCCGAACGCGAGTCCGTGAGCGGCGTCAACCTCGACGAGGAGATGCTCGACATGGTCCGGTTCCAGCAGTCGTTCGACGCGGCCGCGCGGTTCTTGTCGACCGTGCAAGAGCTCACCGACACTCTGATCAACCTGGGGAGGTGATGAAGATGCGCATCACGCAAGGGCACTTGTTCCAGCGCGCGCTCGGCGACATCCAGCGCAGCTTGACGAAGTACACGGGCCTGCAACAGCAAGTCGCGAGCGGCAAGCGCATCGAGCTGCCGTCCGACGACCCGATCGCAGCGTTGCGCCTGCTGCCGATGCAGAGCGACCTCAAGAACCTCGCGCAGATGTCGGACAACGTCGCGCTCGCGCGCGAGTCGCTCGACACCGGCGCGGCCGCGCTCGAGGACGCGTCGTCGGTCATGCAGCGCGTGCGCGAGCTCACGATGCAGGCGAGCAACGGCACGTTCGCGCAAGGCGACCGCGCGAGCATCGGCGCCGAGATGGACCAGCTGCTGCAGCAACTCGTCGGCATCGGCAACTCGCGCCGCGGCGAACGCTTCCTGTTCGGCGGCACCGAGAGCGGCACGCCGCCGTTCGCGATCGAGGAGACCGCGTCCGGCACACGCGTCGTCTACAACGGCAACCGCGAGCGCCTCGACATCGAGGTGGCTCCCGGCGTGCAGACGGGCATCAACCTCGCGGGCGACTCGATCTTCATGACGCGCGAACGCTCCGGCGCGACGTTGACCGGCGGCACGGGCGCGCGCGCGACGGGATACGGCGACACTGCAGTGGGCTTCCAGACGCTGTCGGTGACGTTCGCTGGGCTGCACACCGACGCGCCGACGGGCATCACGGCCGGCAACGGCGACACCAACCTCGTCGGCGAAGTGTCCTACGCCTACACCGCTGCGCCGCCGTCGCTCAGCATCGGCGGCGGTCCGGCGATCGCGATCCCCGCGAGCAACCAGGACTTCGTCACGTCGGACGGCCGCACGCTCAACCTGTCGGTCACTGCGGCGCCGACGCCCGCGACGGGCACGTTCACGGCAAAGGCCGCGCTCAGCGTCGACGGCGGCGCGAGCTCGATCGAGGTCTCGGACTTCTCCGCGACCGCGGTCGGCGTGCGCGATGCCAACAACGGCAGCACGGTACACATCGACGTGACCGGGCTCGCGCGCATCGGCACCGACGAGATCGAGCACGGCGGCACGTTCGATGCGTTCACGCTGCTGATCTCGCTGCGCGACATCATGCAGAACAGCAACAACGTCAGCGACGAGACCGTGCGCCAGCGCGCGTCGGCGCTGCTGTCGGAGATCGACTCGGCGCACGACTCCGTGCTCGACGGCCTCTCCGAGCTCGGCTTCCGCTCCGCGAGCATGCAAGCGCTCGACAACCGCGTGAGCGGCCTGCGCGTGTCGCGCGAGAAGTCCCTGTCGGACATCCAGGACACCGACATGGCCGAAGCCATCCTCGCGCTGCAACGCCAGGACATCGCCTACCAGGCCGCATTGCAGATGGGCTCGCGCGTGATCCAGACGAGCCTGCAGAACTTCTTGTGATCGGGACCCCATGACCCTTCCGACCAATCCCCTCAACACGACAACGCAAGTCGGCAACGTCGCGCAACCCACCGCGACGCCGTCGCCGCGCGAGTCGTCGCCCGCGTTCCGTCGCTTGCTCGAGTCGCTCGAGAACCTCGCGCAAGAACACGCAGAACCCGAGCCCGTCGACGACGCCGAGTCGTTGAAGCGCGCGATCGAAGACGCCGACTCCGGCTTCCAGCAGGCGATGGACCTGCGCCGCGCGCTCGAGGACGCATTCAAGACGAGGCTGCCGTGAGCCTGATCGCCGCGCCGGAACTCCGCTTCTGCGACCGCGCGGCGATCACGCCGCACCTGGAGCAGATCGACGAATGGCTGCTGCCGGGCGCGTTCTACGGCGCGCAGCACACGTGGCCGCAGCTGTACCGCAGCGACGGCGACGGCAGGTTCTGCGCATTGTTCGACGGCGATCGTCTCATCAGCCACTGCGCGTTCCGCATCGCGCGCGCGCACACCGACGACGGTCCGCGCCGCGTCGCGATGCTCGGCTCGGTCGCGACCGATCCCGAGTTCCGCGGCCAGGGCTTCGCGCAGCGCGTCGTGCGCGCGAGCCTCGATGCGTGCAAACAGCTCGGCGCTTCGTTCGCGCTTCTGTGGGCCGAAGAACAAGGCCTCTATGCGCGCTGCGGCTTCCGCCCCGGCGCCGACGAGACGTGTTGCGTCGTCGAGTCCAACGGCACCGCGCTCGCCGGTGACGTCGTGCGCGAAGCGACGATCCGCGACCACGCACGGCTCTGCGCACTGCACGAACAGAAGCCGCTGCGGCTCGAGCGTTCGGCGCGCGCGATGTCGGCGCTGCTGACGACGCCCGGCCTCTCGACCTATGTGCTCGAGCGCGACGGCGCAGTCGTTGCCTATGCCTGCACCGGCAAGGGCGCCGACCTGCACGGCTGGTGGCACGAGTTCGGCGGCTCGGACCACGACGTCGCCGCATTGCTGCCGCGCGCGCTCGACCTCGCAGGCCAACCGCAGGCCATCGCCATCGTCCCGCCGTATCGAAAGGCGCTCGTGCGCGAACTCGGCCCCGCGTGCATCGAGGTCGCGACGGTCGCCGGCCCGATGGTCGCCGCGCTGACCGACGAAGTCGCGGCGGCGGTGTTCGTGGACGGGTTGGACTCGGTGTAGCTAAGGGCAAAGGAGTCGCGCGACGCGGCGGCCGGTCGCGTTCGGGCCTCCCACAGTTCGCGGACCCGTCGATCGCGGCTTCGTCCCGGCAGCGAAGCAACCGCTACGGGAAGCCGAAGCCTCTGGCCCGCATCCACTTCTGAGGTTGCGGTCGAACGCGCACACCCAGCGGCAGCGCACGCGCGCCCCTTCGCGCCCGGCCAAAAAGCACGCCTGCCGGGACTGACGGAGCCGCTAGACTCCTCGCCCCAAAACTCGGCCAACCCGGCCGACAAGCCCCCTTCCCCACGCAACGAGCATGGACATCGTAGTCTGCGTCAAGCGCGTCCCGGCCACGGACACGGCGATCAAGATCGCCGCCGACGGCAAGTCCTTCGACACCACCGGCGTGAAGTTCGAACTGAACGCCTACGACGAGTTCGCCCTCGAACAGGCGCTGCGCATCAAGGAGCAGCTCAATGCCGGTTCGGTGACGGTCGTCACGCTCGGCCCGAAGGCGGCGGAGAAGGAGCTGCGCGACGCGCTCGCGCGCGGCGCCGACCAGGCGGTCCTGCTCGCGACGGACCAGTGGGTCGTCGACAGCTGGGCGTGCGCGCAGGCGCTCGCGGCGTGGATCAAGACGGTCAAGTGCGACCTCGTGCTCTGCGGCAAGCAGGCCGTCGACGCGGACAACAACCAGCTGCCCTCGCGCCTCGCGGCGATGCTGGGCTTCGGCTGCGTGACCGAGGTCGCCAAGCTCACGCTGGAGAACGGCACGTTCACCGCGGAGCGCGACATCGAAGGCGCGCGCGAAGTGCTGACGTGCAAGACGCCCGCGGTGCTGAGCTGCAACAAGGGCCTCAACGAGCCGCGCTACGCCAACCTGAAGGGCATCATGGCGGCGAAGAAGAAGCCCTACACCGAGACGCCCGCGCAGCTGCCCGAGGCAGCGATGTCGGTCACGTCGCTCGAACTGCCCAAGCCGCGCGCCGCAGGCAAGATCCTCGGCACCAGCGTCGACGCCGTCTCGGCGCTCGTCGCCGCGCTGCGCAACGAAGCCAAGGTCCTCTGATCCCGAGCGGAGCACACATCATGAGCAACATCGTCGTCGTCGCCGAAGTCCGCGCGGGCAAGCTCAAGCGCCCGTCGCTCGAAGCAGTCGCCGCTGGCCTGCAGCTCGCAGCCAGCACGGGCGGCAAGGTCATCGCCATCGCGCTCGGCAGCGGGCTCGATGCAGCCGGCCAAGAACTCGCGAACAGCGGCGCGCACCAGGTCGTGCTCGTCGACTCGCCGAGCCTCGCCAACTTCTCGGGCGACGCCTACGCGCGCATCGTCACCGAGCGCTGCAAGCAGCACGGCGCGGCCGCCGTCCTGATGGCGCACACCGCGATGGGCAAGGACCTGCTGCCGCGCGTCGCCGCGCACCTCGACGCGGGCCTCGTCACCGACGTGGTCGCGGTCGGCTGCAACGGCGGCACGTTCACGGCGCAGAAGCCGGTGTTCGCCGGCAAGGCGCTGCTCAACGTGCAGGCCAACAAGAAGCCGTTCCTCGCCACGCTGCGCCCCAACAACTTCCAGCCCGCTTCGGGCTCGGGCGCCGCGGTCGAAAAGGCCGCTGTGGACGCAGGCAGCCTGCTCTCCGTCGTCAAGGAACTGATCGCCGCTGCATCCGACAAGGTGCCGCTGCAGGAAGCGAAGGTCGTCGTCGCCGGCGGCCGCGGCCTCAAGGAGCCGCAGCACTTCAAGATGATCGAGGACCTCGC
>CAZEQF010000065.1:0-14269 GCA_964514315.1 uncultured Singulisphaera sp. | reverse complement strand
TCAGCACATGCACCGTGTTCTGCGGGTGCTGGCTCCGTGCCCCCGTCGCGAGCGCTGCGTCACGACGGGCCGGAGCGGGCTGCGGCCGTTCGCCGGCGCGCGCGATGGGGTGGCCTGCGAACGCGAGCGCGAGCATCTCCGAACGCAGCGGCGAGAGCGGGTCCGCGTCCCATGCTGCGGCGGCGCCGCGTTGCACTGCGTCGAGGTCTGCATCGAGGTTTCGCAGCGTCTGGCGTTCGCGGCGGTCGACGAGCAGTTTCGCGACCTGCGGCAACGCGAGCGGCGTCGTGCGCAGTGAGAGGATCGAAGCGTTCGCCGTGGAGCGGATGCCCACGCCGCTGGCGGGCGCTGCGGCGAGCACGCGGCGGAATGCGGAGGCGTCGCACAGCTTCGTCGCGAGCGCGCGCAGTTCGCTTGCGCGAGCGCGCTTGGCCTCGAGTTCGGCGGCCGTGACCTTCGGCGCGCCGCGCAGTTCGGCCTCGAGCGCGTCGAGTTCTGCGAGCGTGTCGCGCTCGCGCGCGGCATCCAGGCTGCCGAAGCTCCACGTGCCACGCATCGACGCGAGGGCTGCTGCTTCCGCGAGTCCCGGCGCATCCGCGGGGTCGACCGCGGCGCCGATCGGCGTCGCGACGGACCAGTGGACCAGCGGGGCTCCCGGCGTCGGGATCAGCACGAAGCGCGTGCCGTCCTTGGCGCGGAAGTCGACGGGCTCTTGGCCCACGACGTCCGCGGCGCCGAGCACGAGGCCGATCGTGGCCAGGAAGGCGGGCAGGCTCGCAGCCTGCGCCCGCCCCTCAACGGTCTTCAGCATTCTCGTCTCCGGGGTTCCGGCTGGGCGCCGTTCGAGGCGCGCCGTCGCGGATGTCGCCGCCTTCGGTGCGTCGTCCGCCGCGAGGCGAACAGACGCCGCGCTGGCTCGTCTGCACGAAGTCCAGCACCTTGCGGCATGCGGGCTCTTCGCCGATCGCTGTGTTGCGCGCGGCGTCGATTCGTTGTTGGAGCGTGCCCGATCGCCAGAACAGCAGGCGGAACACGCGCTTGATCTGGCCCTTCTGCTCCGCGGTGTAGCCGTTGCGCTGCAGGCCGACGACGTTGACGCCGACGAGCCGCGCGCGATCGCCTTGCACCATCGAGAACGGCGGCGCGTCGTGCGACACCATCGCTCCTGCGCCGACCATCGCGAGCTCGCCGACGCGCGCGAACTGGTGGATGCCGACCATCGCGCCGAGGATCGCCCGGTCGCCGATGTGGGTGTGGCCCGCGGCCATCGCGCCGTTCGTGAACACGACGTGGTTGCCGACGGTCGCGTCGTGCCCGATGTGGCAGCCGACGAGCAGCATGTTGTGGTCGCCGATCTGCGTCTGGCCGCCGCCGAACGACGTGCCGCCGTGGATCGTGGTGTGTTCGCGGATGCGGTTGTTGCTGCCGATGCGAAGGCGGCCGCCGGCTTCGCCCGGACGCAGCTTCTTGTCCTGCGGCGTGGTGCCGAGCACCGCGTGCGGGAACACCTCGCAGTCGGGCCCGAGGTGCGTGTCGCCGTCGACGATCACATGCGAATGCAACCGGCAGCGATCGCCGAGCCGGACCATCGGACCCACGATCGAGTAAGGCCCGATCGCGACGTCTTCTCCGAGGACGGCGGTGGGCGCTACGACGGCGGTCGGGTGGATGTCCTGCGGCACGGTGCGTTGGGTCGCGGGTCGGCGCGGCGCCGGGTCCGCCGGGCCCGCCAAGGGGCGCGGAGGTTACACCGCGAGCCACGCATCGCGCCACAGCCTCGGCGCTGCGCGGTGGCGATGCGCGCGGCGCCGTTCAGCGTCCTTTCGCTGGCGACGGCGATGCCGCTGCGCCATCCTCTGCGGCCCGTCGCCGATGCCCGTCTCGAACATGACGCAGACCCCAACGTTCCTCCGCGAGGTGCAGCTGTGAACACGCTACGCGGCGAGTCCGTTTCGCCCGGCATCGCTGTCGGGCCTGTGCACTTGCGCGGATACGACGACGACGAGATCGGCGTCACGCGCGTCGCTGCCGACCAGGTCGATGCGGAGCTCGAGCGCCTGCGCGCCTCGGTTCGCCTCAGCCGCGCGCAGATCGAGGAGATCCGCAGCAAGCAGCAAGGCCAGCTCGGCGAAGCGGAGTTGCGCATCTTCGACGCGCAGATCGCCTACCTCGGCGATCCCACGTTCCACGCCGAGATCGAGCAGCAGATCGTGCAAGAGCGGCTCTCGGTGCGAGCGGCCGTGAAGACCGTCTACGCGAAGTACGACCGCATCTTCCAGCTCGTCGAGAACGAGATCCTGCGCCGGCGCGCGAGCGATTTGCGCGACGTCGCGACGCGCGTGCTGCGCAACCTCGCCGGCGGCGAGACCTCGGCGCGGGCGGTCCCGGCGGGTCGCTACATCCTCGCGGCGCGCAAGCTCACGACCGCGGACATGTTCAACCTGCAGGCCGAAGGCGTCGACGGCATCGTCGCCGAAGAAGGCGGCATGAGCTCGCACGCGGCGATCCTCGCGCGCGGCATGGGCATCCCGACGATCACGGGCATCCGCGGCCTTCCGCGCGTGTTGCGCGAGGGCAGCGTGGTCGTCGTCGACGCCGACCGCGCAGAACTGCGCGTCGACGCGACCGAGGCGGAGCTCGGCCAGTTCGCCGAACGCGCGCAGGCGTGGAAGTCGCACCCGAAGCAGGCCCCCGAGGTCGCGGCTCGCCACGAGACGCGCGACGGCACCGAGATCGAGATCCTCGGCAGCTGCGGCAGCCTCGGCGAGTCGGAGATGAGCCGCACGTTCGGGCTCGCCGGCATCGGCGTGTTCCGCACGGAGCTGGCGTTCCTCGCGGATCGTCGTCGGCCGACCGAAGACGAACTCGTCGCGCAGTACCAACAGGTTCTCGAGGCGCACCGCGGCAAGCCCGTGAACTTCCGTCTGCTGGACGTCGCGGCGGGCTCGTTCGCGCCGGACGCGAAGGACCCCGAACGCAACCCGGCGATGGGTCGCCGCGGCGTGCGCGGCTTGCTCGCCAACCAGGACATCCTGCGTCTGCAGTTGCGCGCGATCCTGCGCGCGGCGGCAGATGCCGAAGGTGTCGGCGTGCTCGTCCCGTTCGTCACGAGCGTGATGGACCTGCAGCGCGTCAAGGCGATCCTGATCGAAGAACGCCTGGCGCTGCGCAAGCAGAAGACGCCGGTCGCCAACAGCCTCGCGCTGGCGCCCATCGTCGAAGTGCCCGTCGCCGCGTTGAGCATCGGCGCGCTCGCGGTCGAGTCGGACTTCCTCGTGCTCGCGATCGACGACCTGCAGGCCTACTTGCTCGCGGCGGATCGCGACAACTCGGCGGTGCGCGAATACCACGAACTCGCGCATCCCGCGGTGTTCGAGACGTTGTCCCGCATCGCCAAGGAAGCGGACCGCCTGGAGAAGGACGTGATCCTGTTCGGCGAGAGCGCCGCGGATCCGCAGCGAATGCCGTTCTACGTCGGCGCCGGCTTCCGTCGCTTCTCGATCGCGCCCGTGCGGTTGCGCAAGCTGCTCAAGGTGCTGCGTCGCTACTCGGCCGAAGAGTGCCGCCGCATCGCGGCGCGCATCCTGGAGGCGCCGCGCGCCGTCGACGTGCAGCGCGTGCTGGTCACCGTCGAGACCGACTGAGCAGGCGGCCGGGTCGTTTGGCGTCGAGCCGACCGGAGGTTCGTCCGATCGGCGACTGCCGGCGCCGCGCGATGGCGCGGCGCGAGATGCTCAAGACGTCGGCCTATCCGACGTCCGAGCGATCCGACCTCAGAACAGCGTCGTCGAGATCGCGCCGGTCGACGCGAAGCCGTTCGGGCCGTTGCCGTCGAACACGAGCCACTGGCCGTAGAGGCCGAGGCCGGTGAGGAACTGGTCGTTCGGGATCGGCAGGCGCACCGAGGTGTAGCCCGAGCCTGCGTTCGTCGACTGCGTGAGGCCGGGGAAGAACGTCTGCATTGCCGGCGTGAAGCCGATGTAGACGTTCTGGCCGAGCGCCTGGAAGGGCACGGGGGCCGGAGCGAAGTCGAGCACGAAGAACGCGAGCGTTCCCGGCAGCGCCTTGTCGAGGCCGACCGCGAACTTGCTGTTGCCGATGTAAGACGGCGTCGCGCCGACCACTTCGGGGATCGCGCCGCCGGTGCCTGCCGTTCCGATGCCGTAGATCGACGGGACGCGCGGGCTCTCCGACCAGAGGCGCGGGCGGTCGAACGGAGCCTGGCCGAGCTGCACGCGCGGGTCCGTCAGCGAGCCCATGAAGGCAACGAGGTCCGGGATGACCGTCGGGCTCAGCGCGCCCATCGTGCCTGCGAGGTTCGCGACCGCAGGGTCGACCGGCAGGAAGTTGCCGCCGCCGCGCGAGTAGGTGACCATGACGTTGGTCAGGCTCGCCGCGCTGCCGTTGTGGAAGTAGGGGGCGCGCAGTGCGACGTTGCGCAGGCCGGGCGTCTTGAAGCTCGCGTCATCCCACGCGTTGCCCGTGACCGCGATGCGGCCGGAGTCCTCGCCGCTCGGACGCAGGCCGAGTTGGAAGATGCTCGGGTTCGAGAAGCTCGGCGTCGGATCGGCGGTGAAGCCCGCCACGTCGCTGTGGCAGAAGTTGCAGTTGAGCGTGATGAACGCGCTGCGGCCGGCGATCTCTTGCGGGGTCAGCGTTCCGAGGCCTGCGTTGAACAGGTCGAACGGCGACTGGTCGGCGATGAGCGTGCGCTCGTAGGCCGCGATCGCGAAGATGATGCGTTCCGCGGTCACGCCGCCTGGGCCGAACACCGCGTCGAACAGTTGCGTGTAGGTCTGGCCCGCGACGAGCGCAGCGAGGTTGGCCGGCAGCTGGTCCGCCAACGCGAGCGGCTCGAGCGGCGCGATGTCGGTGGCGATGGCGCTCCACGGGCGGCCCATGTGGCTCATCTCGACGTCGCTGACGGGCGGCCCGGCGATCTGGCTCTCGAGCGCCGCGTAGTAGGGCAGCGAGACGAGGCTGGTGGTCGGGTCGGTGAAGACGTCCGTCGCACGGCCATCCCAGAACAGCAGGCTTTCGTAGGCCGCGTTGATGACCGAAGGCGCGCGGCGCTTCGTGGACTGCGGGCGCACGCCGAACACCGCGTCGCCGGTCTGGTTGCCGAGCGCGTCCTGGCGCACGACGCCGGGCGAGCCGTGGATGTCGTCGGCCGTGCCGAAGGCTCCGTCCGAACCGGGGTGCGTCGAATTGGTCGAACGCGGGTCCGTGCCGCCGTGGCCGAAGATGTGGCAGGTGCCGCACGCGATGGTGCGGTCGGACGACAGCTGCTCGTCCCAGAACAGCGCCTTGCCGAGCAGCGCCTTCTGCGGCGTGGTCGGGTTGCCCGGGGGCGTCGGCACCGGCGGGAAGAAGGTCGGCCCCTGCGCGCTCGCCGTCTGCGCGACAGCAAGGGCGGCGGCAACCAGGGGGAGTCGGAGGGAGATGTGCATCGGGGTTTTGTTGGGCGCGGGCAGCTTCCCTAGGTTCCGTCGGAACCGAGGCAACGTCAATTGGTCCTACGCACCATGTCACGGGGGCAACAGGCCGGGTTCCGACGCAGCGAACCTCCCGGCAAGTTCCCCCGGACAGGATATCCCGTGGCGGCGGATGCGGCGGCCGCGCTGCGGCGACAGTTCCCGCGGCCGGCGATGCGTCCGGCCGCTCGTGCGTCAGAAGACGACGGCCGTGAACGTCGCAGACGAGACGAGGCCGGAAGGCCCGTCGGCATCCTCGAAGAACCACTGGCCGTAGATGCGCATCCCGATCAAGAACGGGTCGTTCGGCACGTCGAGGACCTTCGACGCGTAGCCAGCGCCTTCGGCGGTGCGCTTCGTCTTGCCGCAGCCGTAGTAGCGCATCTGCGAGCGCGCGAGGAAGCTCGGGTGGCCGAGCAGCGTGCCCTGCGTCGGCAGGCGCGCGAAGTCGAGGAACAGCGAGTGTTCGGCGTCCGGCGGCACGTTCTCGGCGGCGACGGTGAACTGCCGGTTGCCGTGGAACGGCGGTGACAGCGCGATCACTTGCGGCGTGAACCGGCTGTTGCCCGACGTCGGCGTGCCGAGGCGCGTCGGCACGTAGGGGCCTTCGCTCCAAAGGCGCGGACGGTCGAACGGCGGCTCGCCCTGTTCGACACGCGGGTCCGTCAGCGACTCGAGGAACACGACGAGGTCGTCCTTGTCCTGTTCCGTCAGCTTGCCGGCGATCGCGGTGACGAGCGGGTCGATGCCCGGGCCGTGGTCGCCGCCGCGGTTGTAGAAGTCGAGCACCGCGCGCAGCGTGGGGATGCCGCCGTTGTGCATGTAGGGCGTGCGCAGCGCGACGTTGCGCAGGCTCGGAACCTTGAACTTGCCGAGGTCCTCGGGGTCGGCGGTGACGGCGTAGCGGCCCACGTCTTCGCCGATCGGGCGCAGGCCCGTGCGGCGGAAGTCGTTCGTCGCGGGGTGCTCGTGCGTCTCGAGGTCGGTGTGGCACGACGCGCAGTGGCGCTCGAACAGCGCGTGGCCGCGTTGTGCCGGCTCGGGCAGCTGGCGGATGCCGGCGAGCGCGAGATCGAGTTGCGACTGGTCGGAGATCAGCGTGCGTTGGTAGGCGGCGATCGCCATCGCCACGCGCGCGACGTCGACCTTGGGGCTGCCGAAGACCGCGGTGAAGAGTTGCTCGTAGGTGCGGTTGCCGACGAAGTTGGCGAGGTCCTGCGGAACGTCCGACGCGAGCGCGAGCGGCTTGCGCGACGCGAGGTCGCGCGCGACCTGTTCCCACGTGCGGTCCATGTGCGCCATCTTGCTCGAATCGATCGGCGAGTGGCTCGCCTGCTCTTCGAGCGCCGCGTGCTCCGGCAGCAGCAACTGCTGCGTCTCGGGGTGGTGGAACACAGAGCCGGCGCGGCCGTCCCACATCAACTCGGTCTCGTAGGCCGCGTTGATGACCGGCAACGCGCGACGTTGCGTGACCTGCGGGCGCAGGCCGAACACTGCGTCGGGGCGGACGTCGCCATCCGTTGCGTGCATCGGCACGCCGATCGATCCATGCGCATCGTCCGCGGTGCCGAACGCGCGATCCAAGCCAGGATGCGCTGCTTCGACCGCGCGAGGATCGCAGCCGCCGTGGTTGGGGCGATGGCACGTTCCGCATGCGATCGTGCGCGTCGACGAGAGTTGCTCGTCCCAGAACAACGCTTTGCCGAGCAATGCGCGCTCGAGCGTCGTCGGGTTCTCGGGCGGAGTTGGCGGCACAGGCAAGAACGCCGGTTGGTGCGGCGGATATGCCTGCGCGATTGCCGTCGACGACGACAATGCGAGCGCGAGCGCGCGCAGTCTGGTGTGGCGTTTCACGGTGAGGTCCGGAGTCGCTATGCCTGAGTCGAAGGCACCATCCTTTTGGGGTGCGGAAAACTGCCCCTCCTGCGTTGCTCCGTCAACGACGAAACCGCCATGGGAACGGTGTTCTCGCGCGTTTTCGGCCGATTCGGGTGTTTTGAATCGCCCGTGCCGTAATCGCGGGACGGCGGTCCGTCATGCCCGATGGACGCGAGGTCCCACCGTTGCTGCAGCAATGTCGCGGACGGTCTCGTGTCAGTGCCAGTCTGCAGTCAGCTCGCACCACATTGCGATGCCCGCGAACTTGCCGAACGGCGCGTAGCGGCGACGGAACCACGCGTCGCTCGGCGCGCGCGAGCGCGTGAGCTTGGCGGCTGCCTCCGCGCGGCACCACGAGTCGAGCGCGAGGTCGTCGTAGCGGCCGCACAAGCGCAGCGCTTGCCCCGCCGCGTAGGGGCCGAAGCCGCGCAGCGCGAGCACGCGCTTGCGCATCGTCGCGGTGTCGACTGCCGCGTCGAGGAAGCGCGCGTCGCCGAGTTCTCCGTTCGCGAACCCGCGCGCGAGCTCGACGCACGCGTCCGCGCGATAGCCTGCGCGCACGACGTCGCGGAAGAACGCGGGCTCGCGTTCGCAGTCCTGCGCCGTCGGGAACGCGCGCGTCCCGTCGGGGCCTTCTGCGCCGATCGCCTCGACGAGCTTCTGCGTCATCGACGTCGTCGCGGCCCACGTGCAGTTGGTCGTGAAGAGGATCTTCAGGAAGTCCTCGAACAGGTCGGCGGATCGCAGCATGCGGCCGCCGCCGCGCTTTGCGACCCACGCGAGCTCCTTCGTCTTTGCGCACATCGCCCAGAACGCAGCCAGGTCTTCGTCGAGCCGCAGCATGCGCGCGATCGCGCGGCGTGCGGCATCGACGTCGCGCAGCGAGAGCCGTCGTGCTCCGGCCAGCCGCAGCGCGATCGCGTCCTTCTTCTTCTGCGTCACCTTCGCCAGCGCCACGCCGCCACCGACGCGCAGCGGCACGCTCCATTCGCAGCGCTCTTCGTCGAATCGGTGCGGCTGCAGCCAGATCCAGCCGTGGCCGCGCAGCGCGAGCTGCAACTCGAACGGCTCGTCGACGGCGATCGTCGTGGACTGGGGGCGCGAAGGCATCGCGGCAGCAGATCACGACGGGCCTTGCGGCGACAGCCCGCGAGCGGTTTGGTGCGCTGCGTGCAAGTCCCGTTTCGCCCGTTGCAGATCGGTCCCGTGCCCGTCGGCATGCCCGCGGTGCAGGCCGCTTTGTCGGGCTACTCCGACTTGCCGATGCGCCTCGTCGCGCGCGAACACGGCGCGAGCTACGCGCTGCACGAAGTGGTGCTCGACGAGATCGTGCTGCGGAAGGGCAAGCTGCAGAGCCTGATCCTCGACGTGCCCGAGCAGGATCATCCCGTCGGCGGACAACTCATGGGCACGATGCCGGAGACGTTCGCGGCCGCTGCGAAGAAGCTCGTGCAAGCCGGCTTCGACGTCGTCGACATCAACTTCGGATGCCCGGTCAACAAGGTGCTCGGCCGCTGTCGCGGCGGCTACTTGCTGCAGCATCCCGACGATGCGCTCGCGCTCGTCGACGCGGTGCTGCAGGCCGTGCAAGGCGACGCGCCGGTCACGGTGAAGATGCGCCGCGGCTACGACGACTCGGAGGCGAGCGAACGCAACTTCTGGGAGATCTTCGAAGGCGCGTTCGCGCGCGGCGTGCAGGCGATCACCGTGCATCCGCGCACCGTCGTGCAGAAGTACGTCGGCCCGAGCCGCTGGGAGTTCTTGAAGAAGGCCAAGCAACGCGCCGGCGAACGCACGGTGATCGGCAGCGGCGACCTGTTCTCCGCGTTCGACGTGGTGCGCATGCTGCAGGAGACCGGCGTCGACGGCGTGACCGTCGCGCGCGGTTGCATCGGCAACCCGTTCGTGTTCGGGCAGGTTCGCGCGTTGCTCGAAGGCAGGCAGCCGATGCGGCCGTCGCCGCGCGCGATCGGCAACGCGCTGCTGCGCCATCTCGAGCTCGCGCGCGAGCACTACGGCGCGCGCGCGCTGTCGTCGGTGCGCACGCACGCGATCAAGTACGTGCAATACCACGACGATGCGGTCGCGGCGCGCACGGCGATGGTCGCCGTCAAGGACGAACGCGGCCTCGAAGCGCTCGTCGCCTCGTTGTTCTTCGCGCGCGAGGACGCCGACGTCGAGCGGCCGTTGTCGCCGGACGACGCCGTCGTGCCTGCGATGTCGATGTCGGAGTGACCGGTGCGCACGATCGAGGAGCGAACGTGACCGATCCCGTGTGGGAGCAGCGTTGGCACCCGTTCCGCCGCGAATGGGTCGTCGTCGCGGCGCATCGCCAGGACCGGCCTTGGCTCGGCGAGCACGAGCGCGCAGAGGCTCCCGCGTCGCGGCTGCCGCAGCACGATCCGTCGTGCACGTTCTGCCCGCGCAACACGCGCGTGTCCGGCGTCGTCAATCCCGACTACCGCTCTGTCTTCGTGTTCGACAACGACAAGCCGTGCGTCGGCGACGCTGCGCCGCGCGACCTCGCGCCGCCGCCTGCGGGCTACCGCAGCAGCCGCGCGAGCGGCGTGGCTCGTGCCGTGTCGTTCTCCGAGCGCCACGACCTGCATCCGGCGCGCGCCGACGTTGCTGCGATGGATCGCGTGCTCGCGTGCCTGCAGGAGCAGTTCCGCGAACTGTCGCGACGCGACGACGTCGCGCACGTGCTGATGTTCGAGAACCGCGGCGAGGCGGTCGGCGTGTCGAACCCGCATCCGCACGGCCAGGTCTACGCCACCAACTTCGTGTTCGAGACGATTGCGCGCGAACGCGAGGCGTGCCGCGACCACGTCGCCGCGCACGGCCGTGCATTGTGGGAGGACGTCGTGCGCACCGAGCAGCAGGACGGCCGCCGCGTGCTCGTCGAGAACGCCGATGCGATCTCGTTCTTGCCGTGGTTCGCGCGCTACGCCTACGAGACGTTCGTGGGCCCGAAGCGCGCCGTGCAGAGCATCGCCGACCTCGACGACACGGAACGCATGGCGCTCGCGCGCGCGTTGCACGAGACGATCGTTCGCTTCGACAACCTCTGGCGCATGCCGTTCCCGTACGTGATGGCGCTGCACCAGGCTCCGACCGACGGCGCGCGCAGCGACGGCTTCGGCTTCCACATCGAGTTCCATCCGCCGTTGCGCAAGCCGGGCTTGCGCAAGTTCCTCGCCGGGCCCGAGATTGGCGGCGGCAACTTCTTGGCCGATACGGCTCCCGAGCAGAAGGCGCTCGAACTTCGCGCCGTCCCTGCCGCACACTACGACCCCTCGTGAACTACTTCACTCCGACCGCGCTGCCCGACGAAGGCTCCGGCTGCCTCTATCTGTTCCAGCTCGTCGACCGCGCGGTCCCCGACTACTTCGCGCCGGATCGCCACATCACGGTCGCGCGCGCGCCGGGCCGCATCGACGTGATGGGCGGCATCGCCGACTACTCGGGCTCGCTCGTCCTGCAGATGCCGACGTCCGAGGCCGCGTGCGTCGCGGTGCAGGATCGCGACGACGAGCTCGTCTGCGTGTGGTCGCCGACGCGCGAGGACACGCGTTCGCAACTCGTGAAGTGGGGCATGCGCGACCTCGGCCTGCGCGACCGGCGCATCGACCTCGCGGTTGCGGGAATGCTGCTGCGCGCCGATCCGCGCGATCGTTGGACCAGCTACGTGCTCGGCGCGTTGCTGATCCTGGCCGAGGCCAAGGGGCTCCGCATCGAACGCGGCCTCGCGTTGTTGCTGCGCAGCGACGTGCCGGAAGGCAAGGGCGTGAGTTCGTCTGCCGCGATCACGGTCGCGACGATGCGCGCGCTCGCCGCGCACTACCGCATCGAGCTCACGGGCCGCGAGCTCGCGCTGTTGTGCCAACGCGTCGAGAACGAGATCGCGCTCGCGCCGTGTGGCGTGATGGACCAGATGACGGCCGCGTGCGGCAAGGCCAACGAACTGATGGCGTTGCGTTGCCAGCCGTGCGAGCACGAAGGCAGCGTTGCGCTGCCGGACGACATGGAGATCGTCGGCATCGACAGCGGCGTGCGGCATGCGGTCACCGACAGCAGCTACGGCGACGTGCGCGCAGCCGCCGCGATGGGCGCGCGCATGCTCCTCGACCTCCGCGGCATCCGCGTGCACGACTCCGGCTCGCAGCATTGGGGCGAAGGCGACGCGTGGCGCGGCTACCTCGCCAACTGCGCCGCGGACGAGTGGCGCACGCAGTGGGACGACAAGTTGCCCGCGTCGATGCTCGGCGCCGAATTCGCGCATCGCTACGGCGGACATGCGGACCTGTTCGCGCCGGTGCAGCCGCAGCGCCACTACCCGGTGCGCGCCGCGACGCGCCATCCGATCGAGGAGAACGCGCGCGTCGAGCGCTTCCGTTCGATCCTCCAGCAGCATGGGGGAGTCAGCGACAACGACCGCATGGAGCTCGGCGAGTTGATGTTCGCGTCGCATCGCAGCTACACCGCGTGCGGCCTCGGCCACGCGCGCACGGACTACATCGTCGAACAAGCGCGAATGCGCCGTGACAAGGCCGGCGCGTTGTTCGGCGCGCGCGTGTCCGGCGCAGGCAGCGGCGGGACCGTCGTGTTGCTCGGCAAGCGCGTGCACGTGTGGCACGAAGCGCTGCGCATCAAGAAGGCCGTGCTCGATGCGACCGGGTACTCGGCGACGATCTTCCGCTACTCGTCGCACGGCTCGATGCCGTTCGGGCTCATTCGCCTCGATCCCAAGGCGTGAAGGCGCGCGCGCTGCAGGATGCGGTGGTTGCTGCGTGCGAACGCGCCGCAGCGCTCGTGCATGCATCGCGGATCGAATGCGCGCCGACGCTTCGAAGTGTTGCCGTCGCTCCGCAATCCGCGCACGGTCTGATGGGAGAGACAGCGATGCGGACTTTGCTAGTGTTGGAATCGTGACCGAACGAGATCTCGAGCCGCCGCACCACGCGCGCGTCGAAACGAACACCGCCGCACCAGGCCGCCGCAGGAAGCGCAGCCTCGTGTCGCGTCCGTTCTTGCTCGTCGCGACGTTCGCGACCGTGCTCGTCGGCGTCGGCCTGCAGCGCACCGCGCCCGCGCTCGCGGAGGCGGTCGAGCATCGCATGCTGCAGGGCTCGGGCCGCAACACCGTTGCGCAGCGCGCGGACTTCGGCGAAGCGGGCGCGTTGCACGAGGACGTGCGCCGCCTGTCGATGGGCGTCGATCGCGCGGGTCGCAGCTCGGCGCCGATGCAGCGTCTGCAGCCGCTCGATCCGATGCGCGTGCGCATGCCGAAGGACCTCGCGCTGTTCGCCGACGAACTCGCGCGCTTCGTCGATGGGCCGTTCGCGGACCCGACGGCGCAACAAGAACTCGTCCGCCACGGCTACCCGACCGTCGTCGCCGCCGTTGCCGCGCTGCAAGAACTCGACTACGCCGACCTCCGCGCCTGCGCCAAGGCATGCCGTCTGCACAGCCTGCTCGCGGAAATCACCGGCGTCGAAGGCCTCGAACCCGAAGAGCCGCTCGCCGATCCCGACGAACCGACGATCCGCCGCTTCCGCGCCGCCGCCGTCGCCTGGCGCCGCGTCCTCGAACGCCATGCCCGCGACGAGTCGTCGTTCTCGGCCCTGCTGGCGCTGACGAAGCGCGGCAAGCCGGTCGAGAAGAAGGACTGACGCTGCGGGTGTTGGCCGCAGTCGGCCACGGAAGTCTGCAGGCGGTCGTTCGGGATGGTGCGCGATTCGGGGTGGCTCCCGGGTCGGCGCTCCGGGCACGCGTCCCGTCGGCGCACAGAGACGCTGCAAACGCGTCGTGCCCGACGTGACGTGGCTGTCGACGGGCGATCGCGCCGTCGTTGTGGTTGCAAAAAGGAGGAAAGACACAGCCCCTGGTCCGGCCACAGGCCGCACCCTCTCCGCGGCCACCGAGCATGTGGCCCTCAACGCGACCCACGACCATGCACGCAACGCCTCCGAACTCGCGCGGCCTCTCGATCCAAGGACTCGTCAAGATCCACCCCGGCCCTGTCTGCGCGTTGCGCGGCGTCGACCTCGAGATCCCCGACGGCATGTTCGGGTTGCTCGGGCCGAACGGCGCCGGCAAGTCGACGTTCATGAACATCGTCGCGGGCCTCGTCGAGCCGACTGCGGGCAAGGTGATCCTCGACGGCGTCGACGTTGTCACCGAGCCGCGCCACATGCGCGAGCGCCTGGGCTACCTGCCGCAAGACTTCGGCTTCTATCCCGACCAGACGGGGCGGGCGATGCTTGAGTTCCTGCTCAAGATGAAGGGCGTCGACGGGCCGAAGGGCCGCCGTGCGCTCGCCGACGAGCTGCTGGATCGCGTCAATCTCTCCGGCGCGGCGAAGCGCAAGGTCGGCGGCTACTCGGGCGGCATGCGCCAGCGCCTCGGGCTCGCGCAAGCGATCGCCGGCGATCCGCGCGTGCTGATCGTCGACGAGCCGACGGCGGGCCTCGACCCCGAGGAGCGTCAGCGCTTCTACCGGCTGTTGTCCGAACTGAGCGCCGGCCGCGTCGTGCTGCTGTCGACGCACATCGTCGACGACGTGGCGACGTTGTGCCCGCGCCTCGCCGTGATCCGCGCCGGCGAAGTCGTCGCCGAAACGTCCCCGACCGCGGCGCGCCGCGCCGTCGAGCACGCGATCCACGAAGGTCATGTCGCCGACGCCGACTTGCCCGCGTTCGCGAAGGCGCACCGCGTGCTCAGCGCTGTGCTCGACGAGGGCCGCAACAACCGCGTGCGTGTGTTCGTCGGCGAAGGGCGCACGCCGCCAGCCGGCTTCCATGCTGTCGCGGGCACTCTCGAGGACGCATACCTCGTGCTGATGCGCTGCCCGGCCGAGGAGATCCCGAAGGCGCGCGCGCGCCCGGCCCCCGCCGCGCGCGTGGGGGGCGGAGCAG
>CAZEQF010000064.1:0-14290 GCA_964514315.1 uncultured Singulisphaera sp. | reverse complement strand
CTCCTTCGCCATGCCGATCGCGTCGAACGCCGAGAGCTTCTCGAGAGGTTCCTGGCCGTGCATGACGCGCAGCGCGTTCACCGCCTCTTTCACGATGCCGTGTTCCTCGGAGCCGAGGAACACCTTGATCGTCGGCTTCTCCGCGTCCGTCGCGACGTAGCGCAGCAGACGCAGCCCTGCGGCCTTCACCTCGCTGCCCTGCTTGGCCATGTGCTCGATCACTGCCGTGGCGCATTCGCTGCTGCGCGCCGCGGGCAACGCCTGCTTGACCATGTCGACGTGCGCGGCCCAGTCGCTGCGCGTGCGTTCGAGCAGGTCGAGGAGCGCGTCCTTGTCGCGCAGCGACGCGAGGCCGAGGTTGGCGTAGAAGCCGACCTGCTCGTCCGCGTCCTTGCGGAACGGCTCGAACGCGGACTTCAGTTCCGCGTCCGCCATCGTGCACAGGCGGCGGAGCAGATACTTGCGCAGCTCGATCTTCTTCTTCTTGGCCTGGTCGGCCATGAGCACGCGATGCTCCGCGGTGAGCATCGAGTCGAACACGGTGAAGAGCTCCTCGTTGAGGGCGAGCTCCTTGTCCGCGTCGCCGACCTTCTGGAACAGCACGGGAGCGGCGCCGGCGCCCATCGCGAGCAACTCGGCGCGTGCAGCCTGCTTGATCGCCTCGTCGTCCTTCTTGAACTGTCCCGTCAACGCGATGGCGCGGTCGCGGTCCTTCGCGGCGAGCGCAGGCCATGCAGCGGCCGGCTTCGGCAGGCTTGCCGCCGACGGTTCTGTGGAGGCGGGCTTCGTTGCTTCGGGCTTCGTGTCCTGCGCGACCACAGGCATCAGCAACGCTGCGAAGGCAAAGGCGCAGGCGATCAGGTTCGCTCGGTTCATGGGAGTTGCAGCCATGGCGGCATGGCGAGGCGGTAGTCGGGGTGCACGTAGGTGACGCGGTCCTTGAGGCGCGTCTTCAGCTCCAGCTTCCACTCGCGCAGGAACTTCGCATCGTGCGTGAAGAACGCGACCTGCACGCATTCGCAGACGTCTTCCATCGGCACGCGCGTCTGGTTGAGGTCGGCGCAGCCGGCGAGCATCCAGCCTGCGGGCACTTCGATCGGTTGGCTCACGGCGCCGACGTTGGTCGGCTCGAACACGAACGCTGCGACCGGGAGCTCGACGTCGCCGCGCGAGATGCGTTCGCGGCGGTGGGGCCGTTCGCCCGCGTTCTTGTCCAGCTCTTCGACGTTGCCGGAAGCGGCGCGCACGGTCGTCGCGAGTTCGAACTGCGCGCGACGCAAATCGGCGAACTCGCGCCGCGCGAACATCACGGGCAGCGTGTACTCGGGCAGGACCTTCTGGATCTTCTTGCGCAGCGAGTATTCCGGCGCGAATTCGTCGAGCCACGCCACGTGCGGCTGCACGTCCTTCCACGCGATCGTGATCCCGTCGACGACGAGCAGCACGTCGTCGGGCTTCAGCTCCTGCTGGGCCGGCGGCGTGGGCGTCGGGTCCGTTTGCGGGGCGTCCTTCGAGCAGGCTGGGGCCAGGAGCAGCAGCGCGCATGCTGCGGCGAAGGTCGCGGCGGAAGTCCGGTCCTGCAGGTTGCGGTTCATGGCTCGTCGTGCGCAGAGAGGAAGTCCGCGACCGGGCCGCAAAGGAAGGCATAGGTCGCGTAGAGCTGGTCGGCGACTTGCGGCAGTTGGGCCGCAGCGATAGCTCCCGGGTAGGTGCTGGTCACTTCGATCCAGATCGAGCGGGGATCCTGGGGCCAGCTCTCGATGCGCGCCTGGTGCAGTGCGCGATCCTGTTCGGTCGGCGGGAACGCCAACCGGAGCCCAAGGCCTTGCAGCGGCCTGCCGAATCCCGCCAGCGCGTCGCCGCGGGCGAGCAGCTTGTGCGCCAGGAAGTCGCGGCCGTCCCGGTGGCGAGGGTTGATCAGGGACCGCACGCAGAACTGCTGGGCGATCGACATCGGGATCGCGAGCGCCGCCATCGCGGCGCCGGCGACGTTGACGACGCGCGTCGCGAAGTCCTCGACGGTCGTCCCGCGGAACTCTTCGCGCACGACCAGCCGGTCCGAGTGGAAGGACAGCGACGACACCTGGCCCGGGGCGTGGGGCATGTTCGTCAGGTGCACCGAGTCCGGCGCGATCTGGAAACTCTGGTAGCCGAGCTGCGGCTTCTGGAAGAGCGTGTTGTGCACGCCTTGGACGAGGTCCGCGCGCAGGGGAGTCGGGGGGTAGAGGATCTCGGCCGTGAACGAGATCGAGCGCGGGTCGTAGGCCATGCGTGCGGGCGCATGCTACCAGGGCGTCGGCGGTTCCCGTTCGAGTGGCGCGGTTCCGTTCCTGTCCCGGAGCGGGACGGAAGACCTTCGCGAACCCCGGAGCTTTGGGCCGCGCGGCTCGTATCGCCGCGCCTCCGCGGTAGACTCCGCCGCCTCATTCCGAACCGAATCCGCCTTTGCCGACCATGAAACCCCTGCTCCTCGCCTTGTTCGCCGCGGTGGCGGCCCAGCCCCTCTGGGCCCAGTCCGTCGAAGACCAGATCAAGAGCCTCCAGAAGGAGGCGGACAAGCTGCAGGACCAGGCTGCGGCGGCCCGCGACCGGCTCTTGCTGCCGATCAAGGTGAACGGCGTGGCGCTCGACCCCAAGGTCGTGAAGCGCGAAGCGGTCTACCTGACGGGCGGCAAGCTCGTCGAGGCGAAGGTCGCGGACTTCTTCATCGTCGAAGAGGTCAAGAAGCAGATCGAGGCCGGCAAGCGCCGCCCCGAGGAATTCGACGTCCTCGAGGAAGACGTGCTGCGCGAGCTGGAGCCGAAGATGAACCAGTTCGCCGCCCAGCACCCGGGCGTCGACTTCTGGGAGGTTGTGCGCACGCAATACGGCCTCAACCGCGAGACGTTCCTGCAGCAGCGCAAGCAGGCGATCGTCTTCGACCGCGTGTTCTTCCCCGGTGTGCCGAAGGATTGGCCGCAGATCACCAAGGAAGCGATCATGGCCAAGACCAACAGCGGCCAGGGCCAGCAGTTCCTGGAGCAGCTGGAGAAGACGGCGGACGCCAAGGACGAGAAGGGCAACCCGAAGCCGCTGCCTGAGTTCTGGATGACCATGATGCGCCAGTTCGTGCAGCAGGGCCTGCGCAACTGGTCGGACATCAAGTACGCGAGCAACGGCCTGGCTTCGGACGTCGTGCTCTCGGTCAACGGCATGGAATGGCCGACCGAGGACGCGTTCGAGTTCGTGCGCCAGGGCCTGTTCGTGCAGGACCTCGACCGCGCGATGCAGGAAGTCGTGGCTCGCGAAGCCCTGCGCCAGGAGCTGGTGAAGAAGGGCGTCTGGGTCAGCGACGAGGAATTCCAGAAGCGCTACGACGAATACCGCCAGCCCTACGACACGACGCCGTTCACGGTCGACGTGATCGCGACGAAGTTCAAGGGCTACCCGTGCCTCGAGGCCTTCCGCGCGCGTTGGCGCCTGATGACGTCGTTCTACGACCTCATCAAGGACGAGATCACCGACGAGAACCTGCAGGCCTACGCGGACAAGCGCGCCGGCTTCTTCGGCGACGGCAGCGCGAGCGTCGACGTGATCACGTTCCTCGCCCGCGACATGCAGACGATGGCGTGGCAGAACGACGGCATGGCGAAGGCGAAGGAACGCTGCGAAGCGGCGTTCGCCGACCTCGAGGCCGGCAAGGTCACGTTCGACGAGGCGCTCACGAAGCGCGGCGAATACATCGTCAACGACGAGAAGCGCGGCCGCTTCGGCTTCCTGCCGCTCAACCAGCTGCGCCAGCAGCTGCGCGAGAACGAGTTCTCCGAGCTGCTCGACGGCGTGTCGGTCGCGAGCTTCCTGTTCTTCGACGCCGAGGTCGGCAAGGCCGTCGGCCCGATCAAGGGCACGGACGCGTGGTACATCGCGCGCGTCAACTCGCGCACGCCGCCGAAGAAGCGCATGGACGTCAAGAACGAGCGCGACCGCGAACTGGTGCTCGAGGACTACCGCTCGCACCGCTTCATGCAGTGGGCGAACGAGGTGATCCAGAAGGCGGTCATCGAGTAAGCTCGCGCGGGTGACACCCGCCTCTGCGCCGAACCCGGCGACACTTTCGCACCTCCTGCGCCGCATCTGGGAGTCGGTGCTGGCGCACAAGCCCCTGGTCGGCGCGGCGCTGCTGTTCGGCTGCCTCGAGGCGCTGTTCACGAAGGCTCCCTTCGTGCTCGTCGATCCGCTGATCCGGGCGATGGGCGCCCAGACCGGCGGATCCGCTCCGGTCGTCCTCAGCGGCACCGGCGAGGACGGATGGAGCGACCGGTTTGCGGTCTGGTTCCAGGCGCAAGCCGACCAGATCGCCCTCTGGCTCGGCCGTGACGCCAGCTCTGCGGGCGGGCCCGCGATGAACCTCGTCATCGCGACGGCGGTGCTCGCCTCGCTGTGCGGCATCCTCGGCGGCGTCTGCATCTACTTCGTGCAGCTCACGTCGCGCTACTTCGCGATCAAGATGGTCGCGGACCTCCGCTGCGCGATCGCGAAGCACATCCTGTCGCTTCCGCTGCGCTACTTCGGACAGCGCCGCATGGGCGAGCTGATCTCCAACGTCACGAACGACGCGCAGGTGCTGCAGCGCTCGTTCGAACTCGCCGCCGACAACGTGTTCGTCGATCCGATGATGATCGTCGGCAACGTCATCGTCGTGGCGTTCGTGATGCCGAAGGCGCTCATCGTGCTCGCGCTGATGATCCCGCTGATGGCGATCCCGATGTATCGCTCCGGCGAGCGCGTGCGTCGGCGGAGCTCGAAGACTCTCGAGGCGATGGGCGACGCCACCGAGTCGATGAACCAGATCCTCTCGGGCATCCGCACCGTGAAGGCCTTCCGCCTCGAGGCGGAGCGGCTGCGCGAATACGAGGTGCAGAACGACACGTTCCTCGACCGCACGATACGCATGCTGCGCGCGAAGGGCGGGTCGATGATGCAGACGTTCCTGGGCTACCAGGTCGGCTTCGCCGCGCTGCTGATGATGCTGGGCTACTTCGTGCTCGTGACGAAGGAGATCAAGTTCTCGGCGGTGGCCACCGTGTTGCTTCCGCTCGCGACGACCTACCAGCACGTGAAGCGCCTGACCCGCTCCTACAACACGCTGATGGAGTCGGTGAGCGCCCTCGACCGCATCGAAGGGATCCTGCAGGAGCGCATCGACGAGGGCGAGCACGGGGGCGAGCCGTTGCCGCAGCTGCGCGGCGAGGTCGAGCTCCAGGACGTCTGGTTCGCCTACGGCGAGGAGCCTGTCCTCCGCGGCGTGAACCTCAAGGTGCGCCCGGGCCTCACGGTCGCGCTCGTCGGCCCGTCCGGCGCCGGCAAGTCGACGACGCTCGACCTGCTCATGCGGTTCCACGATCCGCAGAAGGGGCGCGTGCTCGTCGACGGCAAGGACCTGCGCGACGTGTGCATGGACGACTATCGCAAGCACACCGCGGTCGTCAGCCAGCAGCCGTTCCTGTTCAACGCGTCGATCTGCGAGAACATCGCCTACGGCAAGCCGGGCTGCACGCAGGCCGAGGTCGAAGCAGCGGCGAAGGCCGCGAACATCCACGACTTCGTGCAGAAGCTGCCGCAGGGCTACGACACGCTCGCAGGCGAGCGCGGCTGCAACCTCTCGGGCGGCCAGATGCAGCGCATCACGATCGCGCGCGCGATCGTCCGCGATCCGGCGATCCTGTTCCTCGACGAGGCGACTTCGAGCCTCGACTCCGAGAACGAAGAGCTCGTGCAGCGCGCGCTCGACAACCTTCGCAAGGGCCGCACGTCGTTCGTCATCGCGCACCGGCTTTCGACGATCGCGCAGGCGGACCTCATCGTCGTGATGGAGCACGGCCGCGTCGTGGAGATGGGCACGCACGACGAACTGGTCGCGCGCGGCGGCCTCTACAAGCGCATGAAGGACCTGCAGACCGCCTGATGCGACCGCTCGCGCCCGCGCTCACGCGGGAGCGATCAGCGCGACGACGGTCGCGCGGATCGCGAGCTTGTTGCCGATCGAGTCGAGGCCTTCGCCCGACTTGCCCTTGAGGTTCACGCGGTCGGGCTCGACCGCGAACAGTTCTGCGAGCCGCGCGCGCATCGCCGCGCGGTGCGGCTTGAGCCGCGGCAGCTCCGTCTCGACCACGACGTCGAGCGAGGTCACGCGCAGCCCCTTTTGGCGCACGAGTTCGAGCGCGCGCGCGCAGAACTCCGCCGAGTCGCGGCCGCGGTTCTTCGGATCGTTCTCGGGGAACAACGTGCCGAGGTCGTCGAGGCCCGCGCCGCCCAGCACGGCATCGACCGCGGCGTGCAGCACGACATCGCCGTCGCTCACGGCCGCAGGGCCGCGTTCGCAGTCGATGCGGATCCCGGCGAGAACGCACGGGCGGCCGGGTTCGAGGCGGTGGAGGTCGATGCCGAGCCCGATGCGCAAGTCGCTCATGCGTGTCCTTCGGAATGGCGCAGCAGCGCCTCGGCGACGGCGAGGTCGGCCGGGTGGGTGATCTTGAGGTTCTGCGGCGATCCGGTCACGACCGCCACGGGGCAGCCGATGGCCTCTGCGAGCGAAACGTCGTCGGTGGCTTCGATGCCGTGTTGCTCGGCGTGCTGGATCGCGCGCAACAGCACGTCGCGGCGGAGGGCCTGCGGCGTCTGCGCGCACCAGACGCCGCGCCGGTCGATCGTCGTCTCGACGGTCCCGTCGGCGCGGCAGCGCTTCAACGTGTCGGCTGCGGGGACTGCGAGCAACGCGGCGCCGACGGCGCGCGCGCGGTCGATGCAGGTGCGCGCTGCGGCCAGCGGGAACAGCGGTCGCGCGGCGTCATGCACGAGCACGACATCGCAGTTCGCGCTCGCCGCCGCGAGGCCGTTCTGCATCGATTGCTGGCGCGTCTCGCCGCCGTCGACGATGCGGGCCGACAGCGCATGCAGCGCGCCCATCAGCGGTGGGAGCAAGGTCGTTCGATCCTGCGGGCCGACGAGCACGATGAGTTCGCCCTCCGGCTCGGGGCACAGCGCGCGCAGGCGCTCCGCCGAGCGTTCGAGCAGCGTCTTGCCGCCGAGGCGCAGGAAGCCCTTGGGGACTTCGCCGCCGAAGCGCGTGCCGCGGCCCGCGGCCAGAAGCAGGAGTGCGACCTTCACGCGCCGAACGCTACGTCGGGGCAGACGGACTCGCTACCATCCCGACGTGGCGGTCATCCGGATCCTCGGCATCGACCCCGGCACGCAGGTGGTCGGGTTCGGTTGCCTCGAACTGCAGGTCGGCGATGCGCGTTCCGCGGTCGCCGGCGCGCCGCTCGCGATGCGCGCGAGCAACGTCGTCCGCGCAGGTTCCGGCGGCAGCGATTCCGTCCGGCCGGTCGAATGCGGGGTTCTGCGGCTCGGAACCCGGCGCCACACGGTGGCCGAGCGCCTTCGCGAACTCTCGGACCGTTTCCGCGAACTGGTCGCGCGCCTGTCGCCGCACGAGCTGGCCTTGGAAGAGGCGTTCTACGGCAAGAGTGCGCAGTCGGCCTTGCGCATCGGCGAGGCGCGCGGCGTGGTCCTTTGCGAGGCTTCGCGCGCGGACCTTGCGATTCACGAATACGCGCCGGCTCGCATCAAGCGCTGCGTGACGGGACGCGGCGATGCACCCAAGGAAGTCGTCGCGGACATGGTGGTGCGGCAACTCGGTCCTTCGGCGCTCGCCGCGTTGCTGGACCTGCCGCGCGACGCGAGCGATGCCCTTGCCGCGGCGCTGACTCGCGTCGAGGAACGGCGATCGCCATTGCAGCAGATCGCCAACAACCCGCTGCTCGCAGGACAACTCGGCGAGGCTCGCCCTCGTTCGTGACTTGTTCTGGCACCTTGGGCGCACTTGCATTTTTGGCGCGCCGAACGTGGAATCGCCGCCCGACAGCATCAGTCTGAGCCCTTGCACGTAGTCGATCCTGCGCTTTCTGACGCGCGGTCCTTCGATGAACTGCGGGGGATGTGCTCCACGCGGAGCAGGAACAGGCGGCTGTCCTCGCAGCGGAAACCGGACGTGGATCGCGCCCTGTTGCCCTTGCGAGTCGCGGTAGGGACATCGTGGTCAGCGATGTCTCGTTCGGAGGGATGGTCATGATCCGTGGATCGGTGTTGCCGCTACAGCGCGACGGCCTTTGGCGCTTGGTCCGCCAACGCACGGGCCTGTTCGAACGCGGCCTTCGCGTCGTCGCGGAGCAGATCGAACTCGGCACTTCGGGCCTGCCCGCCGTGGACGGCCTCGTGCGCGACGCCAGCGGTTCGCCGGTCCTCGTGTTCGCGACGGACGAACGCGACGCAGCCCTCGCAGCCCGCGTCCTCGCAGCCCACTCGTTCTGGCAGCGCAATGCCGCAGGCATGTCGCGCGCGCTGCCGGAGGCGGACCTTCGCGACGGCTCCGCGTGCCGGATGCTCGTCGTCGGCGTCGGCATCCGTGCGGAAAGCGTCGCTGCGTTGCAGCGACTGCAGATCCCGGAACTGCAGATCGTCGAGGTCGACACGTTCCGCGTGAGCGGCCAGGACCGCATCGTGATCCGAACCCTCCACGGCGCGAGCCAGGGCGCTTGTGGGCTGGAACTCGACGGCGCGCTGGGCGATGCCGAGCGCCGCGTGTTCGCCGCGTTCGAGCAATTCGTGCAGCGGCTCGACCCGAAGATCCGCGTCGAGGGCGACCGGTTCTCACGTCGCGCGAGCCTCGACGGCCATTTGCTCGCGGACCTCTGGTATGCCGACGAAGCCGTGCACGGTCTCGTGTGCGGCGGTGCGAGCCGGCGGCTCGACACCGACGTCGATCTGCGCGAAGTCTGCGACCAGTTGGCGCGCCGTTACCTCCAGGTGCACGGGCCTTCGGATGCCGGCAGCACGCCGGTTGTCGAATCCCGCATCCACGAGGCCGCCGACGATCTCACCCTCGACGCGCACGATGCGTCGCGCGTCGCCGCACAGGGCCTCGAGTCCTTGCGGTCGTGCATGCAAACCTCCCGCCTTTCGCGCGAAGAGCGCGAGGCTTTGCTGGACCCCGCTTTCGGCCGCGAGCAGGAGGAGCGGAACTCCGGCAGCTGACCGACTTCGTTCGGACAGCGGCTGCCGGGCTTCGGATGGAACGACAAGTCGAGCCCGCAGGGAACCTCGGGAGGCGGCTCATGCAGCGCCTGCTGCAGCGTCGTCCTGCCCCGGTCGCCGCCGTGCGCGAAGCGCGCGTCATCGCGGTCGCGTCGGGCAAGGGGGGCACCGGCAAGTCGTTCCTCGCGTCCAACCTCGCCGTCGCGCTCCATCGCATGGGGCGCCGCGTGGTGGTGGTGGACTGCGACTTCGGTCTCGGCAACGCGCACCTGCTGCTGGGAGTGAACCCGCGCCACGCGTTGCATCAGGTCCTGTCCGGCGAAGCGACTCTCGCGCAGGCGCTCACGGAGACCCCGTTCGGTCCTCGCCTGCTCGCGGGCGGCTCAGGCATCAGCGGGCTCGCGGAGTTCGACAGCAGGCAGTTCCTGATGCTCGCTCGCTGTCTCGGCGCCTTGGCGCGCGAGTCCGATGTCGTCATCCTCGACTGCGCGGCGGGCATCTCGACGCAGTCGATGCTGACGATGCTCGGAGCCGAGCACGTGTTGCTCGTCACCAACCCGGAGATCGCGGCGCTGACCGATGCCTACGCGCTCGTGAAGTGCCTCGCGCGCCACGAGCGGAGCCCGGAGATCCACCTCGTGGTCAACCGCGTGGCGGAGGCGGGCCAGGGCCGGCCGACCTTCGAACGGTTGGCCGACGTCACGCGGCGGTTCGTCGGCCGCACGTTGCACTACCTCGGCGAGATCACGGACAACCCAGCCGTGTCCCATCGCCGGCTCGGTCAGCCCCCGCTGATCGTCAGTCATGAGGAATGCAACGAATCCAAATCCATCCGTTCGATCCTCAACAGTCTCGAAGGCGCCGCGGGCCCGCTGATGGCAGGAATGCCACAAGAGCCTTTGGAGCAGCGTCTTCTGCAGCGCGTCCGCGGCCGCTGACGCACGAAGTCCAACCCTCGCGGCCAGGCCTCAGGCCAGCGCCTTCGCTGCGGGGAGGTGGTCATGACGAGGTCGCGTGAAGAAAAACGCAGCCATTTCGAGGCCGACGCGGCCGGCTGCGAAGTGATCCCGCCGTCCCGTCGCCGTCTGCTTCTGCAGGTCTGGGCCGGGCTCACGCTGCTGCTTGCCGTTCGCGCGTTCGCGCACGGCGTGCTCGCGAGCGACCGACGTCCGACCGTCGGGGCCGAGCCGATCCGCATCGATCTCAACCGCGCCTCGGTCGCGGAACTGCAGGCGTTGCCTGGCGTCGGGCCTGTGCGCGCGGAAGCGATCGTGCTGCATCGGGTGCGCCATGGACCCTTCCGTGACGTGGATGCCCTGGGATCCGTGGACGGTCTCGGCGCCGACACGGTGGACGCGCTCCGGGAGTTCGCGTGCGTGCGGCCGCAAGACGAACGGCGTTGAACTCGGAGCCTCGATGCGCGGCACGGGGTTCCATGCCGCGTGAATCCGCCGCTGCGGGCCGTCGCCGTTTGGTGTAGGGTGCGCAGCCCCCATGGACGCGGATCAGGCCATCGTCGACGAGTGCGTGCGGCGCGCGCTGCTCGAAGACCTGGGCTCCTCGGAGCTCGACCCCGACGCAGACGTGACCAGCCGGCTGTCCGTGTCCGCAGAACTTCGCGCCCATGCGCGGATCACCGCCAAGGCGCGCGGCGTCCTGGCGGGACTCGATTGCGCGAAGGCTGCGTTCACGATGCTCGACGCGACGGCGAAGGTCGTGGTGCATCGGCAGGACGGCGACGCCGTGAAGCCAGGCGACCTCGTCCTCGAGGTCGAGGGCCGCATGCGCGCGCTGCTGGCGTCCGAGCGCACGGCGCTCAACTTCCTGCAGCGGCTGTCGGGCATCGCCACCGTGACGTCCCAGTTCGTCGCCGCAGTGAAGGGAACCGGGGCCAAGATCCTCGACACGCGGAAGACCACGCCGGGCCTGCGCATCCTCGAGAAGCGCGCGGTCGCTTCGGGCGGCGGCACGAACCACCGCATCGGGCTCTACGACCAGGTTCTGCTGAAGGAGAACCACTTCGCCTGCGCCAAGCCGATGGCCTACGTGGACGTCGTGCGCCGCTGCGTCGCATCCCACCCCGCGCCGGTCGTCGCCGAGGCGCAGACCGAGGCCGAAGCGGTGGCCGCAGTGGACGGCGGCGCGAGCGTCGTGCTGCTCGACAACTTCGCGCCTGGGCCTGCTCTGCAGGACGCGGTGCGCGCCGTGCGAGCCGCGGCGAAGCGACGCGGCTCGCCGATGCAGATCGAGGCGTCTGGCGGCGTTCGCCTCGAGAACGTCCGCGCGTTCGCGGAATGCGGCGTCGACCGCGTGTCGATCGGCGCGCTGACGCACTCGGCTCCTGCGCTCGACCTGTCGATGCTCGTGGAGGAGCGGCGGTGACCGCAGCCGGCCCGCTGCGCTTCCCGCCCGACCCCCGGCAAGTGCGGGTCGTCCGCCAGCAGGTGCGGGAGCGGGCAGGCCGCATGGGCGCCGGCGAGACGTTGTGTGACGCCGCGGCTCTCGTCGTCGACGAACTCGTCAACAACGCGATCGAGCACGGCGCGAGCTACCGCACGCCGAAGGGATCGTTGAGCATCGACGTCACGTTCGCGGACGGCCGGCTGTCCGTGGAGTTCGTCGATCCCGAGATGCCCGAACCGATCGTCCGCGAGCTGGCGGAAGCCCTGCAGGCGGCGGCGAACGGGATGCCGTCGCTCGAGAACGAGCGCGGCCGCGGGCTGTTCCTGATCTCGATCTACATGGAAGAGCTGCGGGTCGACGTGGCCCCCGGCGGCGGCATGCGGCTTCTCGGCAGTCTCAATCCGGCCTGAGCCCGTGTCGCCGTTCGCGCGCTTCCTTGCACGCTTCGCGGCGATGCCGGCCGTCGTCCGATGGGGCGGCGTCGCCAGCGAGATGGCCGTGCTCTGGTGGGCCTCTTCGGGGCCGTTGGGTGGGGCGCACCGTTCCGTGCTGCGCGCCTACGCGCACAACGCAGCGCATGTCGTCGCCTACTCTGCCATGGCGGCGATGGCGCTGCTCGCATTGGCGGGCACCGGCGCAACGGGGCCACGGCGACGCGTCTTGGCGATCGGGATCGCGTGTGCCTATGGCGCCATCGACGAGATCCACCAGAAGTTCGTGCCTGGGCGCGTAGCCTCGTTCTCGGACTTCGGATCGGACCTCTGCGGCGCCGTGTTCGGGGCGATGCTCGTCCACGGTTTGCGCAGCTCCGAACGCGGCGCGCTGCGGCTGGCCGTGGTGGCGTTGCTCTGTGGCATGGTCTGTTCCGCGCTCGGCACGTTCACCGACTGGTGATTGCGGAGAGGCAACGTGTCCGAGTCGGGGGACACGAGCCGAGCAGGTTCTCGCCGCGGGCTTCTGCGCGGAGCCTCGGCGCAACGGCGCGTGCGGGCCCCTCGCTGGATTCGGCATGGTTCACGTCTCCAAGTTGGTGTTGGCCTTGTTGGGACTCGCAGCTCTGGCGCCCGCGCAGTTCCGGATCGAGGGGAGTCTCGGGCGCCACCTCCAGGTCGGTGTGCAGTTGGGCGCGCGGTGCGCGCCGCCGGTGTGCGCCCCGCGCGACCGGGATCGCTGCGACGACCGTCGCGACAACCGCTGCGACGACCGTCGCGCGCCGAGGGGACGCTGGGAGACGGTCTGCGAGCAGGTGTGGATCGAAGGGCACTGGGATCAGCAGTATGTGCCGGACCGCTACGGCTGGGTCTGCGACCCGTGCGGCCACCGTCACTGGGGCATCGTGGAGCCGGCGCACTGGCAGCAGGTCTGGGTGCCGGGCCACTACGAGACGAGGCAGCGCAGGGTCTGGGTTCGCTGCTGAGGCGGCAGGGGGAATGGTGGCAGGAACGCGGGCGCCCGTTGCGGCGCCCGCAGTCGTTCATGGCGCGCCCGTTCCGCCGCCGGTATGGAAGGGCGCATGACCGAACGCGGCGACCGCTTCGACCACCCGCTCCTCGAACGCTACGCCAGCAAGGAAATGGCTGGCCTGTTCTCGCCGCGCATGCGGCACGGCACGTGGCGCGATCTGTGGATCGCGCTGGCCCAGGCGGAGCACGAACTCGGCTTCCCGGTCAGCCGCGAGCAGATCGACGAACTGCGGCAGCACCGCGACACGTTCGACTGGCAGCGCGTCGCCGAACTCGAGAAGGAACTGCGCCACGACGTGATGGCGCACGTGCACCACTACGGCGAGCTCGCGAAGAAGGCCAAGCCGATCATCCACCTCGGCGCGACGAGCTGCTTCGTCACCGACAACGCCGACCTGATCGTCTACCGCAAGGCGCTCGAACTGGTCGAACGGCGGCTCTGCGCCGTGCTGGCAGCGTTGCGCGACTTCGCGGTGCGTTACCGCGCGCTGCCGTGCCTCGGCTACACGCACTTCCAGGTCGCGCAGCCGGTCACGGTTGGCAAGCGCGCGTGCCTGTGGGCGCAGGACTTCCTGCTCGACCTCGACGAAGTGCGCCGCGTGATCGCGTGGCTGCCGTTCCGCGGCGTGAAGGGCACGACGGGCACGCAGGCCACGTTCTTGGCGCTTGCAGACGGCGACCACGACAAGGTGGTGGAGCTCGATCGCCGCGTCACCGAGGCGATGGGCTTCGCGCGCACGATCGCCGTCAGCGGCCAGACCTACACGCGCAAGATCGACTGGACGGTGCACCAGGCGCTGTCCGGCGTCGCGCAGTCGGCGAGCAAGTTCGCGACGGACCTGCGCTTGTTGTCGCACGAAGGCGAGATCGAGGAGCCGAGCGAGTCGAAGCAGATCGGCAGCTCGGCGATGGCCTACAAGAAGAACCCGATGCGCAGCGAGCGCGTGTGCTCGCTCGCGCGCTACGTGATCGAGGCCGCCAACACGAGCGCGCACACGGCGAGCACGCAGTGGCTCGAGCGCACGCTCGACGACTCGGCGATCCGCCGCATCGCGCTGCCGGAGAGCTTCCTCTGCGTCGACTCCGTGCTGTCGCTCGTGCACAACGTGAGCCAAGGGCTCGTCGTCTACCCGAAGGTCATCGAGAAGAAGCTGCGCGAGCAGCTGCCGTTCCTCGCGACCGAGGAGATCCTGATGGCCGGCGTGCGCGCAGGCGGCGATCGCCAGGACCTCCACGAACGCATCCGCGTGCACAGCCGCACGGCGGCGCATGCGGTGAAGGCCGAGGGCCGCGACAACCCGCTGATGGAGCTCGTTGCTGCGGATCCTGCGTTCGCGGTCATCCGTTCGCAG
>CAZEQF010000063.1:2623-14445 GCA_964514315.1 uncultured Singulisphaera sp. | reverse complement strand
GTGGTAGCAGGAGCCGGACTTGAACCGGCGACCTATGCCTTATGAAGGCACCGCTCTAACCAACTGAGCTATCCTGCCGTGGGGGCGAGGATGGAAGCAGACGACCCCGTCGGACTCAAGCAGGATTTCGGGCCCGAACGTGCGTTGTCCGGCAGCGAAGCGCCGTGCGTTCGGGCGGTCGGCAGCGGGGTCGCGTTCGAGGTCCTGTCGGTCGCGTGTCGACCGTCGCGCTGCGCAGAGGATCGGATGCGTTACCTCCGGCAACATGGCGCCTAGAACGGTCCGCGCGGGTGGCATGGACCTGCGCGAGACGAGGTGGCCTCCTGGCTGGGACCGATGACTCCGTGTCTCTTGTCCCTCCTCCTGACGATCCCGTAGATGTTTCCCGGTCAGGGGGCCTTTTTTTCTGTGCGCCGGGGAAGGGCGCGGCTAACTGCGCGCCATGGTCGCATTCGATCCAGGGGCCGCCGCCGGCCCTGATTCCGGCGTCTTCGGACTGCCGCACCAAGAGCACGACGCGAAGGTCGTGCTGATCCCCGTGCCGTTCGCGGCCACGGTGTCCTACGGCGGCGGGGCCGAACTGGGGCCCGACGCGATCCTGCGCGCGAGCAGGCAGGTCGACCTCTACGACGGCCAGCACGGTCGCGTCTACGAGCACGGCATCTGCATGCTCGACGCCGACCCGGTGCTCGCCGCGGCGCACGAACACGCGCGCATGATGTGCGTGCCGATCCTCGCGCGCGGCGGCTCGGTGGAGGACGACGTCGACGCGGTCGCTGCGATCGACGCGGCGGGCGACCTCGTGAACGGCATCACCTACGCGCTGACGCGGCAGCTGCTCGCGGACGGCAAGATCCCGGGCATCGTCGGCGGCGACCACTCGGTGCCCTTCGGCGCGATCCGCGCGGCGGCCGAACGCCATCCGGGGCTCGGCGTGCTGCACATCGACGCGCATGCGGACCTTCGCGTCGCCTACGAGGGCTTCCGCTGGAGCCACGCCTCGATCTTCCACAACGTGCTCGCCGAGATCCCGCAGATGGCGCGCCTCGTGCAAGTCGGCATCCGCGACTACAGCGAGGACGAGCTGCGCGCGATCCACGGCAGCGGCGGCCGCGTGCTGACGCACTTCGACCAGGAGTGGCGGCGGCGGCAGTTCACGGGCGAACGGTTCGACGCGCTGTGCAAGGAGGCGATCGCTGCGTTGCCGGACGAGGTCTGGATCAGCGTCGACATCGACGGGCTCGATCCGAGCTTGTGCCCCAACACCGGCACGCCGGTGCCCGGCGGCCTGTCGTTCGCGGAGCTCGCGCACCTGCTCGCGACGGTGGCCGAATCGGGGCGTCGGATCGTCGGCTTCGACCTCGTCGAGGTCGCGCCCGGCAAGGACGAGTGGGACGCGAACGTCGGCGCGCGCGTGCTCTACAAGCTGTGCGGGGCGGCGGTGCGCACTGCGCGGTGAACGCAGCGCAGCGGGGGCGCTGAGCGGTGACGGCAACGCGCAGCGGGGGCACTGCGCGGTAAACGCAGCTCGCAGCGGATTGCCTGCGCGGTGAAGCCCACGGCGTGAAGCAGGGGCGCTGCGCATCGGCGCGCCGCGCGCCGCCACGAACGCTGCGCGCTACGTCGTTCCGTTCGCCGCCATCGCCGCCTGCATCGCTGCGGCGCGTTTCTTCGCGCGCTTCGTCACGCGGCGTCGCAGCCACACGATGAAGTCGTCGGCATACGTGTAGCAGAGCGGCACGGCGATCGCGGTCGTCACGGTGCTGACGGCGAGGCCGCCGGCGACGGCGATCGAGAGGCCGACGTAGCTCACGCCTTCGTTGTCGTCGCCGAACAACGCCATCGGCAACAGGCCGACGAACGTGGTCGCCGCGGTCATGAAGATCGGGCGCAGGCGCACTTCGACGCCTTCGCGGATCGCGGCGAGACGTTCCATGCCTTCGCGCCGCAATCGCACGATGTGGTCGAGCAGCACGATGCCGTTGTTCACGACGACGCCGCAGAGGATCACCATGCCGATCATGCCCATCGGGTCGATCGAGCCGCGGAACACCGCGAGCGACCACATCGCGCCCCAGAGCGCGCACGGGATCGTGACGAGGATCGAGAGCGGCAGGATCACCGACTCGAACAGCACGCCCATCAACAGGAACACGAGCGTGATCGACAACGCCATGATCCGCAGCAGCTCGGCGAGCTCCTGCTGCGTGCGGCGCTGGCTGCTGTCCTCGGACCACGAGTAGCCGCGCGCGAGCGGGAACGTCGCCATCTCGTCGGCGAGCGCGCGGCTCATGTCGCGCGACGTGACGCCTTCGCGGCGACGGCCGACGACGGTGACCTGCACGCGGCCGTCGATGCTCTCGATGCTCGGCAGCGTGCTGCGCATGCGGACCTCGCCGAGGTCGGAGAGTCGTTGCACGGCGCCGCCGGCTGCGAACACGCGCGTGTCCTTGAGGTCGCGCATGCCGGGCTTCTTGCGCGCGTCGAACTGCGCCATGAGCTGCACTTCGCGGTCGGACTCCTCGAAGCGGCCGAGCATGCGGCCCTGCAGGCCGCTCGCCATCGTGCTCAGCACCGCCTCCGGCGCGACGCCGAGGTCTTGCATGCGCGCGCGGTCGACTTCGACGACCACTTCCTGGTTGTCGTCGACCGACGGCAACTCCGCCTTCTCGACGTCCTTGTGCATGCGCAGGCGTTCGCAGAGCGCGGTGGCGCGCTCCATCAGGTACTCGGGATCGCGGCCCCAGAGGCGCACGACGAAGTTGCGGTCGTCCTTCTCCTGCTCGTTGCCGCCGCTGCCGCCCATGCCGCCGCGGCTGCTCTGGCGTTCGCCAAGCTCGACGCGCACGCCGGGGATCTCGGGCAGGCTCGCGACGACGACCTTGCGCAGTTCCTCGACGGCCGCCTTGTCGGGCATCTCCTTGAAGATCTCGAGCCGCGCGCTCTCGCGGCCGAAGCGGCCGCCGATCGCCTCGGCGCCCCACTCGGCCTGCTTTGCCATCGCGTGCCGTTCGAGTTGGAGGAACGTCGCCTCGGCGGTGTCGATGTCGTAGCCGCGCGGGAACGCGAAGTGGATCGTCAGGTCGCCGCTGCGGAACGGGCCTTGGCTCTCGCCGGCGAAGTCGAGTTGCTTGCCCGCGAGCCAGATCGTGCCGAACAGCGCGAACATCACGGCGAGCGCCGTCTTGCGCCGTCGCAGCGTCCAGCCGAGCGCGGCGCGGTTCGTGCCCAGGATCCACGTCAGCGGCGACCACTTGCTGTTGCCTTGGCCCGCGATGTTCGAGCCGCCGCCGAGCGCGCGCAGGCCGGACGGCATGAACCACAGTCCGACGAACAGGCTCGCCATCAACGCGACGGACAGCGGGATGCCGACCGAGCCCATGAGCGCGCGCGAGTTGCGCGAGCCCATGAACGCGAGCGGCAAGAACACGACGACGGTCGTCAGCGTCGACATCGTCACCGCGAGGCCGACTTCGCGCGCGCCCTCGATGCACGCGTCGCGCACCGACAGGCCGAGGTCGCGGTGGCGGCGCACGTTCTCGAGCACGACGACCGAGTTGTCGACGACCATGCCGACCGCGAGCGTGAGGCCCGCCATCGTGCAGATGTCGAGCGAGTCGCCGGCGAAGAACATCCACGCCGTCGCGACGAGCAGCGCGATCGGGATCGACAACGCGACGACGAACGTCATCGACAGGTTGCGCACGAACAGCCACAGCACGACGAGCGCGAGCAGGCCGCCCTGGATCGCGGTGCTCACGAGGTTGGCGAGGCCTTCGCGGATGAACTTGCCCTGGTCGAACAGGAAGCGCGCGTCGAACCCCGACAGGCGCGAGTCCTTCTTGAGCTCCTCGACCATGCGGTGGAGGCCGTCGCTCGCGTCGACCGGGTTCGCGTCGGCTCCGGCGCGCACGATCGCGGTGTAGGTGTACTTGCCGTTGTAGCGCGAGAGGTTGTCGCGGACTTCGGGCACGCGCTCGATGACGGCGACGTCCTTGAGGCGGATGCCGGCGCGCAGCGGCAGTTCGGCGATCTCCTCGGTGCCGTGGAACTTGCTGTCGACGCGCACGAGGTAGCTGCGGCTGCCGCCGCCGATCTCGAGTTCGCCGAGCGGCTCCGCGAAGTTGTCGCGCTGCAGCTTCTGCAGCACGTCGCGGAAGTCGAGGTTCGCGGCGAGCAGCTTGTCGCGGTCGAACCAGATCTTGATCGTCTCGTCGCGCAGGCCCCAGACGTCGACGCGGCCGACGCCGTTCACGGCCTCGAGGCGCGGACGGATCGTCTCGTCGACGAGGTGGTCCCAGTTCGCGTCGCGCGCTGGCGTGAGCAGCTGCAAGAACGCGAGCGGCGCGGAGCTGCCGTCCTCCTTCCACAGGAAGTAGCGGTCGACGCCCGGCGGCCACTGCGGCTTCGCGCGCTGGATGCGGTCGCGGATCTCGCCGGCTGCGAGGCTCGGGTCGAGCGCTTCGTCGATCTCGATGCTGACACGCGCGCCTTCGTCGTAGGCGGTGCTGCGCACGTTGCGCAGGCCGGGGATCGTGCGGATCAGTTCGACGAGCGGCTCCGCGACCTTCTCCTGCACCTCTTGCGGCGCCATCGAGCCAGGCACGCTGACCCAGACGTTGCACTCGTTGGTGCCGAGGCCGGACGGCAGGAAGCGCAGCGGCAGGCGGTCGACGGCGATCGCGCCGATCAGCAGGATCGCGAGCACGGCCATCAACGTCGACACCGGGCGGTCGACGAACAGGCCGATGAGCCCGGCGCGGATGGGTGGGTTGGGTGCGTCGCTCACGCTGCGGTCCTCCGCTTTGCCACGAGGCCGTAGACGACGGGCACGAGCACGAGGGTCAGCAGCGTCGAGCTCGACAAGCCCGCGATCACGGTGATCGCCATCGGCGCGCGCAGTTCGAGGCCGTCCGCGCTGCCGCCGATCCACGGGATGCCGAGCAGCCAGCCGGTCTGCGGCAGCAGGCCGATCAAGGTGGTCAGCGTCGTCATGAGCACGGGCCGGATGCGGCTCGCGCTGCCTTCGACGATCGCTTCCCGCAGCGGCATGCCTTCCTGGCGAAGCTGGTTGATCTGGTCGATCAGGATGATCGCGTTGTTGACGACGATGCCCGCGAGCACGATCGCGCCGAGGAACACGATCACCGACAGGTCGGTGTCCGACGCGTCGAGCGCGAACACGACGCCGATGGTCGCGAGCGGCACGGACACGAGGATCACGAGCGGCTGCACGATGCTCTCGAACTGCGACGCCATCACGACGTAGACGAGGAAGATCGCGAGCAGCAGCGCGAGCATCAGCGACGCGCGGCTGCGTTCGAGCTCTTCCTTCTGGCCGCCGATGCGCGCTTCGGTGCCGCGCGGCAGTTGCAGCGTCGCGAGCGCCGCCTCGACCTCCAGTTGCGTGCGCGCTAGGTCGAAGCCTTGGAGCGTCGCGGAGACTTCCGCGCCGCGCACGTTGCCGAAGCGGCGGATCTCGCTCGGGCCTTCGCGGCGCACGACCTCGGCGACCGCGCGCAACGGGATCTCGGGCACGCCGAGCGGGTTGACGTTGAGTTCGCGCAGCGATGCTTCGCTCGCGAGTTCTTCGCGGTCCATGCGGACGCGGATGTCGAGCTTGCGTTCGCGCTCGGCGAACTGCGTCGGCACGTCGCCTTGGACCTTGGCGCGCAGCAGCGCGGTGATCGCGCCCGGGTCGAGGTTCTGCGCCGCGAGCTGGTCGCGGTCGAATCGCACCGTCAGCTCGGGGTTGCCGCGTTGCAGCGTGCTGCGCACGTCGCGCAGCTGCGGCAGCTCCTGCAGCGCGCCGGCGACTTGTTCGCAGGCCTGCCGCAGCAGGTCGAGGTCGTGGCCGAGCACTTCGACGACGACGCTCGCGCGGAACTGCAGCACGCTGCTCGTCGAGAACCGGTGCTGTTGCACGGCGGGCTCCTCGCGCAGCAACTCCTCGATGCGCGCACGCACCGCGGTCTCCTGCGTCGCGCGGTCCGACGACGGCCGCAGCGTGACGAGGATCTTGCCGGAGTGCTTGCCCTCTTCGCTGTCGTTGAGTTCTTCCGGATCGACGCCGCTCGCGAGGAACGTGCGTTCGACCTCGGGGATCGCCTTCACCTTCGTCTCGATGCCGCGCAGCACCTCGTCGGTGGTGCGCACGGTGACGGAGCGCGGCAGGAACGCTTCGAGCCAGAACTCGCCTTGCTTGACCTCGGGCAGCACCTGCTGGCCCAGCGAGCCTGCGCGCAGCGTCGCGAGGACGACGAGCGCGAGCGCGATGCCGATCACGGTCCACGGGCGTCGCAGGCTCGCGCCGAGCAACGAGCGATACGAGGCGTCGAGCTTCGCGAGCCAGCCTGCGCGCTGCGGCGTCGCGGCCTGGGGCTTCGGTGCTTCCGCCGTCTGTTCCTGCTGTGCATCGGGATCCGGGTGCAGCAGCTCGAGCGGGGCGAGCGTGAAGAGCCCGCTCAAGAACGCGCCGAGCCCGCCGCCGCCGCGCGACGCGAGCATCGGCACGACGAACAGCGCGACGAGCAGCGACATCAGCAGCGAGAACACGACCGTCAGCGACTGGTCGCGGAACAGCTGCCCGCCGAGTCCTTCGACGAACACGATCGGGAAGAACACGGCCACCGTCGTCAGCGTCGAGGCGACGACTGCGCCCGCGACGCGCGACGTGCCGAGCACGGCGGCGATCGCGGCGGGCTCGCCCTTCTCGCGGCGCTTCTGGATCGACTCGAGCACGACGATCGAGTTGTCGACGAGCATGCCGACGCCGAGCGCGAGGCCGCCGAGCGACATCACGTTGAGGTCGATGCCGACGAGGAACATCGGCGCGAACGTCGCGAGCAGGCTCAGCGGGATCGAGACCGCGAGGATCGCGGTGGCGACGAGCGAGCGCAGGAACAACAGGATCACGAGCACGGCGAGCACGCCGCCCTGGATCGCGTTGCTCTGCACCTCGGCGATCGCGTCGGCGATGAAGCGCGACTGGTCGTTGAGCTGCACCGGCGTGATCGAGAGCTTCTGCATCTCGAACGCGAGGAAGTCCGTCATCGCCGCGCGCTGCTGCGCCGCGGCTGCGCGCTGGATCCGCGCTTCCTTGTCGTCGGCCTGTGTCGCTCCCTCGTCCTTCGGCGCCAGGTGGAGCCCCTGCTCGACGGCCTTCTGCTGCCACGGCTCGCCGAACACGCGGCGGCGCGCGTTCGTGCAGACCTCGACGACGTTGGCGGACGCTTCCTTGTAGATGTCGACGAGCACGCACGGCTTGCCGCCGACGCGGCAGATGACCTCGGGCTCGGCGGGACGGCGCTCGACCTTCGCGACTTCTGCGAGCCGGATCTGCTGGCCGTCGCGCGTGACGAGGATCGTCTGCTCGATCTCGGCGGGCGTGCGGTACTCGTTCAGCGTGCGCACCAGATACTCGGTGCGGCCCTCTTCGATCGCGCCCGATGCTGCGTTGACGTTCTCGAGGCGCAGGCGCGAGACGATCGCCGAGATGTCGATGCCCTTGCCCGACAGCGCCTGCTCGTCGATCGAGACGCGGATCTCCTCTTCGTCGCCGCCGCGCACCTTGACCGCGGCGATGCCGTCGATCGTCGCGATGCGTTCTTCGAGCTCGAGGTCCGCGTAGTGACGCAGTTCGACGAGGTCCGTCTCCTTGCCGGCGACGAGGCCGATCGTGAGCACGGGGTCGAGGCTCGGGTCGTAGCGCAGCACGAGCGGCTGGTCCGCGCCCTGCGGCGCGAAGAAGCGGTCGAGACGTTCGCGCACGTCGTTGACCGCGTAGCTCATCTGCGTGCCCCAGCCGAACTCCAGCACGACGTCCGAGACGCCGGGGCGGCTGATGCTGAACACGCGGCGCACGCCGGGAACGACCGCGACGAGTTCTTGCACGCGTTCGCTGATGCGCTCCTCGACGTCGCGCGGCGACGCGCCGGGATACGTCGTGCGCACCGTGACCGACGGATAGGACACGTCGGGCAGCAAGTTGACGGGCAGGCCGAACAGGCCGACGAGCCCGAACACGCAGATCGCGAGCACGACCATCGACACGGCGATGGGGCGCGTGACGGTGAACGCGAAGAACGAAGACGCAGCCTCGCTGCCTTTCGGCAAGAGTCCGCCGTTGGGGCTCGACGTCATGCGGCGGCCTTACTGCGGGAGGCGGACGGCCGCCTGGTCCTCGAGGTCTTCGTGGCCGGCGACGATCACGAGTTCGCCGGGTTGGAGGCCCGCGCTGCCGCGGTTCTTGCACTCGACCCAGTCGTCGAGTTCGAGGCCGGGATCGAGGTCGGTGCGGAACGCCTTGCCGCCGCGCGCGACCATCACGACGGAGGTGTCGCCTTCGCTGAGCACCGCGCTCTTCGGCACGAGCAGCGCCTCGCGGAGATCCTCGGCGAGGATGCGCGCGCGCACGAACATGCCGTGCACGAGCGTCTTGCTGTCGTCCTTGCGCACGCGGACGCGCAGGCGGAAGTGGCCCGTCGCGCGGTCGATCACCGGGCTCACGAGGTCGACGTCGGCGGTGAACTCGCGGCCGGGCAGCGCATCGGACGTGAACGTCACGACCTTGCTGTGCTGCACGAGGTCGAGTTCGGACTGCGGGCGATCGAGCCAGGCGACGAGACGGTCGGGATCGACCATGTCGAACAACGGCGTCGCCGAGCCGACGGTCGCGCCGACGCTGATGCGGCGCATGGTGACGACGCCCGAGAACGGCGCCGTGATGCGGTGGTTGTCGAGCCGCACGTTGAGCTCGTCGAGCCGAGCCTGCAGTTCTTCGACCGTCGTGCCGATGCGCTGCACTTCGAGGCGCGCCTTGCTCGCGTTGAACTTGGCGACCTCGACGGCTTCGGCGGACGACTGCCATGCGAGCTCCGAGTCCTGCAGCGCCTTCGGCGCGACATACTCCGGCAGCGTCTGCTTCTGGCGGTCGAACTCGGCCTTTTCCTTCTGCGCCTCGAACGACGCCTGCGCGATGCGGCGGTCGGCGGCCTCGATCTCGAGCTGGGCGAGCTGCGCGTCGAGCTTCTTCGCGTCGCGCTGCACGGTGAGCTGCTGGACTGCAGACCGCGCCTCGCGGTCGTCGATCTCGGCGAGCAGTTGGCCCTGTTGCACGCGGTCGCCCTGGTCGACATGCAGCGCGCGCAGGCGGCCGGCGACGAGGCTCTGGATGCTCGCGGTCTGTTCCGACTCCAGGAATCCGGTCGTGCGGATCTCGCGGCGCACCTGCCGCAGTTCGGCCGGCACCGCGCGCACGAGCGGGACCACGGCCTCGGTCTTCTTCGTCTCGCTGTCGGCGTTGGCCTTGCTGCAGCTCGTGGCGCAGAGCGTGGCGACCAGCGCGGCGAGCAGCATCGCGAATGGGGCGGGACGGAACGTCATGGGGCGGGTCAGGTGCACGTGGAGGATCTTCTACGTTGCGCGGGCTCTGCGCGGCAGGGAGAACTCGCGGTCTGCGCCGAGGCAGCGGCGCGTCACGCATTCATGGCATCGACGATCGATCTCTACGAAGCGCTCCGCCGTGTGTCGGGCGCGCGGTGTGGCCGGGGGCGGACCGAAACCGTCGGCCTTCCCGAAGCCCTGGGACGCGTCCTCGCGCACGCCGTCGCGACCGACGGGCCGTGGCCTGCGACCGACCGCTCGGCGATGGACGGTTTCGCCGTGGCGGCGGGAAGCGGACTGCCCGCGGGCGCGCGGTTGCCCGTGGTCGGACAGAGCCTCGCCGGCTCGCCGTTCGACGGAGTTGTGCCCGACGGTTGCGCCGTGCGCATCATGACGGGAGCCGTCGTGCCGTCAGGCGTCGACGCCGTCGTGCCGGTGGAGCAGACGTCCGGCTTCGAAGGCGACCACGTGACGGTGACTGCGCCCGTGCGCGCGGGCCAGAACATCCGGCCCTTGGGCTCCGAGGCGAAGGCGGGCCAGCAAGTCATCCCGATCGGCACGCGCATCCGCGCGGCCGAGGTCGGCGCGCTCGCCGTGTTGGGGCGCACGAAGGTCGAAGTGTTCGCGCGTCCGCGCGTGGCGATCGTCGCGACCGGCGACGAAGTCGTGTCCGTCGAGGCTTCGCCATTGCCGCATCAGGTGCGCGAGAGCAACTCGTGGGCGCTCGCGGCGCAGATCGCCGAATGCGGCGGCGAGGCGGTGCGCCTCGGCGTGGCTCCCGACGAAGCCGGCGCGCTGCGCGCGATGCTCGCGCGCGCGCTCGACGACGCCGACGTCGTGCTGACGATCGGCGGCATCAGCAAGGGCACGCACGACCTCGTGCACGACACGTTCGCGGCGCTCGGCGTGCAGACCGACTTCCACGGCATCCACCTGAAGCCCGGCAAGCCGACCTACTTCGGCGCGCGCGAACGCGGCGGCAAGACGACGTTCGTGTTCGGGCTGCCCGGCAACCCGGCGTCGAGCTTCACGGTGTTCGACTTGCTCGTGCGGCCGATGTTGCTGCGCATGCTGGGCCAAGAGCCCAAGCCGTGGACGGCGACGGCGCAGCTGCGTGGCGCCTTCAAGGAGAACGTGCGGCTGCAGGCGACGCCGGTGCGGCTCGTCGTCGAAGGCTCGACGCTGACCGCCGAACTGCTGCCGCCGTCGCCGAGCGGCGACCCGTTCTCGCTGGTCGGCGGCGATGCCTATGCGTTGTTGCCCGGCGGCAGCAAGCCCGGGGACCTGCGCACGGCGACCGTCGTCGGCTACTCGTGCGGGGCGACGTGGGCATGACGGACGCGATGCCGCAGAAGGAACGGTTGCCGCGCATGCGCGTCGTCGCGGTCGCGTCGCTGCTGCTGGCGGCGACGCCGCCCGCGTGGTTCCCGGGCGCGGAGTTCCTCGTCGTGCTCGGGCTCGCTGCGTGGTTCTCGGTCTGTGTCGGGAATGCGCGGCCGGTGCTCGCGAGCTACTGGATCGGCGCGTTGCACGTCGGCGCGTTCTCGTGGTCCTTGCGCCATGTCGCGTGGTTTGGCTGGTTCGCGGTCGCGGCGCTGGGCGGCCTCTACTACGCGGCGGTTGCGCTCGCGACGCAGCGCGCGGCGCGCGCCGCGCGGCCGACGTTCGCGGTCCTCGCGTTCGCGTTCGCGGTCGCTGGCTCGTGCTGGCTGCGCGCGGAGATGCCGGGCATCGCGTATCCGCACGGCCAGTTCGCGCATGCGTTGTGGGAGTGGCCCGCGCTGCTCGGCGCCGTCCGGCTCGGAGGCGAGCCGCTGCAGAACGCGATGCTCGCCGCGATGGGGGCCGTGCTCGCGCAGTGGTGGAGCAGTTGGCGCACGGCGGTGCCTTCGATCGGCTCTGCGTGGCGGCGCGTGCTCGTGGTCTGGCTCGTCGCGATGGGTGTCCGCGTCGCGTTCGGGCCGATGCCGCGATCGGAACTCGGCCCGACGGTCTCGGTCGCCGCGATCGAGACGGGCCTTCATCCCTTCGACGCGTTCGAAGGCGTGAACGACCGCGACTCCTACATGCGCCGTTGGAACGAGATCCTCGAAGAACGGCTGCTCGCGCCGACGCGGCGCATCGCGGGCCGCGACGCGCAGGCGGCGCCGGACCTCGTGCTGTGGCCGGAGAGCAGCGTGCCGTTCTCGGTCCAGCGCTACGCCGGGCGGCTCGACTTCGCCGAACTGCGCGGCTCGATCGCGCTGGCGACCAAGACGCGGCTTTCGTTGTTTGGAAATACTAAAAGCTGTGAACTGATCCGATCATTAATTAGGCACCTAAAACCTATTATTTCGATCGTTTTATCCCTAGTATTTATATCTCTGAAGGAAACAAAACGTATTCCGCACTTCAAAGTCGGTATAAGATCCGCGAACTCAATGGCCGGACTGATTTCT
>CAZEQF010000063.1:0-2613 GCA_964514315.1 uncultured Singulisphaera sp. | reverse complement strand
GCCGACATCGAACGCGACAACAGGAAGCACACGCCTGCAGCCGTGATGCTCGACGCGGACGGGCGCTTCGTCGGGCACCACGAGAAGCAGCGGCTCGTGCCCGCCGGCGAGACGTTGCCCGTTGGCTGGCTGCCGCAGTCGTGGGCCGACGCGATCCGCGAATTCGCGCAGACGAACGTCGGCATCCCGGACCTCGAGCCCGGCCGGTCCCTTCCGCCGCTGCGGCTCGCGCCGACGCCGGACGCGCCTGACGGTTGGCCGGTCGCCGGACTGATCTGCTACGACAACGCGTTCCACCAGCCCGTCGCCGACGCGGTCGCGAACGGGGCCCAGATCCTGTGCATCCTCTCCAACGAGGCCTGGTACCGCGGCGGCGGGGAGCTGGAGCAGCTGGCGGCGATCACCGTGCTGCGCGCGGTTGCCTGCGACACGCCGATCGTTCGTTGCACGACGGATGGAATGACGATGGCGGTCGACCGCGATGGATCGGTGCTCGCCGCGTTGCCCGACGCGCATGCGCCGCAGCCCGCGTCGCGCGTGCTGAGCGTGGCGGTCCCGCTCGGTTCCGGCCGCCTGCCGGCCGCTGCCGCATGGCATCCGCGCGCAGGCTGGATCTGCTCTCTCTGGCTCGCGATCGCCGCCGCGTTCGCGTTCGTCGGCGGATGGTTCCGTCGCGAGGGCTCGAAAAGGAGCCTTGATCGCGGCGGATCTGGTTCTTGACGGTGTGGGGGGCAAGGCTAGGATCTCGCGCCTTCGGCCTCCCCTCGGCCGCGTCGGTGTTCCCTCTCTTCGTGTCCGCCGACGCAGCCAATTGGCCCTAGACCCCCAAACCTCGCAACCCCTTCCGAATGTAGCCTCGGTGTCCGGCTGATCCCCTCGGACGCCTGCTGGCAAGGAGCAACCTGGTCCCCATGAGTCCCATCGGTCGCGTTTTCATCGTCCTGAACCTGATCCTGGCAGGCACGTTCGTCGGCTTCTCGGGCACCCACCTCCAGAAGCAATTCAACTGGAAGAAGCAGGCAGAGAAGGCCCAGACCGAGCTCGACGGGGCCCGCAAGGAGATGGGCTCGGAGATCGAGCGCCTCCGCTCCGACCTGTCGACGATGACGACGGCGAAGAGCACGCTGGAGACGGAGCTCAGCCAGACGCGCAACGAGCGCGACAACGCGAAGGACGAGGTCAAGCGCCTCGAGACCACCAACGCGAGCCAGGACGCCGACCTCAAGAAGCTCGCCAGCGAAATCGGCGGCATCAAGAGCAACGCCGACGCCGCGTTCTCGCAGGCCCGCGACGCCTACCAGGCTTCGCTCGCCGCGGCCAAGGAGAAGGACGAGGCGATCCGCACGAAGGACACCGCCGTCGCCGAGAACCGCGACCTCAAGAACCAGGTCGCCTCGATGACCGAGACGATCAGCCAGAAGGACCTGCAGCTCGCCGACGCGTCGGCCGAGAAGAGCCGCCTCAACCTGCTCGTCGACGTCGCCAAGGCCAAGGGCTTCCTCGAAGGCATGGCGGTCCCGGCGCTCGCTGGCACGGTCAGCTCGGTCTCGGGCAACCTGTGCACGATCCTCGTCGACAAGTCGGACGAGGAGATCAAGCCGGGCTACAGCTTCGCGATCTATGACTCGACGGGCTACAAGGGCGAAGCGAAGGTGACCTCGGTTGATTCCGAGCGCCGCGCCGCGTTCTGCCGCCTCGAGATCAAGAACGGCGAGATCAAGACGGGCGACAAGGCCTCCACGCACCTCGCGGGCTACTGAGCCGCCAACCAAGGAGGCCCTACCATGGCACGCAAGAACAAGGCAGACGCAGCGGCTCCTGAGGCCGTCATCGAGCAAGTCGAGAAGCCGGGCATGGGCATCGACGAGGGCATCATCCTCGCGACGTTCTTCCTGCTCATCGGCGCGATCATTCTCGTCTACGGCGCCAACCAGGCCTACGCCTGATCGGCAGCGATCCAGCCGCCTCGACGGGCGGTGCTGGATCTGGGATCGGCGGCCTCGCGCATCGGCAACGGTGCGCGGGGCCGCGTGCATTTTGGGCGGGACTTTGCGCGTCGATCGGGCGCGAATGCGACGTGTGGAACGTGGCCAGCCCGGCCAGTTGCCGGCTGCGAGCGGTGGTCGCGCACCGGCTCCCTCGCAGTCCGGTTTTCGGCCTGCCGCGATCGCGGCGCGTGCGCGCACCGGAACCTCGCAGAACCCACAGAAGGTGTGGAAAGACTGCGGTGGACACCATAGGGGCCACTGCTACGTTCCTCGCCCGTCGTCGCGGTCTGACGACGTGTGTTCTGCTGGTCCCGCGTCTGCCTCGCGCCGTGAAGTCGAGGTCCCCTGGAGGGGTTCATGGTCAAGCAATTCGAGTGGCTTCTGGGTCGGTTCTCTGTCGATCTCGGCATCGACCTGGGCACCGCCAACACGCTCGTCAGCGTCCGCGATCGCGGCATCGTGATCGACGAGCCTTCGGTGGTCGCCGTGCGCAAGGGCTCCAACGAAGTGCTGCTCGACGGCGGCGCAGTCGGTGACGCGGCGATCGGGTACCCCGGTCGTACGCCGCCCGGCTTCGAAGCGATCCGGCCGGTGGACAGCGGCGGCCTCGCCGACCTCGAGGTCA
>CAZEQF010000062.1:0-14510 GCA_964514315.1 uncultured Singulisphaera sp. | reverse complement strand
TCCAGGACGAACTCGCGGCGCAGAAGGCGCTCGACAAGGTCGTGGGCAAGTTCGACCCCAGCAGGCTCGCGCAACGCCGCAAGCTCGCCGAAGAGCTCGACAAGTTCGTGAACACCAAGAAGTGGTCGGGCACGCAAGCCGCGCAGAAGGCGGCCGCGATGCGCGACGAGATGGCCGGCAAGTAACGCCGGCCGTCGCCTCGGCGGCGCGGGCGCGAGAGCGCTGCAGCCGCCGATGGCAAACCGCGAGTTCGCTGCCGAATCCCAGCATTCGCGCGCGAACTCGCCGCGCCGGATCCGGCGCCTCGGCGCCTCGGCGTCAGCCGCCGATCACCATCGTCGCGGCGTCCGAGACCGTGAGGCCGAGCGGGTTCACGTTCTCGAACACGATCGCCTGCGTGTGCAACTGCAGGCCGAAGAACGCGAGGTCGTTGGGGATGGCGAGCGCGAACGGCACGCCGTTGAAGCCGAAGTTGAACAACTGCAGCGCGTCGTCGCTGACGCGGCCGGCGCAGCCAGGAGCCCCGAACGGACCGAGGTCGATCGGCAGCGGACCGAACGTCGACGAGAACACGTTGCTCGTGCCGAGCAGCAGCAGCGCGACCGCCGGGTTGGGCACGTTGCCGATCGTGACGGTCGTCGTGTAGCCGAGTCGCGGCAGCGAGTCTGCGACGTTGCTCGCGACGCCCACCGAGTTGGCGCAGCCGGGACCGAAGGTCTGGTAGCTCGAGCCGGCGCCCGCGACATCGAAGAACGACAGCCCGCAGAACAGGTTGTCGATGTGGATGAAGCCCGTGTATTCGGTCGATTGGCGCAGGGCGAGGCCGACCATGAAGTTGCCGACCAGCGTGCCCGTGTGCGTCACCGACGGCGACGACGGCGAGGTCGGGTTGACCCACAACTGCGACTGGCCCGTGGTCGGGTTCCAGTTCATCACCACGAAGTAGTCGGTGTCGAACATCAGGTCCTGCGGCCAGTTCGCGCCGAGCGACAGGTTGGTGCCGTCCGCGTGCACCGCGAGACGGAAGTTGCCGCCAGCGCCAGGCGCGCGGATGCCCGTGCGCGCACGGAAGCCAGAACCCGCATCCTTGAAGTGGATGAAGTAGATGCCGTTCGTCGTCGTCACGGCGCCGCCCGCAGGCACGCGCATGCGGAAGCCGCACCAGAGCGTTTGCGTCGTCGGGAAGGGCGTCCACGAGCGATTGATGTCCTCGCCCGCGCCGATGCCTTGGTCGAGGCGCGCGTAGTCGCCGAACGAAACGATCGTCTTCTGCCCGCCCGAGCTGTGCGCGATCCAGCCGTTGCTGGTCAGCGGACCTGCGTAGGCGAAGTCGTCGCGGAAGATCAGTTGGGCCGTCGCGGAGGCGGCGAACAGGAGAACAGCAGCGGCGAGTTGGAAGATGCGCATCGATGGGATCCGGGCCGCTCAGGATAGCCGAGGCCCGCGATCCATGCGCACCTGCGCGCAAACAACGAGCATGCCGTTCGCCCCGCCGCATGCGCGTTGCCGCGCGCCGTCACTCCATCGTCGGCAACTGCTCCAGCCCCTTGCTCGCGAACCACTCCTCGAAGCGATGCACGCCGAGTTGGTCGCGCACGAGCGCGAACGCTTCCTCGGCGGCGACGCGGTCGATGCAGTTCACGACCGCGAAGCCCTTCGTGCCGTCGAGCCGCGCCATCAGGAACACGTCGCGCCGGCCGTCGATCGCTTCGAGCATCGTGTCGAAGCTGTCCGCGACGAGCAGCGCATAGCCGCGCCCGAACTCGCCAGGCTTCGGCGTGCGGCCCGCCGCCTTCTCCGCGTCTTCGCGCGCCAACTCCGCGGCGAGGAACTTCGACAACGGCGCAGCCGTGCGGAACGCGTGGAACTCCAGCGCGAAGACCCCAGCCTGCACTGCCGGATCGGTCTCGGCGATGCGCCGCGCCTCCTTCTCGTCCGACGTCGCGAGCACGAAGATCCCGCGCAGCGCGTTGTCGCTGCGCTTCTGCCCGAACGGCCCCGCCATCACGAGCTTCCCTTCGCGCGCGAGCTTGCCCATGTTCGCCATGTGGCCCGCGAACGCCTGCTGCTGCGCGTCCTTGGTGAGCCCCTGCGCCGGGCCCGTCTTGAGGTAGACGAGCGTGTAGTCGCGTTCCGCGGAAGCAGAACGGAACAACGCGCACGACGAGAGGACGACGGCGGCGAACAGCGCGGACAACGGTGCAGAACGCATTGCGCGCAGCATGCCGCGCGCGACGGCTGCCGTCACTTCACGTGGCGCGGATACTCCCAGCGACCGAAGCGCTGCTGCGACCATCGGTAGAAGAACCGGATGCCGCGGTCGTTCTCCCCGGTCCCTTCGCCGCCCATCTCGGGGCACGGCCCGACACCCTGGCGTCCACGCACGTCCTCGACGTAGGCCGCGCGGAAGAGCATCGCCGTGCGCGGCTCCACCGCGTATCGCTCCCACACCGCTTCCAGGCGGGCCTTGCTCTGCTTGGTGAACGTGCCCTCGCTGCCGCAGAGGTCTTCGTCGGCAGTCTCGGTGTTGACGACGAATCCCGTCGCGGGGTGCGGCACTTCTTCGTGCAGCATCGCGATCTCGCAGCCCGGATAGAGCACGGCCGAGCCGTTGAGGTGGTTGGAGACGATGCCGACTTCGATGTTCGGAGCCTTCTGCTTGAACCACTGCGTGAGCTTCGCCTTCTTCGCGTCGCCATCCGGCTCGCGGAAGATGTCGTGGTCGATGCGCGTCGGGTGGTGGAACTCCTGCAGCACGTTGACCATCACGTTGCGGAGCTTGCGCGACTCGAGGAACGCGCCGCACTCCTCGATCGCGCGCTGGATCGCGGCCTCGTTCGCGAGCAGCTGGTCCTTGCGCGGCATCATCAACGTGACGAGCACCACCATGCCGCGGCGATCGGCTTCGCGGATCACGCGTTCGAGCCGTCGCGCGAACGCAGGGATCAGCTTGCCGTCCGAAGTGAACGCGTTGGGCCCTGCATCGACATCCGGGAACCCGCCGTGCGTGCCCTGCAGGCCGACGCTCAGGAAGTTGATGCCGTGCGCCGCCATGTTGTCGAGGTTGTTGCACAGGCGCTCGGTGACCGCGGGGCTCAGCAGCGCGTTGTTGCTGCGAAGGCCCCACAGCTGGACCTGCTCGCCGCCGAGGAAGGCGCGGTCGCCGCGCACCTCGAACTCGCGCGTCGCAACTGGCTCTGCGGCCTTGTCGACCGCCACCACCGTCGCAGGGACGTGCTTCGGATACTCCCAGCGGCCGACGTGGTCGCGCACCCATTCGTAGAAGAAGCGCACGCCGCGGTTGCCCGCCGTGTCGCCGATGCCGCCGATCTCAGGGTGCGGCGCAGTGCCGCTGAAGTTGCCGATGCCTTGGGTGTATGCGGAGTGGAAGAACATCACCGCGTTCTTCGCGTCGAGGTAGCGACGGCAGTCGTCGAGCACTGCATCGACCTGACCTGGCGTGAACACGCCGTCGTTCTCGTAGGCGTCGCGCTTCTGCGTCTCGACGTTGACGACGAACCCCTCGGCAGGGATCCCCATCGACTTCTGGACGATGCGAACGTCCATGCCGGGATACGTGTCCGTCGTCGTCGACTTCTCGTACGGGCAGACGCCGACTTCGATGCCCGTGCACGACGCCTTCCACCACTGCGTCAACTTCGCCTTCTTCTGCGCGCCGTCGGGCTCGCGCAGCAGCGGCTGGTCTGCGCGCTCCGTGTGGTCGAACTCGTGCATGAGGTCGACGAACACGTTGCGCAGCCCGCGTTCCTGGAGGAACGCGCCCGTCTGCCGGATCGCGCGCTCCAGCGCTGCATCGCCTTCGAGGACCTGGTCCTTGCGCGGCGAGCACACGCCGACGCACACCACCATGCCGCGTCGATCGCATTCGCGAACGAGGAACTCCAGGCGCGCCGCAACGGACTTCTTCAGCGTTCCATCGCGCTCGAAGCCGTTGAGGCCCGCTTCGCCGTCGGGCCAACCGCCGTGGCTGCCTTGCAGGTAGACCGCGATCGCGTTGACGCCGTGTGCGTTCATCGCGGCGAGCGCGCGAACGTGGCGCTCGGTCACCGTCTGGCTGTAGAGCGCATTGCCGCAGCGCACGCCCCACAGGTCGACCTCGTGGCCGCCGAGGAACGCGCGGTCGCCGCGGATCTCGAACTCGCGCGTCGGTTGCGGGTCTTGGGGCGCGGCAAGCGCGCAGGAAGCGAGGAAGCAGAAGCTGAGGAGTCTCATGGCAGCAGTTCGTGCAAGGGGTCAGAAGCGGTGCGTCATCCCGACCTGGAAGACCATGCTCGCCGGCGCGCCCGGGAAGATGCCGCGCGCCGCACGGGGCTCGAAGTAGTCCTCGTCGAACACGTTCCTGCCGCCGATCAGCACGGAGACGTCGTTCTTCGCGTCGAGCTTCGCCTCCCAGCCGACGTTCGCGTTCCACAGCGTGTAGGCGGGGCGGATGCCCGCGGTGCCGTTCGCTGGGATGGCTGCGGTGTTGGCTGCGTCGGTGAACGCCTCTTCGACGTGCGTGCCGTCGATCGAACAGAACAAGCCGGTCCGTTCGTGGTCGTAGCGAACACCCCACGAGTGGATCCAGTTCGGCGCGCCAGGGAACTCGTTGCCGTCGAACTGTCCGTTCGTGAACTCCGAGTCGACGTAGGCGGTCGAGGTCCACAGCGTGACGCCGTCGATGCCAGCTGCGCCGAGATCGCTCTCCAACGCGAGCTCCGCGCCGCGATGGCGCGAGCTTCCTGCGTTGACGAACACGTCGAACTGGTTCGGGTCCTGGACGAGCCGGTCCGAGTAGTCGATCCAGAACAGCGTGAAGTCCGAACCGATGAGCTTGTCGTCCGTGCGCGCGCGAGAACCCACTTCGTAGTTCCACGCATACTGCGCGCTGATGTCCTGCGGGTTGTTCGTGATCGAGATCTGCGGAGCCTGCGGCGCGGCGAACGTGCGCTGCGCGCCCGCGTAGAGCGCCCACTGGTCCGTCATCTGGCGGCTCGCGGTCAGTCCGGGCAGGACTTCGGTGAAGTCCTTCTGCACGTTCAACCCGTTGAGCGCAGGCGTCGTGATGTTGAAGTTCTCGCGGCCGCGCATGTCGACGTACTCGAAGCGCAAGCCGGGCGTGACGGTCCACGCGTCCCAACGGAACGCGTTCTCGACCCAGAACGAACCGGTGTAGTAGTCGTATTCCTCCTCGGTGCGCAGCTGCTCGGTCCCGTTGGGGAAGTAGCGCACGACGCCGCGCTTGATGTCCTCTTCGAGGTAGCGCATGCCGACGTGCAGCTCGCCCGTGCCGTCGCCGAGCGAGTAGTCGTGCGTGATCTGCGGCTGCACCGCGAACGTCGTCATCGGCCGCGGCGTGGCCTGGATGAAGGCGGGTGGCGTCGTTCCGTAGAACGTCGGGCTGCCGAGGAAGAACGTGCGCTCGCCGTCGAACGCATACGTGATCAACTCGAACAGCGTGTCGTCGTCGACGTCCCACTCGAGCTTGAGGTTGGCGCGGTCCTGGTGGCCTTCGAATCGATTCTGCGGCGACAACGTCTGCGAAGGATCCGCCTGGTAGGCCGCGAGCGTGAGGCCGTCGCTGAGGCGCGTGTCGTCGTCGAACGTCTCGACCTGCCCGAAGAGCCGCACGCTGTCGGACACGGCGTAGCTCGTCTTCAGCGCGTAGTTCTGCAGCGTGTAGTCGCCGTTGTCGCGGAACGAGTCGCCTTGCTTGTAGACGCCTTCGAGCAACATGCCGAAGGAGCCGAAGGTGCCGCCGGTCGCCATGTAGTACGACGCGTTGTCGAACGTGTCGTAGCGCATGCGCCCCAGGACCATCGCTTCCTTGGGGATCGGCCGCGTGAGGAAGTTGACGACGCCCGCGACGTTGTTCGGGCCGTAGCGCACCGCGCCGCCGCCGCGGATCACGTCGATCGCGTAGACGCGCTCCATCGTCATCGGGAACAACGAGTTGCCAGGCTGCCCGTACGGCGCAGGCGCGAGCGGGATGCCGTCCGCGTACATGCCGAGGCTGATCGAGCGCCACGTGCCGTCGCTGCCGTTCGTGATGCCGCGCAACGCGATGTTGGGCAGCGAATCGGAACCGGTCTCTTCGCTGATGTGCACGCCGGGCGAGCGACGCAGCACTTCCTGGATGTTCATGCCCGACGCGCTCTGCGTCGTGCGCGGCCCGATGCGATCGCGGCCGCCCGCGTAGTCGAGCGGCACTTCGTCGAGACGTTGTTGCTCGGAATCCGCCGACTCGGTCACGAGCACTTCGGGCAGGCGACTCGAAGGCGCGGGCTCTTGGCCTTGCTTGCCCTGGCCTGCGGCGGGCGTCTGCGTCGCGCCGGCTGCCGCAGGATCGACGGGACTCTGCTGCTTCGGCGACTGCTGCTGCGCCGCGAGCGGAGCGCAACCGATCGCGGCAAGGAGCGCGGCGCGACGCAGCAGGCGGCTTGCATCGCGCGATCCGCGCGAAGGGACAGTCGTTGGGTTCATGGTGCCGGGGGGTCGAGGGTGGGCAGCGCCGCCCCTGCGCAACGGGCGTGCCCGCGCAGACGGTGACGTCGAATCTGCTTCGACCCGCAGGGACGCCGACGTTGGCACCCGCACCGGGCGCAGGTCTGCACCCGCTCCGCTGTCACCGATCTGCGACACCAGGGCTACGCAACCGCAACGCGGAGGCCACAACGACACGGATCCGGCAGCTCGCCGCAGCGATTCCGCCGCAGTCTCACGAGGAGGTGCGCGCATTCGCCGTTCGCCGCCCATGGCGCGGAACGGCCTTTGCCTGGGCCGGGCATGCGCAACGACGCAACGAGACGACACGACGGCAGGCGCGCCCCGACACGGGCCCGCTTCCTCCTGGTGTCGCTCGCCTTGCACGCGCCGATCGGCGTGACTGCCGCGTTCGCGCACGCCCTGGCTACCGAGCCCGCGCCGCGCGTGCATTGGTCGGTCGAGTCGTCGCTGCTCGCGCACGCGGCGCCCTTGCCCACGGCTGCCATGCCGCCAGAGGTCCCGTTCGAGCCGGAGCGCGACGATCCGAGCGAACCGCTGCCGCTGCTCGAAGCCGTTCCGGCCGACGCGGCCGCGCATGCGTTCGAGGCTGAGCCCCCGCGCACCCTGCTCGTCGAGCCCATGCAGACCGAGCGCAAGGACCCGCTCGCGCAAGCCATCGCCGCGTCGCTGCCGCGGCCCCGCGCGCCCGAGCACGCGAGTGATGCGCCAGAACCGACTCCGCCTGCGCCAGCAGCAGAAGCTGCGTCCAACGCGCCCGCATCGGAGGAGGACCGGCCGAACGTGCTCACGCCACGGCCCGGCTCCAACCCGCGGCCCGACTATCCCGAGTCCGCGCGTCGACGTGGCGTCGAAGGCGTGGTCCTGGTGCGCATCGAAGTCGATGCGGACGGTTCGCCGGTCGAGTGCGCAATCGCCGGGAGCAGCGGCTCGATCGCGCTCGACGACGCGGCCCTTCGCGCAGCGAGGAAGTGGCGCTTCGAGAACGGACCCGGCTCGGTCGACGTTCCGTTCCGCTTCGCGATCGAAGCCGACGCGCTCACCGCGCGGCGCTGACGGTCAGCGCAGGCTTTCGATGCGGCCAGCGGCGTCGACGATCTGCGTGATGCGCAGGCCGTAGGTGTCGTCGACGAGGACGACTTCGCCGCGAGCGACGAGCTTGCCGTTCACGCGCAGGTCGACGGGCTCCTCGGCCTTCTTGTCGAGCGCGACGACGCTGCCGGGCACGAGCTTCAGGACTTCTTCGAGGCTCATCTGCGCGCGGCCCACTTCGACCGAGATCGGGATCTCGACGTCGAGCAGCAGGTCGAGGTTGCGCGAGTCGCCCTTCTTGCCGGCGCCGAGTTGCCCGAAGGAAACCGGCTGCACCGCGGCGGCAACCGCCTCGGCGGACACGCGCGCGATCTCGGATGCGGCGGTCCAGGCGTCTTCAGAAGTGGTCGTCGGGTCGCTCATGCTCTACTCCCCCATGACATCGGCAACCTGCACGCCCAACCTGTTGCCGATCCTGCCGACTTGCCCGAGGAACTTGGGCTTTCCCATCACCGGCACGACCGCCGGGCTGCCGAAGCGCGTGTCCAACGGGATCACGTCGCCCTGCTGCAGGTCGAGCAGCTGACGCAGCGTGATGCGCGCGCGGCCGAGTTCGACCTTCAGCTCCAACGGCACCGAGCGGACGGTCTTCGCGACCTTGTCCTTCATCGAGCCCGGCTCCATGCGCGTGACGCTGTCCTTGGCGAACTTCTCGAGCCACGGCTCGATCGCCTGGAACGGGATCATCATGCGCAGGTCGCCGATGAGGAACTCGCCGGAGATCTGGAAGTAGACGGACAGCACCACGTCCTGCGACGGCAGGATCTGCGCCATCGACGGGTTGCAGAAGCGGTTCTCGACGGACCACTTCAGCTTCACGACTTCTTCGAGGCTCTCGACGATGCGGTCGAGGCACGGGTGGATCAACGCGTCCGCGACGGTGTATTCGGCTTGCGTGAAGTCCTTCGGCACGCGCGCGACGCGGCCGCTGCCGCCGAGGATGCGGTCGACTGCGCCGTAGAGCAGGCTCGTGCTGCCCGACACCAACACCGGCGTCTTGAACGGCTCCATCTTGACGACGTACATCGCGACGGGGCCCGGCAGTTGCTCGAGCCACGTGCCGAAGCGCTGCTGCTCGACTGCGACGCAATCGCAACGCGCGTCGATGCGCAGCTTGTCCGAGATCGTCGCCGAGAGCAGCTTCGCGGCGCTCTCGAAGTAGCGCTCGATGCCGCGCACCTGCTCGCGCGCGAGCCGGTTGGGCTTCAGCAAGTCGACTTCCCGGCAACGATCGTCCGCCGGCGCCTCGATCGCCGGAGCGGCCGCGCGCACGTCCTCCTCGACGGCTCCTTGACGGAACAAGTCGAGCAGCGTGTCGATCTCTTCGTTGCTGAGAATGTCGTTCACGTCGTCACCGTCTCGCGGTCACTGGAACATGTAGTCGCCCCAGTTGATCAAGTTGACGGTCGCGACCTTCTCGCCGCCGTCGGCGGGGAAGAGCGTGCCGTCCAACGTCTCGATCAACGACTTGGCGAGAATGCGTTTGCCGCTCGGCGACTGCAGCTCCTGCGCGGTCATGCCGCACAGCAGCTCGATCACGTTCGAACGCGCGCGGCCCCAGCCGTGCTTGATGGCTTCGAACGCCGCGTCCTTCTTGTCCTCGCGCACCGAGTACTCGAACGTGAACGTGATGTTCGCGTAGGCCTTGCCCGCCTGCGCGCGCGGGTTGAACCGGAACTCCATCTTGTCGGGATGCTCGACTTGCTCGTCGTGCAGGACCACGACGGGAGCAGGAACCTCGACCGTCTTGGGCGGAATCGCGAACACGACGCCAGCTCCTCCGAGCACGGCGCCGACCGCGATCATCACGACGGGCGGCAAGCCCTTCTTCTTCTTGCCGTCTTCGGCTTTGCCGTCTGCTTCTTTCTTCTTGTCGTCAGCCACAGTGGATCGCTCCCTCGCAACGGTCCTTCGGGCGTCTATCGACGTCCTGGGACGCGGGTGTCGAGAAAAAGTTCACTTCTTCGGAGTCGCCGCTGGCGCGGGCTCCTTGGTCACCTTGAGGCGCTTCTGCATCACGTCGCGCACGAGCGTCGTGGGCATCTCGGCGAGGATCTCGTCGACGTCGTCCTTGCTCATGAACTCGAGCAACTTGAGGACCTCGACCTGGCCGGCGTCGGTCTTCCACTGCTCGGTGATGATCTCGACGGCCTTCTTGGGCTCGAAGTTCGCGAGGTGCTGCGCATTGCGCTTCAGGCCCGCGACCTCGTCGTTGCGGATCAGCTTGATCTGGTCCTGGAACTGCTCGACGCGCTCGTCGAGACGACGTTGCATCGCTTCGACCTCGGCGCGCTCCTTGCCGACTTCGGTCTGGCGACGCGCGACGTCTTCGCTGAACTCGCGAAGCTCCTGCTCCTGGATCTCGACCGCCTTGGTGCGGCGTTCGATCTCGGCGAGGCCGTCCTGCACGCGCTTCCACGCGGCGTTGAGCTGGTCCGGCGTCACGCCCGCGGGCATGCCGTCGAAACGGAACAGCGCGCCGGGCTGGTAGCGCACGCCGGGTTCCTTCTTGAGTTGGTTGCCGACCTGCGCGAAGTCGCGCTCCGGCATCGAGCCGTGCGCCATCTCGCCGGCGGGAGCAGCAGGCGGATGCGCGGCATCGGCGCCGTGCGCGTCCTTCTTCGCTGCGTCGCCATGCGCGTCCTTGGTCTCGCCGTGGCCGGCAGCAGGCTCGCCGTGGCCGCCGCCGCCCTTCTTGTCTTCCTTCTGGAAGAGCGACTTGCCGGGCGTCGGCAACGGCAGGCGCTTGGGGTCCTGCGTCGCGGCCGTGTGCGAGCCGTCGGCCGGCGCACCATGCGCCGCGCCGTCCGACGCTGCGTCGTGTGCGTCCTTCGCGCCCGCGCCGTGGTCTGCGTCCTTCGCTGCGCCGTCCGCAGTTGCGTGCGGGTCCGCGCCATGTGGATCGCCAGCGCCGTCAGCAGCGTCCGCGGGCGGCGCCGGGAACATCATGTTGAGCACAGGGATGTTCGCGACCCCTTCGTGATTCCAACGGCCGGTGGCCATCAGGCCGCCGACGAGCGCGCCTGCGAACAGGCCCGTGCCGGCGATCGCATTGACGATCAAACCCTTCATCGCGTCTCCTCCTCACGCGCATGCGCCGGAGTCCGGCCGCGCGCGAGCTCTTCGAGTTCGTGCTGTTCTTTCTGCTGGTGCGACTGCATCCACTCTTCGCGACGCTTGTCGCGCAGCATGTCGAGCGTGCGCTGGTCGCGCCGACGTTCGACCCAGTCGCCGCGCGCGCGGTCGAGTTGTGCATGCGCAGCGCGCAGCTCGTTCTGCAACCGCAGACGATGGCGCGCGAGGCCTTTGCTCAGCGCGCGCGCGAACGGCGCCGCGGCGTCGGTGCCGCAGCCCATGCGTTCGCATTCGGCGAGTCCGTCGGTCGCATTCGCGAGGCGTTGCTCGACGCCCGCGACGGCGCCCATCGCGCCCGCGAGCTGCTGCCTTGCGACGCGCTCCATCTGCGTGCGCAGACGGAGCAAGCCCGCCAACCGGAACCGGAACCGACTCATGGTTCCGTCTATCGGCCATGGCATGGGATCTTGTGGAGCCGAACTGCGGCGAACTGGTCAGGGCTCCGTTCGGGTCGCCGCCGTCCGGGAACTGCTCCCGACGTGCGCCCGGCGCCCGTCAGGCGCCGGCGATCTGCTGCAGCTTCTTCTGCGTCTCCGCGAACGGCCGCGACGCGGCGCCGTGGAACAGCAGTTCCTCGATCTGCGGCATGCGCGCGATCGCCTGGTCGAGCAGCGGGTCGCCGCCCTTCTTGTAGGCCCCCACCGTGACGAGGTCCTTGTTCTCCTCGTAGTGCGCGAGCCACTCGCGCAGCTTGCGCACGCGCAGCTGGTGATCCTTCTGCGTGACCTTCGGCATGAGGCGGCTGATCGACGCGAGCACGTCGACCGCGGGGAACCGGCCGCGCTCCGCGAGCTTGCGCGAGAGCACGATGTGGCCGTCGAGGTAGCCGCGCAGCGCGTCGGCGACCGGCTCGTTCATGTCGTCGCCGTCGACGAGCACGGTGAGGAGCCCGGTGATCGAGCCGCGGCCGTCGTTGCCGAGCCGTTCGACGAGTTGCGGCAGCTTCGCGAACAGCGACGGCGGATAGCCGCGCAGCGTCGGCGGCTCGCCAGCGGCGAGGCCGACTTCGCGCGCCGCCATCGCAAAGCGCGTGACGCTGTCCATCAAGAACAGCACGTCGAGGCCTTGGTCGCGGAACGCCTCGGCGATCGTGACCGCCACCATCGGCGCCTTGAGCCGCAGCATCGGCGCCTGGTCGGACGTGCACGCGATGACGACCGACTTCGCCATGCCTTCGCGGCCGAGCGACTCGGTGAGGAACTCGCCCACTTCGCGGCCGCGCTCGCCGATCATCGCGATGACGTTGACCTGCGCGCCTTCGCTCTTCGCGATCGTGCCCATCAACGTCGACTTGCCGACGCCGGAGCCCGCGAAGATGCCGATGCGCTGGCCCTTGCCGCACGTCGTGAAACCGTCGATCGCGGACACGCCGGTGAGGAACGGCTCGTGAATCGGCGCGCGTTCGAGCGGCGACGGCGCGCTGCCGGAGATCGCGCGCACAGGCGCGTCGAGCGGCGGCCCGCCGTCGATCGGACGGCCGAGCGCGTCGAGCACGCGGCCGAGCAACGCGGAGCCGACCGGCACCTGCAGCGTGCGGTGGTCGTTGCGGACGAGGTCCCACGGAGCCACGCCCTGCTGGTCGCCGAGCGCGAGCACGACGGCCTCGCCGCCGTCGAATCCGACGACTTCGGCGGGGATCTCCTCGCGACCGTTCTGCGCGTGGATCGTGCAGACGTCGCCGATGGCGGCGCGAAGGCCCGACACGCGGATCGCGATGCCGGAGATCGCCTTCACGCGGCCTTCCGCGATCATGCGGTTCTGCGCGCGGCCCGCGGCCAATGCGGCCTGCAGGTGCGGCGGCAACGAGGCGCGCGACGTCACGACTGGCCGCCCTGCGCGGCGTTGCGCACCGCGGCGGCGACGCGCTCGAACGTCTCGCGCGGGTCGTAGCGCAGCTTGCCCGCGTCGGTGGACGCGCGCACTTCGCCACGGCCGAGCGTCGCGTCCGCGACGAACTTCGACTTCGCCACGGCGTCGGCGAGATCGGGCATCGCGCGCAGACGTTCGGAAACGAGCGCGAGGTCGTCCGGGTGCAGCTTCACGACGAGGTCGGCGTCATCCGAGCCGTGCACGCAGTCGCGCAGGCAGTGCACGACGGTCGGCGTCGGGTCGCAGTCGCCGCGATCGAGCGCCGCGCCCACGATCTCGCGCGCGACCGAGAGACCGAGTTCCACGACGAGAGCCGCGAGTTCGTCGACTCGCTGCGTCACCGAGACTTGCGATTGCTGCATCGCGCGCTGCACCGCCTGCGCGGTCGCCTGCAACGCCTTCAGCTCCGCGTCGCGGCGCGTCTTCTGTTCGCCCAGCGACACGAGCCACTTCACCTTGCCGCGCGTCGCAGCGTCGGCGGTCGCGGAACGCGACAACACGCGCACGCCGCGGATCGGCTGCTCCAACGCGATGGCAGAGGGGATCGTGGTCATGTTGGTCCTAGACGAGCTGCTCCGCCGCGCCGCCGACCTGGATGTCGCCCTTGTCGACCATGTCGCGGATCAGCTTCAGGATCTCGTTCTGCGCGTTCGTCACCTCGGACAACGGCGTCGGGCCGAGCGAATCGCGTTCTTCGCGCACCATGTCGGCTGCGCGCTTGCTGAGGTTGCCGAGGATGCTCTGCTCGACCGCGGGGATCGCGGCCTTCAACGCAACGGCGAGGTTCCGCGAGTCGACGGCGGCGAGGATCTTCTGCATCGCCTTCTTGTCGAGCTTCTGGATGTCGTCGAACGTGAACATCTCGTCGCGGATCGCGGCCGCCATCTGCGCGTCGGCGCCCTCGATCTTCTCGAGGATCGACTTCTCGCCGCCGCCCATGTTGTTGAGGATCTGCGCCGCGGCCTTCACCCATGCCTTGGGCTCCGCGCGCAACGTCGTGAGGCCGAGGTCCTTGACCTTCTTGCGCATCACTTCGAGAACGCGCTGCACCACGTCGGGCGGCGTGCGGTCGAGGTTGGCGACGCGCTGGATCAGGTCTGCGCGCATCTCCTCGTCGAGGAAGCGCAGCACTTCGCCGCCCTTCTTGCGGTCGAGATGCGCCATGAACACGGCGGCGATCTGCGGGTGCTCCTCGGTCAGCAGGTTGGCGAGGTCCTCGGCGGTCAACGCCTCGAACATCGCGAACGGCTTCTTCGCGAGAATGTCGTTGTTCGCGCGCTTCGTCACGTCGGCGCCGCGGCCTTCGCCGAACGCCTTCACGAGCACGCTCTGCATCGCGCCGCCGACGTCGCCGATCGCGATGTCGCCTTGGCGCATGCGCGTCACCGCGTTGGAGTAGGCCGTGCGGATGCTCTCGCGGTCGACGCTGAGCTCCTGCAGCTCCTGCATCGCGCGCGTGATGCGGTCGACGGAGTCGTCGGAGAAGTGCCGCAGCACCTTCGCCGAGAGCTCAGGGTCGATCGACAGCAGCAGCGTCGCGATCGCGCGATCCGCCGTCTGCGTCTTGGTGTCCTTCTTCGGTGCGGCAGCCATGGGAGATCAGACCTTCTGCTCCGTGAGCCAGCTCTCCATCATCTTCGCGAGCGCAGCGGGGTCGCTGGCGATCGCGCGCTCGATCTCACGGCGCATGCGCTTCTGCTGCTCTTCGGGCGGCAGCTTGGTCTCGTCGACCGCCTTCGCGGAGACGGAAGCCGTTGCGGGCTCCGCCGAGCCTTCGCGCGACGGCAGCGTCTTGAGCAAGCTCTTCAAGAACAGGATCACGAGCACGACGCCGACGATCTGGCCGATCGCGGGGCCCCACTGCTTTGCGAGATCGCCCATGCCGGGTCCGGCTTCGATCGCGAGCGGCT
>CAZEQF010000061.1:8724-14531 GCA_964514315.1 uncultured Singulisphaera sp. | reverse complement strand
GACCTGCTGAGCGCCGCGGAAGGCGCGTTGCAGATGGCCGAGTACGGAATGGAAGTCGTCGGCGTCGAGCATCCTGGCTACGGGGCCAGCGAGGGGCCGCCGTCTGTGCCGGCGCTGCTGTCCGCCGCCGCGTCGGCGGCTGCGTTCGGCAAGCGCCGCGCCGAGGAGCTGGGCGTGCCGCTCGTCGCGATCGGCACGTCGCTCGGTTCGTTCTGCGCCGTGCACGTCGCGGCCGAGGGCTATGCCGACAAGCTCGTGTTGCGCGCGCCGCCCGCGAGCATGCTCGCCGCCGCGAAGGCGCGGTTCGCGTGGGCGCCGGTCGGGCTCGTGCTGCGGCACCCTTTCGACAACCTCGGCAAGGCGAAGGACGTGAAGTGCCCGGCGCTCGTTCTGCACGGCGACCAGGACCGCGTGGTGCCGATCGAGCAGGGCCGCGCGTTGGCGGCGGCTTTCGGCGGCGAAGCCAGGTTCGTCGTCGCCGTGGGCTACGCGCACAACAACGTGCCGTTCGAGCGCCACGGACCGTTCGGTTCGAACATCGCGGAGTTCTTGGGGCTGTGACGGCTCGCGTGCGCCCGACGTTCGCGCGCAAGCTCGTCGTCGGCGTGTCGTTGCTCGCGGCTGCGATCGGGTTGGCGTCTGCATGGCGCGGCATCCCGGATCTCGCGACGCACGTTCGCGACGACGCGTTCCACGAGTTCGCGTGGGCGCGCAACCTCGCGCAGGGACTCGGCCCTTCGGTCGGCGCGGGGATCTCCACGAGTGGCGTGCAGCCGTTGTGGTCGTTGTTGCTCGCGCTCGTCGCGTGCTTCACGGACCAGTTGCCGTCCGTCGCGCCGGTTCTCGGTTTCGCCTGCCATCTCGTTGCCGCGTGGCTTCTGCGCCGCGAAGGCCGCGGCACGTGGATCGGCAACGCAGCCATGCTGCTGTGGCTCGGGAATCCGATGTTGTTGCGCGAGTGCCAGAACGGCCAGGAAACGGCGCTCGCATGCCTTTGCGCGGTCATGTTGTGGCGCGCGCGCCGCGCTGGCGCGAAGCGGTTCTGCCTCGTGGCCGCGGCCGCGACCTTGGCGCGCGCGGACTTGCTGTTGCTCGCGTTGCTGCTCGCCGTCGCGCGGCGCACGGAGCAGCCTTCTGTCCGCGCAGGAATGGCTGCGATCGCGATCGTGCCGTGGCTGCTGTTCCAGCGCGTGTGCGGCGGTTCCTGGCTCCCTGACTCCGCGGCGCCGATGGCGTGGCTCGCGCACGCCAACTTCGAGCGCCTCGCGCCTTCGGCCGCAGAGTGGTGGATGCAGCAGTGGCGCTACGCGCGTCCTGCGTTGCTCGGCGCCCCGTTCTGGAACGCGAGCCTCGCCGCATTCGGCGCGCTGGTGGCCAGCGCTGCTCCGCCGTTGCGTTCTCGCGCCATGCGGTTGGCGCCGCTTGTTGCGTGCGGCGTCGCCGCGTGTCTCGGCGCAAGCGACCTCGGCACGGCAGCCGTCGCGGCAGCGCTGCTCGCAACTGCGAGGTTGCGGACCGGCCCGCATGCAAGCGCGCGGAGGTTCTTGCTGGCGCTCACGGTCGCCCTCGTCGGCATCGTCGTCGTGCACGACTTCGTCCGTTGGCATCCGCGCGACTACTACTTCGCGCCGCTTGCCCTCGGCGGCGTGGCGGGGTTCCTCGTGTTGCGCAAGCGTCCCGTCGCAGCGTTGCTGCTCGCAACTGTGCAACTGGCGCACGTGGCCACGGTCTCGATGCCGCTCGAACCGCTCGGCCACCAGCGCACGATGCAAGGCATGGGTGCTTCGCTCGTGCCGCTCCTCGGCGACGGCGCGCGCGTCGGCTGCTTCAACTCCGGCCTCGTGTCGTGGGAGCAGTTGCGCCACGGCAGCAGCGGCGCGCAGGTGGTCAATCTCGACGGCGTCGTGAATGCGCGCGCATTCGCAGCGTTGCAGCAGGCTCGCCTGTCGGCCTGCCTCGACGACGAACGCGTGCGGTTCGTGTGCGACCAGCCCGTGCAGTGGTCGATGGACGCTTCGCTGCCGCACGCATCGGGCGCGTGGTTCGACGGCGGACGCGACCCGGGGCCGGACCTCGTCGAATTGGCGCGCTGTGTCGTCCCCGGCGTCGCGGGGGACCGGCCCGGCGCCGACGCATTCGTGCTGTGCTGGAGGCGGGGCCGCGGCGAGCCGCCGACGTTGCCCGATCGGACGCAGTGGATCGCGCGGACCTCGGACGGGAGTCCCGTCCTCTGGTTCGTCGGCAAGCGAGGGGACGGCTTGGACATCGAAGCGGGCGAGCGCGAGCCTTGGTTCACGGCCGCTCACGACGGCAATTATCTCCTGCCGATGAAGGTGGGCGCGGAGGGGCGCGTCTACGTCCGGGGGCAAACCCGGCCGATCGCCCCGAGCCTGCTTCGCTGAGGGCCGCGCTTCCCTCGCCTCGGCGCGCCTGCTCCAATCGACTCCCACGGATATGACCCGTCTCACCCTCAGCGAGCAGTTCTTTCGCGACCAGGCGACGCACAATGCGAGCGGCGGCTTGTCGACCATCCTCAACCGCATCAGCCTCGCGGCACGCATGCTCGCCAGCGAGATCATGCGCGCCGGCTTCGTCGGCAAGCTCGGCTACACGGGCACCACGAACGTCCAGAACGAGGATGTGCGCGCGCTCGACGTGATCAGTGACGACGTGGTGCGCCAGGTGTTCGCGCAGATGCCGTTCGTCGCGGCCATCGGCAGCGAGGAGATGGAGGACATCCACGTCGTGCCAGGCGGCGAGAACGGCAACTACGTGCTCACCGTCGATCCGCTCGACGGCTCGGGCAACGTCGATGTCGACGGCCAGATGGGCACGATCTTCGGCATCTACCGCCGAGCCACCACGGGCGCGGTCTCGATGGCGGACTTCCAGCAGTCCGGCCAGAAACTCGTCGCAGCCGGCTACGTGCTCTACGGGCCGAGCACGATGTTCGTCTACACGGCCGGCGGGCCGGTGCACGGATTCACGCTCGACCGCTCGATCGGAACGTTCTTCCTCACGCACCCGGACATGCGGATCCCCGAGGGCGGCGGCAACTACTCCGTCAACGAAGCCAACGAGACGAAGTGGGACGACAAGACGCGCGCGATGGTCCGCGCGTTCCGCCAGCAGGAGACGAAGTGCGGCAAGCGCGCAGCTCGCTACGCCGGCGCGCTCGTCGGCGACTTCCATCGCACGCTGCTGAAGGGCGGCATCTACATGTATCCGGGCGAGTCGAAGAAGCCCGAAGGCAAGCTGCGCCTGCTCTACGAGAACGCGCCGCTCGCGTTCGTCTGTGAGCGCGCCGGCGGCATGGCGACGGATGGCGTCCAGCGCATCCTCGACATCGTCCCGAGCAAGCTGCACCAGCGCACGCCGCTGTTCATCGGCAGCAAGGGCGACGTCACCGAGGCGATGGAGCGACTGCGCTGAGGCTGCAGCGGGCTGCTCCTGGCCCGCCTGCGCATGGGCATCGGCGCGCCGTTGCTCTTTGCTGCGCAGCTGCGAATCCGATCCAGCCCATGACGAAGACTGTTGCCGATGTGATGACTCCCGCGCCGCGCACGTGCCGGCGCAACGACTCCCTGGTCGCTGCCGCGAAGATCCTGTGGGAACAGGACTGCGGCGCAGTCCCGGTGGTCGACGACGGCGGTCGCGTGGTCGGGATGATCACCGACCGCGACTGCCTGATGGCGGCGTTCACGCGCGGCCGCAAGCTCGAGGACCTCTCCGTGCAGAGCGCGATGGCCCACATGGTCTTCAGCGTGCGCACGACGGACACGGTGGATGTCGCGCTGCGTCGCATGACGGAGCACGCGGTGCGTCGCCTGCCGGCGGTCGACGAGCACGCGCGCATCGCGGGCATCGTGTCGTTCGCGGACCTCTGCCAGGCGAAGTCCGGCGTTGCTGCTGCCGCCATCGCGCAGGCTGCCGCAACGTTGACGGCGCCTCGCGGAGCTTCGGCGAACGCGGCCAAGAAGGCTGCGGAAGCCTCGGTGTCTGCGCCGGCGCCCGTTGCTCCCGTGTCGTCCGCAGCTGCGCCTGCGGCGCCTGTTTCGCCCGCGCCGCAGAAGGCTCCGGTTCCTGCCAGCGACGCATCGGCGAAGAAGACGAAGGGTCGCCGGATCTGATCGGCGGCCTTCCGGGCCTGCTGGCGCATCGCCGCGGGCTTCGTAGGCTACGCCGCATGCGCAACCTCTCGGGCGTGTTCGTCCTCGCCGCCGCGCTGCACGGCCAGGATCCAAAGGTCGACTTCGTCCGCGACGTCGCGCCGATCCTGCAACAGCGCTGCGTCTCCTGCCACGGCGCGGAGAAGCAGAAGGGCGACTTGCGGCTCGACCGCAAGGACGACGCGCTGCCCGCCGAAGACGGTTCGATCGTTCCGGGCGACGTCGATGCCAGCGAGTTCCTGCGTCGCGTCGGCCTGCCCGATGGCGACGACGAGCGCATGCCCAACGAAGGCGAGCGCCTCAGCAAGGAGCACGTCGAGACGTTGACGAACTGGATCCGCGCGGGCGCTGCGTGGCCTGCCGAAGGCGACGCCTGGTTCGAGGCGGAGCGCAAGAAGCTCGAGATCCCGAAGATCGAGTTCGGCATCGCCGCGCCGGACGCGGCGACGCAGCAGCGGATCGACGCCGCGATAAAGGCGCTTCGCGCGAAGGGCGTGCTGTGCGAACCGGTCGCCGCGGACACGCCGGCGTTGGACGTGAACGCATCGCTCGTCGGCGCTGCATTCACGGACGAGGATCTCCAGCACGTGGCGGCCATCGGGCCGACGCTCGTGTGGCTCAACCTCGCGCGCACGGGCGTCACGGACGCGGGCCTTGCGCGCATCGCCGCGTTGCCCGAACTGCGGCGGCTCTCGGTCGCCAACACCGGCATCGGCGATGCGGGGCTCGCGGCCCTCGGCGCGCCGCAGAAGCTCGAGTCGCTCAACGTCTACGGCACGAAGGCAACCGATGCTGGATTGGCCGGGCTCGGTGGCTGGCCTGCGCTTGCCAAGGTCTTCGCGTTCTCGACGGCGGTGACGGAGCAGGGCAGCAAGGCATTGGCCGCGCAGAAGCCCGGGCTCGTCGTCGACCGCGGCGAGTATGCCTCGCTGCGCATCGCCGCCGCCGAGCGCGAGATCGCGGAGCGGAAGCGCCGCGAAGAGCCCGCGAACGAGGCCTGCATCGTGAGCGGCGACAAGCCGAGCCGCGAGCACTTCGTCGACGTCGACGGACTTCGGCTCGTGTTCTGCTGCGGCAAGTGCAAGAAGAAGTACGACGACGATCCTGCGGCGTATGCGGACAAGGTCGCGGAGTTGCGCAAGAAGCGAGAAGCGGAGTCTGCGCAGCAGCAGGCCGGTGAGCAGAAGTCGGGCCAGCGGCCGTGAACGACGCTGCGATCGCGCGAGCGCCGTTGCGCATCGGCGTGGTCGGCGCGGGTCGATCGCGCAACGGGCTCGGCCCGTTCCTCGCGCAGGCGTTCGAGCGGGAAGGCGCGGTCGTGACGGGTATCGCGGGGCGCGACATGCTGGCGGCGGAGGTGAATGGCCATGGCGGTGCCCCAGGCGCCCGCTCCGAATACGACGCAGTTCATCGGGAAGATCGGCGGACCTTGGCGGCCCAGCGGCGGATGGCGGCGACCGCGTCGCGGTGGAGCCGGGCTTCCGGCCGTGCGAAGGGCGGAGGCGCGGGCGTGAGGCCCAGCAGGTCATGGATGACGAGGATCTGTCCGTCGCAGCCTCGGCCGGAGCCGATGCCGATCGTCGGAATGCCGACCGCCGCGGTGATTTCGGGCATGAAGGAGGCGTCGACGCACTCGAC
>CAZEQF010000061.1:6810-8714 GCA_964514315.1 uncultured Singulisphaera sp. | reverse complement strand
CGGGGCGCGACACTGCACGCGCGGAGGCCAATGCGCAGGAGTTGGCCGGCAGGCTCGCGCATCCCGTTGCCGCCTTCGCCGACGAGATGGCGCTGTGTCGCAGCGGAATCGATGTCTTGGTCATCGCATCGCCAACCCATGCGCATGCAGCGGGCCTGGATGCTGCGCTGGATGCCGGGCTTGCGTGCTTCTGCGAGAAGCCGATCGTCGACCTTCCTCATGTCGATGCGGCGATCGGGACGCTGGCGCGGTTTGCCGACGCTGGCATCCTGGTCACAGAGAACTCGCAATGGCCCTACGTGCTGCCAGTCGTGGACGAACTCCACGGGCGGGTTCGCGCAAGCACGCACAGGCGCCTCGAGGTTGGCCTTTCGCCGATCGACGCGGAGCCGCTCCGGATGGCGAAGGAGTCCTTGCCACACCTGATCAGCATGGCGTGGGCCCTTGCCGCCTTGGAGCCAGGACAAGAACTGGCGCTCGAGTCGGCGCGGGCTGTGGGCGTTCGCGATGGTTCGATGGCGATCGAGGCGACGTTCGTGGCGACGCATGTGCGCATCGACGCATGCCTGCATCTGGCCCAATGCGTCGAGCAGCCGCGGCCGGCTTGGGTTGCTGTCGACGGCCGTCGGATCGACCGCAAGATCGGCCCGGGCTACTCCATCTCCTTCGAGGGCCGAGGCCGCGAGGTCCCGGTGGAGGATCCTCTGTTCTCGTTGGTCCGGGAGTTCGTGCGCGAATGTCGCTTGCCGCCTTCGGCAGCGAGGGATCGTCGCCGCAAAGACGGTGCGCGCGCGGTGGCCGCTCGGCTCAGGCTCTGGCGTGACGCCCTGCAGCGACTGTTCGGCTGACGCGGTTTGGCGAAAGTCGTGGCTGGTCTGAGGCTCTTCGCGGCTGCGGCCGCTGGCGCACGGCCGCGCGCTGCGCGAGACTGCGCGCGTGGAACCCACTCCTGAGACTGGACCCGTTCGTGCTGCAGCGCCTGCGGCCGCCGCCCCGACCCAGGTTCGCGCCGCCGCAGTCCACGACTTCGCGCGCAAGCTGCAGCAGCCGTCGATGTGGCCGTTCGTCGTCGACTACGTGAACTGGCAGCGCGCCGTGCGCAAGGCCGAGGCCGAGGGCCGACCTGTTCCGGACGCGCCCGCGCTCGCGCCGATGTCGATCAACCTCGACCTCACGACCGCGTGCAACTACGCGTGCGACCACTGCATCGACTGGGACATCCTCAACAGCAAGGTGCGTCACAGTGATGACGCATTGCGCGCCTCGCTGCAGACGATGGTGGAGCGCGGCTTGAAGAGCGTGATCCTGATCGGCGGCGGCGAGCCGACGCTCTATCCGGGCTTCGCTTCGATGGTGGAGTTCTTGAAGGGCATGAAGCTGCAGGTTGCCGTCGTCAGCAACGGCAGCCGCGGCGATCGCCTGCTCGCTGCTGCGCCGTTCCTCACCAAGGGGGACTGGATCCGCCTGTCGCTCGATTCCGGCAGCAACGATGTGTTCCGGCGCATGCACAACCCGTCGAGCAAGACGCTGTCGCTCGACGAGATCTGCAGTTGGATCCCGCGCATCAAGCAGGCCAACCCGAACTTCGACATGGGGTTCTCGTTCGTCATCACGTGGCGCGGCGGCGCACGTGGCGACGTGAAGATCATCGAGAACATCCACGAGATGGAGATGGCCGCGGAGCGCGCCGAGAAGAGCGGCTTCGACTACATCTCCTTCAAGCCGTTCCTGGAGCGCACCGGCGAGGGCAGCGAAGTGCTCGATCCAGCGAAGGTCGAGGGCGAACTGCAGGACGTCGTGCTTCGCATCCGCGCGGCGATCGACCGCGCGCGCGCGCGCTCGAAGGCGCCGTTCCGCATCGTCGAGAGCACGAACCTTCGCGTGTTGATGCAGGGCAACTGGCG
>CAZEQF010000061.1:4572-6800 GCA_964514315.1 uncultured Singulisphaera sp. | reverse complement strand
CAACTGGCGCGACTACACGCGGCAGCCCAAGACGTGCCACATGCAGATGCTGCGTCAGGTGGTGACGCCGCTCGGCACGTTCAACTGCCCGGCGCACCGCGGCGTGGAGAAGGCGAAGCTCGGCGACGCAGCCTTGTGGCAGGACGGCGCGCGCGGGGTCGCAGAGACGCAGCGCATGCTCGACGGATTCGACGCGAGCCACGAATGCGCGCAGGTCACGTGCCTCTACCACGCCACGAATTGGTGGGTCGAGGAGCTCGTCGCGAGCAGCGCGCCGTTGCCGGCGGACGCCCCTGCGGCCGAAGCGGGCGACTGGTTCCTCTGAGCCGGTTCGCGCCGCGAGGGCGGCTTGCGGTCGTGCGGCCGAGGGCTGCATGATCGCGCCATGAGAATCCGGTTCGCCGCCGTCGTTGCCCTGCTGTTCGCTTGTGCTGCGGGCTGTGCGCCTGCGCAGCAGGATCCTGCGAAGGTGGACGGCAAGGCCGCGAAGAAGGCTGCGCTGACCGACGCGAAGGACGCAACGCCTTCGGACTTCGCGAGGTTCGTGGCCCAGGAGACCGGCGGCCACTTCGACGTCGCGATCACGACGTATCGCAACGACGACGGAGTCGTGGTGCGGCTGTTCGGCGCGGTGCACATCGCCGACGCCGCGCACTACCAGGAGCTGCAGCGGCGGTTCGTCGCCTGCGAGCGATTGCTCTACGAGCTCGTCGGCCCCGAGGACTATCGGCCGAAGAAGGGCGAGGCGCGCGGCGGCATCGTGTCGATGTTGCAGCAAGGCCTGAAGGGCGGACTCGAGCTCGAGTTCCAGCTCGATGCAGTCGACTACGGCGCCACCAACTTCGTGCACGCCGACATGACGGCCGAGGAGTTCGAGGACTCGATGGCGGAGCGCGGCGAGAGCCTGTTCTCGATGATGCTCAAGATGGGGTTCGATGCGCAGCGAAACGCGCGTGAGCAAGCGGACGAGGAGGCGGACGAGGACGCGACGGGCGAGTCCGTGCGCCGCAAGCCCGTCGACATGGCGAAGGCGTTCCGCGACGGCGAAGGGCGGCACCAGCTGCGCATGATGTTCGCGCAGCAACTCGAGGCGATGGAGTCGATGAGCGCGGGCGCGGGCACGACCTTGCTCGAGGGCCGCAACGAGAAGTGCCTCGCGGTGCTGCAGCGCGAGATGAAGGCCGGTCGCAAGGACCTCGGCATCTACTACGGCGCCGCGCACCTTCCGCACATGGAGAAGCGCATCACCGAGGACCTCGGGTTCCGCAAGGTCGACCACGAGTGGCTCGTCGCGTGGGATTGCACCAAGCGCCCCGACCCGAAGGTCGACCGCGAGCTGTGGCGTGAGCGTCGCAAGGCGAAGGACGAGATGTCGTCTCTGCGCAACGTCGTCGCCAAGTGGTCCGCGGCGCAGGAAGACGACAGCGTGGCGCCGACGTTCGATCAACTCGAGTGGAAGGGCGCGCGATCCGACCCGTGGGGCAATGCCTACACCTTCGACGTGGTGGACGGCGTGTGCGACGTGGTGAGCAAGGGGCAGGACGGCGTGCTCGGCACCGAGGACGACATCCACGCGGCCTCGCCGCGCGAACGCAGCGAGATGGATCGCAAGCGCAAGAAGGAGTGACCGCGCGAGCGGCTCACCAGTCGGCTTGCTTGCCGAGTTCCGTCGGCCGTTCCTTCTGGTTCGCGATCGTCCAACCGGTCCAGCACAGAAGGCGCGCGATGCGCTCCATGTTCGCGTAGTCCAGCGCGTCCGCGTGGTCCGAGACCTGGTGGTAGTCCGGGTGCTCGCCGTCGCAAAGGAAGACGACGGGAATGCCCTTCACCGCGAAGTTGTAGTGGTCGCTGCGTTCGTAGTAGGCGTCGCCGCTCGTGAACGACACCGCGAACTTCGGCGCGAGTTGCGCAGCGAGGCGGCCGAGCGACGAGTACTTCGGGTGGTCCTTGCTCGGCGTGATCTGGATCGCGCAGCCGTCGCCGGCCTTCTCGGCGCGGCCGATCATGTCGATGTTGATGTTCGCGACGATGCGTTCGAGCGGCCACGTCGGGTTGTCGGCGTAATGCTTGCTGCCCCAGAGCCCGAGTTCCTCGCCGCTCACCGACAGGAAGATCAGCGTGCGCTCGGGCTTCTGCCCGCCCTTGCTGAACGCTTCCGCGAGCGCGAGCAGCCCTGCGGTGCCGCTGGCGTTGTCGTCGGCGCCGTTGAACGCGTCGCCGTCGACGCG
>CAZEQF010000061.1:0-4562 GCA_964514315.1 uncultured Singulisphaera sp. | reverse complement strand
GGTGCGCGGAGAAGACGATCGCTTCCTGCTTCTTCGTGGTCCCAGGCAGCATCGCGCACACGTTGGTCGCCGAGCCCTTCTGCGTGCGGTCGATGCGCAGCGTGACCTTCGCCTGCGCCTTGTCGTCGGCTTGGGCCACGACCGGCTCGCCGTCCTTCATCTCGACGCCGAGCGCCTGCAGCGCCTTGTCCGCATGCGCGCCGCCGAGCGCGATCAGCGGGATCGGCAGCGCTTGCGCGCGCCCTCCGCCGCCTCCGGCCGACAGCTGCGCGTGGTCCGGCATGAGGCCGTAGTAGTTGAGCGTGTTGCCGAACGCGCCGGGGTCGCCGTGCAGCAGCACGACTGCGCACGTGGCTCCGGCCTTCGCGAACCGCTTGCTGATCTCGCCATAGCGCTGGATCGCCTGCAGGTCGCCGCCGGGGCCGTTGCTGCGCGGCTGCTTCTCGAGCACGAGGACCGGCACCTTGCCTTCGAGCGACGCAGGCACTTCGTCCGGTCGCCCTTTGCCGCAGAACGCGACCTTGCCTTGCGCCGAGAACTTGCCGTCGCCGGCGGGCAACACCGCGAAGTCCTTGCACTCGTAGCCTGCGATCTGCACCGACGAACTCGCGTGCAGCGTGGTCGCCTCGAGCGGATAGGTCTGCAGATAGGTCTTCTTGTCGCCGAGCGGCTGCAGACCGAGCGCCTTCCACTGCTTCATGACGTAGTCCGCGGCCTCGCGTTGCGCGGCGCTGCCGGTGAAGCGGCCCTTGCGCGCATCGTCGGCGAGCCAATACGCGTGCTCGCGGAGGCGTTGGCGCGTGACGAGTTCGAGTTGCTTCGGCGCTCCTTCGGGAAGGGCCGCCGGCGCGCCGAGGTCGGGCAATTCCGGCTTCGCGGCCGTCGGCTGTGCGTTCGCGGGATCCTTGGTCGCGGGGGCCGAGGGCGTCTGGCTGCGCGCATCGAAGGCGCAGAGCAGGGCCGCGAGCAAGGGCGCGTGGAAGCAGGCGTGCGAAGCGAAGAGGGCGCGCATCGCCGGATGCTACCGCAGCGGCCGCATGCGAGGTGTCGCACAGCCGTCGCGTGGCGCGATCAGGTGTCGTCGTCGGAACCCGACAGCAGTCGCTTCAGCCGCTCTTCGTCGAGGCGCACGGTGATCGTCTTCGTCTGCGACGGCACGACGGCGCCCGCGGGCAGGCCCTTCGGCTTCCGCACGTTCTTCGCGGACGTGTAGACCACGTCGATCGTGCGTTCGCCGCGCGCCTTGCTGAAGTGCACCGCGAGCGTTCCGGCATCGAGCAGGGTGTCGAGGCTCGCGGTCTTGCCCTTCGGCAAACGGACCACGACGTGCGAACCCGGGCGGCCGCCGCCGACGTGCAGCCAAAGGTCGTTGCCCTTCGCGATGCGCAGCGTGAGGCGGTCGTTCTGCTGGTTGTCGCGGCCGACGAGGATCTCGTAGCCCTCGACGCTCGTGTAGCGACGGACGTTCTCGCCGTGGACCTTGTCCTTCTTCTTCGCGGCGCCGGGCTTTGCCGTGGGCTCTTGCTTCGGCTTTGCGATTGCGCCGAGTTTGTGCAGCGCCGTCTCGCATTCGCGCAAGCCGGGTTCGTCGTCGGGCGAGATCGCGGCGATCGACGCTGCGATCTGTTCGAGTTTCGCGAGCTCCTGTTCGGCCGCGGCGAGGCGCTGCTCGGAGATGGCGCGGCCTTCTTCGAGGCGGCGCGCCTTGTCGTAGCGCGACTCGGCCTGGGCGCGTGCGGGCAATGCGGGGTCGAGCTCGATCGTGCGCGTTCCGTCGCCCATCGGGTCGTCGACTTCGATCGACTCCGCGCCGCGCGGGATCGCGTGCAGGTAGGCGAGCAGCAGGTCCGCCTCTTCGCGCAACTTGCCGGCGCGGTCCGTCTGCGCGAGTTGCTCGCGCAGTCCGTCGACCTTCTTGCGCGTGCGCGCCGCGAAGCGATCGCACGACAAGCGGAGGCTCGTGCAGAGGTGTTCGCGCGCGCGCTTCTTGTCCGCAGGCAGGAAGTGCGCGTCGATCGACGCGAGCACAGGCTGCTCGAAACGCGACGGCGTGTCGTCGGCTGCTTCGTTGCGCGCTGGGGGCGGCACGTAGCGGGAGCCGGGCTGCAGCGTGCGCACCGCGGTGGTGACGGGTCGCGAGAGTTCGAGCGTGGTCCCGTCGCGCTCGCAGAGGGCCCACAGGCCGCGCGCCGAGAACAGTTCGACGCAGAGTCGCAGCGGCTGGTCCGCTGCCGCGAATTCGATCTCGACGCGGCGTTCGCCTGCTGCGTGCACGACCGCCGTCACGCGCGCGTTGCGCAAGCGCTGCAACAGCGCGTCGCTCTGCGGGCCGCGCTGGAACTCGTCGCGCGAGAACCGACGCGCCGTCGGCGCGATGCGCGCGCGATCCTGGCCGAGCGCGATGTGCAGGAAGACCTTGCGCGCGTGCTGCTCGAGCACGAGCAGCAGATCGTCCGTCTCCAGGATTTTGGCGACGTCGATGACGACGGCGCCGCGCAGCAGCGGGCCGAGTTCCTCGGCGGCGAGCGCAAGCTCGCGCGCCGAGAGGCCACGTTCGCGGGGCGCAGCCGGGCTGCTCACGCGCAGTCCCGTCTCAGCTCTTCGGGAGCTCTTCGACCGGGTCGTAGGCCCAGTTCCACGACGACGCGTTCCAGGAAACGACGCCTTCGGGGAAGAACAGGCCGACCTCGCGGGCTGCGGCCTCGGGGCTGTCGCTGCCGTGCACGAGGTTGTAGCTGCGGCTCATGCCGAGGTCGCCGCGCATCGTGCCGGGCGCCGCCTCGGCGCTGTTCGTGGCGCCCATGAGGTTGCGGCACACCTTGATCGCGTTGTTGCCTTCGAGGCACAGCGCGACGACCGGCGAACTCGTCATGAACTTGACGAGGCCCGGGTAGAACGGACGCTCCTTGTGCGCCTCGTAGTGCTTCGCCGCGAGTTCGGGCGTGATCTTCATGAACTTCAGGGCGACGATCTTGAGGCCCTTCTCTTCGAAGCGGCTCAAGAGCTTGCCGCACAGGCCGCGTTGGACAGCGTCGGGCTTCAGCAGAATCAGAGTGCGTTCCATGGACTACCTCGATCGATCTGGCCCGCGGTTGGCGGGCCTTGGTCAGACTTGTGGGGCGAAGACCATACCCGCCGGCGCGCGGAGGTCCGCGCATTTTCCTGGCCGGCCCCGGCCTGCGTGGTTGCTCGCCCTCTTCGCGGTGGCTGCATGCGTTGCGCCGCAGGAGAACGGCGTGCAACAGGCGGCGAGGCAACGCGAGACCGAACGGCTCGAGCGCGTGTCCGGCGAGCAGATCCGCGAGCAGCGTCTGCTCACGCTGACGATCGCGGAAGACCGGCAGGCTCTGCACGAACTGCGCGACCGCGCCGCCGAGGCCGCGCAACGACGGCGCGACGCGAAGCGTGCTCTCGACGCGGAGCTGCAGTCCCTCGCCGCCGTCGAGGCCCAGGTGGCCGAGGCGAAGACGCGGGGCGCTGCCGCCCGAGCCGAGTTGGAGTCGTTGCGCACGGCCCAGGCCGACGCGGACAGCAAGGAACTGAAGGCGCGCGCGGTGGCGGAGCAGATCGCGCAACTCGACGTGCAGTTGCAGGCGGCGCAGCGCGACCTCGATGCGCGCAACACGGCGCTCGCGCCGCAGCTCGCGGCCTTGCAGGAGCGCATCCGTTCGTTGGCCGCGATCGAGCAGCAACTCGCGGCGCTGTTGTCGCCACAGTCGCCTGCGGCCCCGGCAGTCGCGCCTGTGGCCGCGCCGGCCGCGGATCCTGCCGCGAAGTGACGGGACGCCGCGGCGCGCGCGGCGACCGTGTCACATGCGGTAGGGGATCAGGTCCTCGTCGTCCGCGGACTCGCCGAGGCGGTCCTTCACGACCTTCGCGTCGACGACGATCGTCTTGCCGCGGTGCTCGGCGGCGTCGAACGACAAGTCCTCGAGGCACTTCTCGAGGATCGTCATCAGGCGCCGCGCGCCGATGTCCTGCGTCGTCTTGTTGGCGCGGAACGCGACCGCCGCGAGCGTCGCGACGCCGTCGGCGGTGAACTCGAGCTTCACGCCTTCGGTCGCGAACAACGCCTGGTACTGGCGCGTCAGCGCGTTCTTGGGCTCGGTCAGGATCCGCACGAAGTCCTGTTCGGTCAGCGACTGCAGCGCGACGCGCACCGGGAAGCGGCCCTGCAACTCGGGGATCAGCTCGCTCGGCTTGTGGAAGTGGAACGCGCCGGCGCACACGAACAGCATGTGGTCGGTGCGAACGTGGCCGTAGCGCGTGTAGACCGCGCAACCTTCGACCACGGAGAGCAGGTCGCGCTGCACGCCTTCGCGCGAGACGTCGGGGCCGCTGCCGCCGCCTTCGCCGACGATCTTGTCGATCTCGTCGACGAACACGATCCCGTCGTTCTGCGCGCGGTCGAGCGCCTCCTGGCAGATCGCGTCCATGTCGAGCAGCTTGTCGGCTTCCTCGTCGTGGATCACGGCGCGCGCTTCGCCGAGCGGCAGCTTGCGCAACTTCATCTTCACCTGCGGCGCGCGGCCCCACATCTCCTGCAGCGCCTGCGCGTCGAT
>CAZEQF010000060.1:0-14534 GCA_964514315.1 uncultured Singulisphaera sp. | reverse complement strand
ATCGCGCCGGTCTCGTCGGCGCGCGCAGGTTGCAGCGCGACCGCGAGCACGAACCCCTCGATCGGCATTGTCGCGACCACTGCGCCGGTCGTCGCATCCCAGACGCGCGCGGCGCCGGCTTCGTGGCTCGACACTGCGAATGCGCCGTCGTGGGTGATCTGGTTGGCCATCGACCAGCGCTCTCCGCGCGACGATCCGAGCTCCTTGCCCGTCGCGACATCCCAGACGACGACCGCGCGCTCGACTCCGCGGTCGGCGACGTTGTCCGCCGTCAGCAAGCGCGCGCCGCTCGCGTCGAACGCGACCTGGTGCACGGTGTCCGGGCGATCGAAGTAGCGCAGTTCGCTGCCCGTGCGCGCGTCCCACAGCGAGGCTCCGCGCTTGTTGCCGGTTGCGATGCGCGAGCCATCCGGATGGAACGCCGACGTCGGTCCGACGTCGCGGCCCGCGAGCTCGCGCAGCATCGCGCCGCTCTTCGGGTCGAAGATGCGCGTCGGGCCGAACAACGAGTTGGTCGCGACGAGCGAGCCGTCGGCGTTGCTGTGCACGAAGGCCGCGGCGCGCCCTTCGTCGAACGTCGTGACACGGTGGCCGGGGCGCAGCGCGTCCAGCACGGCGCCGCGCGTCTGCGGCGAGTCGTGCAACGCCACTGCCTGCAGCGCGAGCACGATCGCGCGTTCGCGCTGCGCGCCCGCGAGCTGGCGGCTCTCGAGCAGCTTGACGTTCGCCTCGGCCTTGCGCCGCATCGCGTCGGTTGCCGCGAGCTCGCCTTCCTTGCGCAGCAGCTGCAGGCGGTCCTTCAGCGAGACGTCGCCGGGCACGCGCGACAGCGCTTCGGTTGCGAGGTCGATCGCGCCGGCGAAGTCGCCGCGTTGCTTCTTCTCCTCCGCCTCGGCCGTGAGTTGCTGCGCTGCGTTGCGGTCGGCGGCCCGCGCCGAGGCCCACGCGCCGAGCAGGCCCAGCGCGGCAGCGAGCGCGACGCCGGCAGAAGTCGATGCCGTGCGATGGCGGCGGATCCACTTGTCGACGCGCTGCAGCGTCGTCGCGGGCCGCGCGCGAATCGGCTCGAGCCGCAGGAACCGGCGCAGGTCGTCTTCGAGGTCCTTCGCGGTCGCGTAGCGGTTCTGCGGGTCCTTCTCGAGCGCCTTCTCGCAGATGGTGACGAGGTCCTTCGGCGCGCGCGGGTTGCGTTGCGCGATCGGCGCAGGGTCGCGGAAGCAGATCTCGTAGACGACTTGCTGAAGGTTCTCGCCTGCGAACGGACGGCGCAGCGTGAGCAGTTCGTAGAGGATGACGCCGAGCGAGAAGATGTCCGTGCGGTGGTCCTGCACGACCTTCTTCTGCAGCGTCTGCTCCGGGCTCATGTAGTGCGCGGTGCCGGTGATGTCGAACGACGCCGTGAGCCCTTCTTCTTCGAGTCGCTTGGCGAGGCCGAAGTCGAGCAACCGCACGCGCTGCCGGTCGTCGACCATGATGTTGCGCGGCTTCACGTCGCGGTGCGCGATGCCGGCCGCGTGCGCGGCAGCGAGCGCCGACGCGATGTCGGCGCAGAGGCGCGCGCAGTCCGCTGCGTAGCCTTGCGCGACGCTGAGGTCCTTGCCGATGCCGAGCGAGCCTTCGATGACGAGCGGGTCGTTGCCGAGCTGTTGGCGCAGGTCGTCGAGGACCGCGCCGAGGTTGCGGCCGGGCACGAAGTCCATCGCGAACGCGAACGTGCCGTCGACTTCGCAGAACGTGTGCACCGGCACGATCGCCGGATGGCGCAGGCTCGCGGCAGCGGCGGCTTCGCGGCGGAACCGTTCGACGTGGCGCGAGCTCAGCGCGAGGCCCGACGCGAGCACCTTGAGCGCGACGCGCCGACGCAGCGACGCCTGGTGCGCGAGGTAGACGACGCCCATGCCGCCGCGGCCGAGTTCGTCCTCGATCACGAACTCGCCGAACTTGCGTCCCGCAGGCTCGGATGCCGCGCCGTCGTCCTCGACGATCGAGCCGAGGAAGTCGTCGAACTGCAGGAAGTGACGGCAGCGCGCGCTGATCTTCTTGCGCAGCGGTTCGGGGAAGCCGGCCGCGAACGCAGTCGGCTCCAGGTCCGGGCTCTTCTGCTTCGCGTCGATGAACGCTTCGACGGCGCGCTGCACGAGGTCCGTGTCGTCCGGACCCGGCATGTGTGGTTGGCCCGGCTTTGCCATCTCAGGCGTCCTCGTCTTCGGCGAGCATCTCGGACAGGCGCGCCTGCGCGCGCGACAACAGTGCGCGCACCGCGCCGGTCGTCGGCAAGCCGAGTTCGTTGCAGATCTCCTCGTTCTCGAGCCCGAGGTAGCGCCGCAGCATGATCACTTCGCGTTCGCGGTCGGGCAGGCGCTGCAGGGCTTCGCGCACGCGCTCGGCCATCTCCTGCTCGCTGACGATCTCCGCGGGCGTGCGGTCGTCGCCTGGCAGCATGCGCGCCAGCTGCGTGTCGAGGTCGACGTCGCGCTGTTGGCCGGAACGCTTCTGCGTCTCCATCGCGCGCACGCGACGCAGCACCTCGAACTCGGCGCCCTTCAGCAACCACGCGAGGAACGAGCCGTCGCCGCGATACTCGAACTGCGACAGCCGCCGCAGCGCGGACAAGATCGCGTCCTGGGTCGCGTCTTCGCTGTCGGCGAGCAGCACCCGGTATTTCGGTCCGATGAGCTTGCGCAGCCCCGAGCGCAACCGCTCGCGGTAGCGCTGGAACAGGATGTCGACTGCGTCGCGGTCGTTGCCGAGCGCGCGCGCGACAAGGTTTCTCGTGTTCTCTTTCTCTTCCAAGGAGGGGGCTCGGGCCGGGCGGGTCCCCTGATTCTGCCGGAGGCAGACGAAGCGGCAAGTCGCGGTCCTGCGAAGGACTTGCAGCGGTCGGGCTGTGCTTTGGAAGGCGAGGGCGGGCACGAGCGTTCCTTCTGGGTTCTCCGTCGGAAGAACCGATTCGCCGCGAGCGCACGCGACGGGAGAAGATTTTTTCTCGGCAGCCCGCGCCATGGGCAGGACGCAGGCCCGTGGACCGGGCCTTCGGGCCCGCCAGAAAGTCGCGCGCGCCCGTCGTAGCATCGAACGGATGCTCGCCTCGATCCCAAGGCCTGTCCTGTGCGCCGCAACTGCGGCGATCCTCGTGGTCGCGTGCTCGGCGCCGAAGGTCGCGGAGCCGACTTCGCCTCAGCCTCCGGACGCGACGTCGTCCGTCGCCGCCGATGCCGCCGCCCTGCGCTCGCTCTACACGAAGCCGCAGGCGGAGTGGCCCGCGCCCACGATCGATGCCGGCGTCGCCTTCGTCGAACTCGGCCCGGTGCCGAAGCGGCCGCTGCCGCAGGACGAGGCCGGCAAGGCCAAGGTCGAGCTCGGCAAGGCGCTGTTCTTCGACGCGCGGTTGTCGGGCACGGGCCAGATGGCGTGCGCGAGCTGCCACGACTCGGACCTCGGCTTCGCGGACGGCCGCACGACGAGCTTCGGCCACGGATTCCAGCAACTGCGCCGCAACGCGCCGTCGATCCTCAACTCCGCCGCGCTGCCGAGCCTGTTCTGGGACGGGCGCGCGAAGTCGCTCGAGGACCAGGCGCTCATGGTGTTCGAGAACGCGGACGAGATGCACACGTCGGGCGCCGATGTCACAGCGAAGGTTGCGCAGTCGAAGGGCTACCGCGAACGGTTCCGCGCCGCGTTCGGCGACGACGAGGTGACCTTGCCGCGCACGCTGCAGGCGATCGCCGCGTTCGAAGCGACGGTGCAGAGCGACGGCAGCAGCGCGTTCGACAAGTTCGTCGCGGGCGACGCCGCGGCGTTGTCCGACGACGCGGTGGTGGGGCTGCACCTGTTCCGCACCAAGGCGCGCTGCGCGAACTGCCACAACGGCCCGCTGTTCACGGACCATGCGTTCCACGACCTCGGGCTGTCCTACTACGGCCGCGAGCTCGAGGACCTCGGTCGCTATCGCGTGACGAAGGACCGAGCCGACGTCGGCAAGTTCAAGACGCCGTCGTTGCGCAACGTGACGCGCACCGCGCCCTACATGCACAACGGCCTGTTCGACCTCGAAGGCGTCGTGAACATGTATTCGTCCGGCATGGCGACGTTGCGGCGCAAGCCGGGCCAGGAAGACGATCCGTTGTTCCCGACCAAGTCGCCGCTGCTGCAGAAGCTCGACCTGACGAAGGACGAGAAGCGCGCGCTGCTCGCGTTCCTGCAATCGCTCGAAGAACGGCGTCGCCGCATCCGGCCGCCGGAGCTGCCGGCGCTCGGCGACGCGCGCTAGCGCTGCCTGCTCACCAGCCGATCGTCATCGTCAACCCGTTCGACAGCACGCCGCCGAACGCGTTGAAGCCAGGCACCTCGAACGAGAACGCCTGCTGGTGGAACTGCTGGCCCACGAACCACGGGTCGGCAGGGATCGCGAGCGGGAGGTTGGCGACGCCCGCGAACGCGCCGACCGTGAAGGCGAGTTCCGGCGCCGTGAGCAGCGTGCAGCCCGGCAATCCGAACGTGTCCATCGGCAGCGGCAACGGCGTGCCGTTCCACGTCGTCGTCGAGAACCCGGTCGCGAACACCGCGACCGGCGCGAACGGCAGCAGGTTGCCGACCGACGAGACGAACGTGCGGCCGACGCGCGGCTGGTTCGCTGCGGCGAGCGATGGCACGCCGTTGGTGCCTGCGCAGCCCGATCCGAACGTCTTCGACGAAGGCCCGAACAACCACGTGTCCGTGACGCCCTGGAACGACTGGTTGAGGCCGCCGTGCAGCACCGTGCGCTGGCGCAGCGAGTCGTAGACGAGCCCTGCTCCGCGGCGGCCGACGGGGCCGGTTCCCGGCAATTGCTGCCACGCCACGCCGTCGAAGTCCCATACGTCCGTGAACAGCGTGCCGCTCTGCGGATCCATGCCGCCGAACAGCACTGCAGTCTGGCGGCTCTCGTCGTATGCGAGCCGCGCGAACGTGCGCGGCGATGGCGGCGTGCCGGCAACTTGCAGTTGTGCCCAACTCGTGCCGTCCCAGGCCCACGTGATCGAGTTGCCGCCGACTTGCACATCGATGCCCGAGAAGAGCACGACCTTGCCGAGCAGCGCGTGGTAGCACATCGCCGCGTTCTGCCGCGGCCCGGGGTTGATCGGCGTGATGCGGCGCGTCCACGTTGCGCCCGCGTATTCCCAGGTCTCGTCGGAATCGAACAGGATGCCCGCGATCTGTCCGCCGTAGAGCACGATCGTGCCGCGCGACGCGTCGTAGGTCATGGCATACCACTGGCGCGCAGAGGGCGCGCTCGGCGTGGCAACCTGCGCCCACGTCGAGCCGTCGAACTCCCATGTCTCGTTGAGCAGTTGTCCATTGATGCCCGTGCCACCGCGGCCGCCGAACATCACGATGCGGTCGCGCACGGGATCGTGGACCATCTGGAAGTGCCCGCGCGGGCTCGGCAGCGAGGCTGGCTGCAACTGGGTCCAGTCAGAGCCGTCGAAGCTCCACATGTCGTTGCGGAAGCCGGGCGAGGACTGCGCGCCGCCGAACACGACGGTCCGTCCGCGGATCGAGTCGAACGTCGTGCCGCCGTAGTAGCGTCCTGGCGGGACCACGGATGCGGGCACGAGCTCCCATTGCGCGGCAAGGTGCGCGCACAGCGCGAGGGGCAGGAGTACGCGGAGGCTGGTTGCGTTCATGGAGGAGAGCCGCCGTGGGAGGCGGCAGATCAGGTCAGGAGCCGATGCGCGCGCGCGCCGCATTCGACAACACGCCGCCGAATGCGTTGAAGCCTGGGACCTCGAACGAGAATCCCTGCTGGTAGAAGACTGCGCCGAGGAACCAAGGATCCACGGGGATCGGGAGCAGCATCTGGCCGGTGCCGTTCTGCGCTGCGATCACGTCGATGCGATCCGCCGCGACGAACAGCGAGCAGCCGGGGATGCCAAGAGTCGTCATGTCGAGCGGCAACGGCAGCGTGGCCCAGGTCGTGTCCGAGAAGCCGGTGACGACGATGGCGATGGGGAAGCTCGGGATCAGGTTCGTCACCGACGGCGTGAACGTCTGGCCGAGGCGCGGGCCGAGCACGGTGCCGAGCACGGGCACGCCTGCCGTGCCGTTGCAGCCGGCGCCGAACGGCGCGTAGCTCGGGCCGTAGGTCCACGTGTCGCCGAGGATGGTGCTGATGCCGCCTCCGAGCGAGTTGCTGCCGCCGTAGAGCACGTTCGTGCCGCGGTAGCGATCGAACGCCATCGATGCGCGGCGCCGCGGGCCGGGGGCACCGGTCGAGACGAGCGTCCACGTTGCGCCGTCGAACTCCCATGTGTCGTCGAGCACGATCCCGCCCGCCGTCACTCCGCCGTGCAGCACGCACACGCCGCGCGTCGGGTCGAAGGTCATCGACGCTTCGTAGCGGGCAGGCGGCGGCGAGCCGAACACGTTCGCCTGCGTCCACGCGGTGCCGTTCCAGAGCCACGTCGCCGTCGACATCGCGCCCGTCACCGGAACCACGCCGCCGAACAGCACGCACGTTCCGAGCGTCTCGGAGAAGCACATCGCGGGACCGTCGAGCGCGCCCGGGTTCACGGCGACGTTGCGCTGCTGCCAGTTGGTCCCGTCGTACTCCCAGGTCTGGTTGCTGGCGCCGAGCAACAGCGTGCTCGGAACGCCGCCGAACACGACGGTGCGCCCGCGGAGCGTGTCATAGGCCATCCCATAGCGGCCGCTGCGGAACGCTGTCGTGGCCGTCGTGATCTGTCTCCAAGTGACGCCGTCCCACTCCCACGTGTCGTCGTAGGAGGATCCGCCGAACGGCGAGTTGCTGATGCCGCCGAACATCACCGTCACGCCGCGTTGCGCGTCGAACACCATGCCTGCGCCGCCGCGACCCGGAGGCGATGCGAGCGGGTTCTCCTGCGTCCACTCCGCGCCGTCGAAGGTCCACGTCTCCGTGTAGGCGCCGAACTGCGGCTGGGAGCCGCCGAACAACACACACGTGTTGCGCAGCGCGTCGAACGCGAACGGCGCGCCCGATCGCGGCGCCGGCGAATTGCTCGGCGAGGCCGAGAACCACTGCGCAGGAACCGTGGCCGCGAAGGCTGCGGACGCGACGCATGCGAGCGCGGCGTTGCGGACGGGGATGGCGGGGAACATTGGGCGAGGAGCTTAGCAGTTCGCGAGGCACGGCATCGCGCGCGCTGCCCGTGGCGCGATCGTCGCACGGGAACGGCTGCGACGGGACTCCCTGCCGCGAGCACGCAGTGCGGCGCACCGGATGGTCCGGCGGCCGTCCGTGGCTTCGCGCACATCGCGCCTGCTGCGCGTTGGCGAACGCGGCCACGCGCGCGAGACTGAGGATCATGCCGGACTCTCCGCGCACGATCCTGCACGCCGACATGGACGCGTTCTTCGCGGCCGTGGAGCAGCGCGACCGTCCCGAGTTGCGCGGCGTGCCGGTGATCGTCGGCGGCAGCGGCCCGCGGCAGGTCGTCGCGACTGCGAGCTACGAGGCGCGCGCGTTCGGCGTGCGGTCGGCGATGCCCGGCGTGCGCGCGAAGCAGCTGTGCCCGCACGGCGTGTTCGTCGCGCCGCGCATGGAGGCCTACGCGGCGGCCAGCCGGCAAGTGCAGGAAGTGTTCTCGCGCTACACCGATCGCGTCGAACCGTTGTCGCTCGACGAAGCGTTTCTCGACGCGACGGGCTGCGAGGCACTGTTCGGCGACGGCGCCGAGATCGCGCGCCGCATCAAGCGCGACGTGCTCGAGGTCACGGGACTCACGGTCTCGGTCGGAGTCGCCGCGTCGAAGTTCGTCGCCAAGGTCGCGAGCGACCTGCGCAAGCCCGACGGCCTCGTCGTCGTGCCGCCAGGCGAAGAGCGTGCCTTCCTCGCGCCGTTGCCCGTGTCGCGGCTGTGGGGCGTGGGGCAGAAGACCGAGCCGCTGCTGCATGCGCGCTCGCTGCGCACGATCGGCGACGTGCAGCAAGCCTCGCTCGCGGACCTCGTGCGATGGTTCGGCGAGAGCCTCGGCGAGCACGTGCACTGCCTCGCGCACGGCCTCGACGCGCGCGCCGTAGTGACGGAACGCGAAGCGAAGTCGATCGGCCACGAGATGACGTTCGAAAACGATCTGCGCACACGCGAGGACGCGAATGCCACCTTGCTGCAGTTGTGCGAGATGGTGGGCCGACGCCTGCGCAAGGACGGACGTTCGGCTTGCTGTGTGCGACTGAAGCTGCGGCTGTTCGACTTCTCGACCTGCACGCGGCAGCGGACGATCGCGTCGACGCAAGACGACCTCGCGTTGTTCGCGGCGGTGCGCGAACTGTTCTCGGCTGCGTGGGACGGCCGTTCCGGCATCCGGTTGCTCGGCGTCACGGCCGCGCAGTTGCACGAAGGCTCGAGAAAGGCGCAGGGTTCGTTGTTCGAGCCGGAGACGAAGGCGAAGGGACTGCAGGTGTTGCGCGCGATGGACGCGATCCGCGATCGCCACGGCGAGGACGCGGTGCGGCGCGGCGCGCAACGTCGCGGCACGACGCCGTGGGGGCCAGGGGTCTAGCCGCCCGTGGAACAACGAATGCTGCCTGCGAGCCTTCTGTCCGGGCCGATCTCAGCGTCGTGTGAACTACGTCGCATCCATGGATGTGACTCCGTGCTCACTCCTTGATCTCGCCCCGGTTGCCACGCTGTCGGCGACGCGCCGTTCTTCAACAGGTTGCTGGCGCATGGGCGCGGACGCTGGAATGCGCGCGCGGCTTCGCTCTGATCCTCGCCCCGCTCCGTCTCGCCTGGCTTCGTCGATGTCGTTTCCGTCGCTTCCCTCCGTCGTCCTCCTTGCGATGCTGTCCGCGTCGTGCGCGAGCGTTCCGTCCGTGCGCATGCCGCAGGGCCCGCAAGATCCCATGCAGCCGCCGGGCTACGGCCCGCGCCGGAACGCAGGCGAGGGCCGTTGGGGCGAGCGCGTCGTCGTCGAAGGGGCCGCCATCCCTGCGGCGTGGCTGCGATTCGACTCGGACGACGAGAGCCCAGGCGCTCCGGACCCCGAGGAGATGGACGGCTTCGGCTATTCGGGCCGTGTCGCGGTCGGCAACAAGGACCAGAGCATCGGCGCGCTCTACCAGGGCTTCGAGTTCTCCGGCGACCTCGCCGACGTGTCGGTCCATTCGCTGTTCGCGGACTTCGACGTGCGCGTTCCGCTGCAGGATGCCGGCGGCCTGTTTTCGTTCCTCGTCGGCGCAGGCTTCGGCGCCGCTCGCTTCGACACGGGCACGGTCGGTTCGAAGCCAGACAACGAAGGCGCCGCGCAGCTGCGCTTCGTTCTCGAGTTCAACGCCGCAAAGAGCCTGACGTTCGACCTCGGCGGCGGCGGCGTGGTCTACGGCCATCCTGGCGAGACCGAGGCCTATGGCACGTTCGTGCTCTTGGGCATGACGGTCACGTTCTGATCCCCACCTTCTTCCTCATGCAACGCAACCACATCGTCCTGTCCTCTTCTCTCCTCGCGTGCGCGTTCGTCGCTGCGTGCACGTCCGCGCCTGCGCCGGTTCGCGCCGAGTCCACGCAGCTCGAAGCTGCGATGCCGGCCACGTCCGCGACGCCCGTGTCGACGCCCGCGCCGCAGCAGCGCAACGCTCCCGAGCAAGCCATGCTGACCGCGGGCATGGGCGTCACCAACTCGCCGGTCTCGACGCTGTTCACCGCGTCCTACGACATCCCGATCGACGACAACATCACGGTCGGTCCGGCGATCCACTACGGCTACGACGACGACCAGGACCTGTTCGGCGCAGAGGCGAAGGCTCGCTACTTCCTGAGCCCGTTCTCCGCGACGGTGCAGGCCTACGCGAGCGCTGGCGCCGGCCTCGCGATGGTGGACCGTCCGCGTCGCGACGCGGACTACGGCACCGTGATCAGCGGCGGCGCGGGCCTTCGCGTGAAGACCTCGACGCACGGCATGCTCAGCAGCGAAGTGAACTGGTACTACCTGCCCGAGGATCTCGCCGGCGAGGAGAGCTACTTCGGCTGGCAGATCGTCCAGTTCGTGATGGCGTTCTGAGTTTCGCGTCGCGAACTCAGAGACCCGGCCCGAGCAACAAGAAGCCCGTCGCCTCGCCGCCGTCGGCGAGGCCGATGCCGATGTAGAGCGGGCCGATCGGCGACTCGACCACGAGGAACGCGCTGCCGCCGAAGATCCGGTCTTCCAGCTGGTCTGCGCGTTCCTGCCAGCCGCTCGCGACCTCGACGGTCGCGCCGACATGCAGCGGCACGAGCCCGCGCTGGAACGGCATGCGCGCGCCGAGGCGCGCGAGCGCGAGGTGCTGCAGTCGCTGTGCGCCGACGGGCAGCCCGCTGATGCGCAAGAAGCCGCCGAGCGCCGGGAAGTCGTAAGGCGGTCGCTCGCCGTCGAGCATCGTGTCCCATTCGAGGGCCGGGATCACGGTCACGCTGCCGATCGGCAACGCGGTGTCCGCGCGCGCGGTGATGCTGCTCCATTCCGCGTCGGAGCCAAAGCCCTCCGGCGAGTGGCGGTACTCGGCCAACGCGTAGGAGCCATCGGTCGCGAGCCATTGCGCGTTCTTCGTGTCGAGCACGGCGCGCGCGCGCAAGTAGCCTTCGTCGAACGAGTCCTGTGGCGGCGGTGTGCTCGCGAGCACGACATCCCCGTCGCCCGCGACGTGCACGTAGCCTGCGCGCAATTCGCCGAGGCTGCCGAGGGACATGCCGAGGTCGGCGCCGCCTCGCGTCGAGGTCACCGATTCTTCGGCGACGAGCTTGCCGTCGGAGTAGATGTCGGCTTCGCGCTTCTGCGCGGCGCCGTTCGGCGCGACGAACCAGCGGCCGCTCGCGGACAGCGGCTGGTACCACTCCGCAACGAAGCCGGTGCGTTGCCCGATCTCCGCGACCGTGCGCAGCTCCGCGCCGAGTTCGTCGAGGCCGCGGAACACGTTGAGGGCCGCGAGCTGGAAGTTGTTGCGGTCGGCGTCCGACTGCAGCGAGAGGCCGAAGGTCATGAAGCTCGGGCCCCACTCCTTCTCCTTGGCCTCCACGCGAATGCGCTTCTCGTCGGGCGTGTCGCCGTCGAGGACTTCGAAGCGCACGCGCTGGAAGTCGTCGAGCGCGTAGAGCCGTTCGATGCCCGCGCGCAGGCGCGCTTCGTCGAGCGGCTCGCCGCGCATCAGGCCGAGGCGCGATTCGAGCATCTCCTGCCGCAGGCTCGAGTCGTTCTCGAGTTCGACCGAGGCGATCGTGCGCTGCGCCGGGCTCCTCCGGATCTGCGCTTGCCGATGACGCGCGTAGTCGGCTTCGGAAAGCGCCCACGGCAAGAGCCGCTGCGCCGCGGCTCGCGCGGCCTCGCCGCCGATGCGGATCGCCTCGCGGCCGCGTTCGAAGTCCGAGGACGAGATGTCGCCGAGTTCGGGGCGGATCAGCACGTCCGTGTCGCGCATCGACGCGAGGCTGCGATCGACGTTCTGTTGCGTGAGGATCGCGACGACCTTGAGGCTCACGTCGAGCAGGTCCGCCGCGTGCGCGTTCGTGTCGACGGGCGTGCCGATGTCGACGACGACGAGCACGTCGGCGCCCATCGCGCGCGCGACGGCGATGGGAACGTTGTCGGCGAGCCCGCCGTCGAGCAGTTCGCGGCCGTCGATCTGGGCGGGCGCGAAGATGCCCGGCAGCGACATGCTCGCGCGCATCGCGTCGGCGAGGTTGCCACGTTCGAGCACGATCGGCTGTCCGGTGCGCGCATCGACTGCCGTGCAACGGAACGGCACCGGCAGCTGGTCGAAGCTCGCGAGCGCGTGCGCGTCGAGCGTGAGCAGGCGCAGCTCGGTCTCGAGGTTCTGGCCCTGCACGAGGCCCTTCGGCAATCGCAACGACAGCTTGCGGATGCCGAACTTCGGCCCTGCGAGGTAGGTCTCGGCCTCCTCCTTGCGACGGAACGGCCGGTCGCGGAACGCGGCGCCGTCGCGCAGCAGCGCGGGCCATCCGAGCTCGAGGCCTTCGCGCGTGACCTGGCGTTCGAGCTCGTCCGTGTTCAGGCCGTAGCTGAAGAGCCCGCCGACGATCGCTCCCATGCTCGTGCCCGCGACGACGTCGATCGGGATGCGAAGTTCTTCGAGCACGCGCAGCACGCCGACGTGCGCGATGCCGCGCGCGCCGCCGCCGCTCAGGACGAGGCCGATGCGCGGTCGCTTGGCTTCGTCGCCTTGCTGCTGCTGCTGTTCTTGCTGCGCCGCGAGCGTCGTCGCGAACATCAGGAACGCGATGCGCCCGACGTGCTTCGCGCAGAAACGTTGGCGGGACGATGCGGTGGTCGAGTCGCGTCGATGCATGGCGGTTCGTTCCAGGTCGCAGCGTGGATCAGCGTTCGCGCAACGACGGAAACAGCCGCGCGAAGTCCGGCTCGTGCACCGCCGTCACTTCGACGCGCTCGCCGGTAGCCGGCGCAGCGAGCTGGAGCCGCGCGCAGTGAAGCAGCGTGCGGTCGATGCCGTGCGTGCGGTGCGCGTTCGCGTTCGCCTCTGCGTCGCCGTAGCGCGGATCGCCGAGCAACGGATGGCCGATGGCGCGAAGGTGCGCGCGGATCTGGTGCGTGCGGCCGGTCTCGAGCCGCAACCGCACGAGCGTGTGCGTCTTGCCGCGCGCGATGACGGCGAGGTGGGTGGTGGCGCTCTGGCCGTTCTCGTGGTCGACGACCACCTTGGGGCGGTCGCCGCGCGGTTCGTCGGTGATGCGCAGCGGCGCGTCGATCGTGCCTTCGTCGCGCTCGATCACGCCGAAGGCGACGCCGAAGTACTCGCGTTCGATCTCGCCGCGTTCCATCGCTTGCGAGATCGCGGCGACCGAGTCGGCATCGCGGCCGCAGAGCAGCAGGCCCGACGCGGGACGGTCCAGGCGTTGGCAGAGGCCGGCGCCCGGCAGCGCGCGCTGCAGACGCGCGGCGATCGGATCGTCGACGAGCGGGCCTGCGTGCACTGCGTCGCCCGGCAACTTGTGGAGGACGAGCACGCCGCCGCGGTCACAGGCCACCGAGGCCCCGATCGCCAGCGACAGTTCGAACCGTTCCGGCGCGAACGACACGAGGTCGCCGGTGCGCAGGCGCTGGGATGCCGTCGCGCGGATCCCGGCGACTGCGACGCAGCCGAGTTCGCAGAGGGCGCGCGCCTTCTGCAGGGAGATGCCCGGGCTCAGCTGCCGCAGCGCGGCGTCGAGCCGGGCTCCGTCGTTCTCCTGCGGGACGCGGACGCGGACCACGGCATCGGGGCTTTGTGGGGATTCGGTCATGGTGTTCGAGGCGCGGGCCGGGCTCGTCGGTCAGGAGTGGTGTTGCGCCGCAGGGAAAGTGCCGTTTCGCGCGCTTGCAGGGGGGCGCGACATCGCGCGCCGCGGTTGCTAGGTTGGCAAGCCTCTCCGTTTCGAAGTGAAACCCCAAGAGGCATCTGTCCCCATGAGATCCCTGCTCCTTGCATCTCTCGTAGCACTCGCCCCCGTCGCGGCAGCGCAGTCGCCTGTTTCGACGGTGTTCGTCGGCAACACGGTCCGCACGAACACGGACACCGTCAACACGGTGTTCCTCGACATCAACGTCACTGCGCCCACGGGCATCATCCTCACGCGCTTCGACATCAACGGCGCCGGCCTCGGCACGACGTCGGCAGTCGACGTCTACCTGACGCCCGTCGGCGTCTCGCACGTCGCGAACCAGAGCAACCCGGCGGTGTGGACGCTCAAGGGCACGTGCTCGCAGGTCACGATCGGCGCGCAGAACAGCGCGACGAACCCGCACATCGCCAACCTCGACCGCGGCTTCTACGTTGCGCCGGGCACCTACGGCGTGGCGCTGCACCTCAAGAACTGGCGCCACGTCTACACGCCCGTCACGACGCCGCCCCAGCCCACGACGTGGGTCTCGGCGGAGCTGACGCTCGACACGACGTTCGCGCGCATCCAGAGCTCGACGTTGACGGCCCCGTTCTCGGGCGCGTCCTCGTCGCCGCGCACGCCGAACCTCGCGGTCCACTTCTCGACGACGAGCGTTGCGAACTTCACGGCCACGCCGCGCACGGGCAACGGCCCGCTGACGGTCAACTTCAGCGAAGGCAGCGTCTCGCTGGATCCGGCTGGTTTCTCGCTCTACTCGTGGGACCTCGACGGGGACGGCATCGACGAGAGCTTCGGCCCGAACGTGTCGCGCACCTACACGTGCGGTGACTACACGGTCCGCCTTACGGCGTTCGACGGCACCGGCAACTGGTCGGTGACGCGCACGAACTACATCACGGTCGACAACCTCGGCGCGAACTTCACGTGGGCCAAGGTCGGCGAACCGGCCCTCTTCCAGTTCACGTCGGTCGCTTCGACCTCGGCCACGACCTACTCGTGGGACTTCAACGGCGACACGGTCGCGGACTCGACGGTCGCGAACCCGACCTGGTCGTTCACGCCGGGCTGCGCCGCCAACACGGTCACGCTGACGGTCTCGAACTCCTGCCGCACGGTCACGCGCACGCAGAACGTCGCGGCGACGGATTCGATCGCGACGACGTTCGTCGCGAACAACGCGGGCGCC
>CAZEQF010000059.1:0-14679 GCA_964514315.1 uncultured Singulisphaera sp. | reverse complement strand
CGCGAGCGAGATCACCGCCGGCGCGCTGCAGGACCTCGGCCGCGCCGTGGTCGTCGGCCAGCGCACGTTCGGCAAGGGCACGGTGCAGAACATGATGGCGCTGCGCAGCGAGCCTGGCGAAGGATTCGAGGACCTCAACGACGACGGCAGCTGGCAGGAAGGCGAGCCGTACGAGGACACCAACAAGAACGGCAAGTTCGACGTCGGCGCGCACATCAAGCTCACCGTCGCGAAGTACTACCTGCCGAGCGGCCGCTGCACGCACCGCGAGTTCGACAAGAACGGCAAGATCGTCGACCCGAGCTGGGGCGTGACGCCGGAGTTCGAGATCGAGTTGCTCGACCAGAAGCCCGAGGACGCGTGGAAGAACAGCGCGGTGTTCGCGCTGCTCAAGAAGGGCGTGTTCCGCGACTACGTGAAGAAGCACTTCGACGCGAACAAGGACCTGTTCACGAAGCTCGCCGAGGGCGACGAAGGCAAGACGGACGCGTACCCCGAGTTCGACTCGTTCTACGCGTCGCTCGAGACGCAGTTGACGAAGGACGACGTGCGCAAGTGGATCCGCTACGAGGTCCGCGACCGCGTCAGCGACCTGCGCGGCGCGACCTATCCCGGCCAGCGCGCGCTCGGCGACCCGCAGGAAGATGCGCAGCTGCAGGAAGCGGTGCGCCAGATCCTCAAGAAGGCCGGCAAGGACATCCGCGAGATCGACGCCTACAAGGGCGTGCTCAAGATCTCCTTCGAAGAGAAGAAGACGGCGAGCGCGGACGCAGAGTCGAAGGACGCGAAGAAGTAGCGCGTCGCGTCCGCTGCGCGATCAGCCGCCGAGAGTCGACGTGACGACCGCGACGGTCTCCGGATTCTTGGCGGCTGCGTCGTAGAGGCGCACGAAGCGCTTGCCGGCTTCGCCCTCTTCGCCGCGCAGCGCATCGGCCCACACCGGCGGGATCGTCTGGTAGTGGAGCCACGCCACCACCTGGATGCGGCCTGTGGCCCCCTCGGGCAACGCGATCCGGTAGGCCACGGTGTCCCGGCCCGCGACGAAGTCGAGGTCGCTGCCGATCCCCACAGGGTTGGTCTCCGCCGCATGCGGCCCGTCGTGGCGATGGCCTCGGGGCAGCAGACGGTTGTCCTTCCGCTTCTTCGCCATGTGCGTGAGCGACGTGGTCGGCTTGCCGTTCTCGTCCTCGGCAACGAGCTCGAACACGGGCACCTGCTCCTTCGACTCCACGAGCGTCACGTGCGGCATCGCGAACTCGTCCGCCACGTCGCGCAGCCGGCCGTCGTCCGTGAACGCGCCGCTCTCGAACACGACCTTGTTGCCAGCGCGAACCTGCACGTGCAGCCATGCGCGCCGCGACGGATAGCCCGTCGGGAACTTGTGGCCGCAGCGATTCTCGACGCGCACGGCGAACAGAAGCGTTCCGTCCTTCGACTCGAGGCCCTCGACACGCAAGGTCGCCGTCTCCTCGCCGAGCTGGCGCCGCGTCGCGCGCGCCATGCGCTGCAACGACTCGACGCTCGCCGTGACGCCGAGCTCCTCGCGATGGTCCGCGAGGAGGTCCAGCACGAACGCGTTGCCGCCGACGAACGCGTGCGCGCGGTAGCCGTCGCGCACGGGGATCAAGAACTCACGGCCCATCGGATTGCGCGCGATCCGCGTGCTGCCTGTCTCGGGCATGTGGCATTCCTGGCACGACCGCGACGTGTCCGAGGCGCCGTCCTCCGTCGTGAACTCGCTGTTGCGCCACTCGAAGTAGGGAGTCTGCTCCGGGAACTTCGCGCCGTGGTGCTCCGTGACGAGCGTGTGGCACGACGCGCACAGCGACGACTCGCGCACATGCATCGACTGCACCGGCGTGTAGCCGACCATGTTGCGCATCGGCATCGTCGCCGGGTCGGGGAAGGGCCCGAAGATCTTGCGCTCCTTCGAGATCACCGGCTGGCCGGAGTAGGTGGCGTCCGTGCCGAGGCCTTCCGGCGAGATCTGGTGGCAGACCGTGCACGACACGCCGTCCTTCGCGAGCGCGCTGTCCTTCACATCGGCGAGTTGCGGCGCCTTGTCCCCGCGCATGCGCACGTCGTGGTGCGCCATCGGCGCATGGCAACGCAGACACAACTCCTGCACCGCGGGATTCGCCTTCGACTCGCGCTCCATCTGCGCGTGGAAGTACGGATCGCGGAAGCTGTTCGCCATCAACGTGCCTTGCCACAACCCATGCGGCGAGACGTCGTCGCCCGTCTGCGACCGCATCGCATTCGCGGTCTCGGCGACCGAATGGCAGCGAGCGCAGTCGGAGCCGACGCGGAAGTGGCTCGCTGGCGCTTGCGCGCCGCGCTGGGCTAAGACGGCGCCGCTCAGGAAGAGCAGGGCGGAGGCGATGCGGACCACGGGCATCCGCCAGAGCCTAGCCGGAGCGGATCCGGCCGCGACTGGGCTGATCTGCCCGTCCCCGGCCGATCCTGCTCAGGCCTGCGCGCGCGGCGGGAGGAACTCGCCGAGGAACTGCGGCAGCATGCGACGCCACGTCACCCAGTCGTGACGCCAGTCCTTGCCCCACGAATCGACTCGGTTCGGGATGCGACGGCCCCCGAGCGCGCGCTCGACGTTCCAGCTCTGCTGCGGGTCCTCGAACTCGCCCTCGCCGTGCGCGAGCAGCACGAAGCGCTTGCGCAACAGGTCGAGCTGCGGGCCCTCCGGCAACTTCGGCACGAAGTGCATCGGCGAACACGCGACGTAGTCCGCGGTGTGGCGGCCCTTCAGGAACCGCTCCATGTCGTAGGTCCCGCTCATGCAGATCGCGTGCGTGAAGATGTCCGGGTGCCGACAGATCGCACACAGCGCGTTGAACGCGCCGATCGACGCGCCTGCCGTGAACAGCGTCACGTCGGGGTCGTTGCAGTCGCGACGGATGTGCGGCACCACTTCACGCACGATCGCCTGGTCGAAGCGATGCTGCGCCGCAGCGCCCTGCTCCAACGTCTTGCACTCCTGCAACCACGCCTGGCCCGCGATCGAGTCGACGACGTAGACCTTGAGTCGGAGGTCCTGCAAGAACGCGCCGATCGCGTCGATCAAGTGGAAGCGCTCGGGCTCTTCCGCGTCGCCGCCGGCAGTCGGGAACAACAACAGCGGCTGCCCCACCACGCCGTAGCGGACGCACGTGATCTCGCGTCCTTGCAGCGACGGGGAACGCCAACGAACGGTGTGCTTGCTCATGCGAAGTCCTTCTGCAGATCTGCGCTGCCCGCTTGGACCGCCTGGAAGAAGCGTTCGCTGAACTCGTCGACTTCGTGCGCGGGATAGATGTGCGCGACCTTCTTGCGCACGGCCTCGCGGCACGCAGCGGACGCGAACCACTCCTGCGCCGCCGGCACGAGCTGCTTCAGGTTCTTGGCGCAGAACTCGGCGAAGCGATCGGCATCGAAGCGTTGCCGCGCGAGCTTGCCGTACTGCTCCAGCTTCTTCGCATACGGCGCACTCTGCTTGCCGATCTCCTGGAACGGAGCGAAATCGAGGTTCTGGCGCATCGGCCGCTTCGTCGCCGCGCAGAACAGAGCCCAGCGCATGTTGGCGACGACATACCAGGGCCAGTGGCAGTGGATCGAGTTGACCTGGCTGTCAGGGCACGGGTTCGCGAAGTCGATCGGATGGAACACGCCGTCCTTGCGCAGCGCCTCGCAGCTGTTGAAGTCCCAGCCGAAGAACGCGTTGATCAAGAGGCACGTGTCCGCCATCACCTGCGCATCGGCCTTCGAGCAGAAGTCGCGCACCGGCAGGTAGCGACCGTGCAGCGGCTGGTCCGGGTCGTACTTCATCAACCGCACCTGCGGGCCGATGCCGACCGCGCGCACGAACAAGTCGTAGCCCGCGACCGACTTCTGCAAGTGCATCAAGTGCTTCTCGCTCTTGTCGTAGATGTCGCGCAGGTCCTGCTCGCCCTTGACCTGGCTCACGCCTTGCCAGCCGCCGCCGTCGAACGGCTTCATGAACATCGGGTAGCCGAGCTTCTTGCCCTGCTCGCCGAGGTCGAAGAGCCGCGCGTAGGACTGCAGCGTGAAGTCGAGGTCCGACTTCGGCTCGTAGTTCTTCTGCGGGATCATCAAGGTCGGCGGGATCGGCATCCCGAGCGCCATCATCGCGCAGTAGGTCGTGTGCTTCTCGCAGCTCTGCACCGACCACGGGTTGTTGTAGACGTAGAGGCCGTCCATCAGGATCGACTTCTTGATCCACTCGCGACGCAGCGGGAACCAGTGCGTCAAGCGATCGACGACGAGGTCATACTTGCACGGATCCTGCAGCGAGTAGGGCTCGAGCGTCACGCGTTCGACGTGGAAGCCGACTGTGTCCGAGCCGGACTTCACCGTGAGCTTCGATGCGCCGAGGATGCCTTCGAACGCGAGCGGCCAGCAGATGTCCGCGCCGAGCGACAGACCGATGTTGCGAGTGACCTGAGCCATGGGCAGTTGGCGCGGCACTATGCCAAGAAGCCCAGGGCGAAGGAACAACGCCAGCGGCGTTCCACGCCGCCGAAGCGCGCAACGGCGACTACTCGTAGACCATCCAGAGCGGGCCCGGGAACAACGTCGTCAGGCCCTCGCGCAGGCGATCGCGCCAGTTCTCCCAGTTGTGGCCGTCGTTGGCCTCGCGGAACTTCACGGACATGCCGACGTCCTGCAGCATCGGCACCATCGAGCGGTTGAAGTAGATCAACGACTCGTAGACGCCGCAGCTCAGGTAGGCCTGTTCCGCGGGCTTGCCGGGCGCCTTGCGGAACTCGTTGACGAACGCGACGACGGGATCGAACACCGGGCCGCGTCCGTGGTCGCCGATCTCCGTGAACACGAACGAGCCTGACTGCAGCAGCAGTCGGCCGAACGCGCCAGGATTGCGCCACGCGCAATGCAGGCTCGCGACGGCGCCGAAGCTCGCGCCGCACAGCGCGCGCGCGCTCGCGTGCTTGACCAGCGGATAAGCCTCCTCCATCTGCGGCAGCAAGTCCTCGACGAGGAACCGCGCGTGGCGTTCATCGGCCGCATATTCACGCATGCGGTCCGGCGACTGGATCAGCGCGGCGATGAGCGGCGGCAACTCCAGACGATGGATCAGGTTGTCGAGCACCGTCTGCAGGTTGGCGAACGACAGGTAGTCGCGGCCGTCGTGCACGACGAGCAACGGGTAGCGCCGCGTGCGCCGGAAGCGCGCAGGCAGGTAGACCTGGATGTCGCGCGAACCGCCGAACGCGGTGCTCTGCACCGCGCGGTCCTCGATCGTGCCGGGGCGCGCATCCGGGTCCTCGGTCGACCACTCCGGCGGGCGATAGCCTTCGCCGTAGACCACCGAGTTGGAGCCGAACGGATCGCGCGCAGTCTGCGGATTGAGCGGATCGCGGATCAACGCGGTCCGTCCGTAGACCTGCACGCCGATCTTGTACTCCATGCGCGAACCGGGCGGCAGGTCGACCTGCAGCACGAACACGTCGCTCATGTGCACGCGCCGGAACGCGAGGCTCGGCGGCAATCCGTGGATCCAGTGCTGCAGCGTCACTTCCTGGCCGTCGCCCTGGTAGAGGAACGTGACGCGACGGCCTTCGACGCGCGGGAACGTGGCGCTGCGCACGAAGCGATCGAGCGCATGCGGACCGAGTTGCGCCGCCTGTTCGATCTCGTCGAGGATCGAGCTCATGCGCGTGCCTCCGCGACGCGGCCCTTCTCGTCGATCGTGCGCGTGCCCGGCTGCGGCCTCCATGCGGTGCCGTCCCAGTCAAGCCGGTCGCCGTCGTCGAGCAACACGCACGGATCGGGAGCGAACCGGCGCGCGAGCAACTGAAGCGACTTCTCGTCGTGGAGGTCGAGGCGCTTCTTGCTGTGCGGCAACGGCACGATGCCAGGCAGGGCGCCGAGGCCCTGCTCCATCACTTCCGTGTCGACGCCGTTCTGCGACAGCGAGTGGCCGTGGTGGAACAGCACGACACGCTGCGAGAGCGCCATCGCGCCAGCGGACCACGCGACGATCGGCCGATCGCCCCACAGGCGAACGAGGTCGAACAACTGCATGCGATGCAGCAGAACACCGACGTGGCCGCCGGCGACGCACAGCGCCTCTGCGCCGTCGAGCTGCTCTTCGAGCTCGGCCGCGTGTTCGCGCACCGCAGGGCGGTCGCCGGGCCGGACGCGCCCGTCGAACTCGCGGTGCAAGTTCGCGATGCGCGACGAGTGCTCGCGATCCAGCTCCCGCAGCATGGAGAACGCGCCGTCGAGCTCGGGCCGCACGAAGTCCGCGTCGCCCACGTGCGCGATCAGCTCGCGCATCGATCGGACGATGCCTTCGAGCCGGATCCGGTAGAGCTCCTGCGTGCGACGCAACGCGTCGTGCCGCTGCCGCATGGCCGTGAGCAGCTCGGGATCCTTCGCGAAGATGCGTTCGACGCGGCCCCAGATCTCGAGGTTGCGGACCGGCCGCTGCACGTGCTCGCGGAACTCGCCGTCCTCCGACTCACGCTCCTCCCAGCCCGCCGAGACGAATGCGATCGGCCCCTGCGGACGCTTCGCCAGCGCGTCCACGGCCGCGCGCACGATCGGGACGTGCCGTTGCGGGCCCAGAACCACGGCGCGGCGAGCGGCTTTTGGAGTCTGCGTCATCGACGCGCATCATGCAGCGCGCATCGGCGCCGCGGAACCACGAGAGTCGTTCGCGCGCGCCCTCAGATGCGCTGCGCGATGCAGTCGAGCCGCTTCTTGTGGCGCTCGGCGAACACCGACTGGAAGTCGAAGCCGTCGACGAAGTCGAGGCGCGAGTCGGTGGGACGACGGCTCAGAAGCTCGGCGTCGATCAGGTTGAAGACGATCTCGCCGAAGTCCTCGCTGCCGCGGATGCCCCACTGCTCGAACACGACCGGCGCCATGGGGCCGAACTGTTCGGACGCGAAGTCCTTGATGAAGTGCAGCAGTTCACGACCACCGACGTGGCGGTCTTCGCCGGTCAGCTGGTCCTTGCCCAGGTGCGACATCGTGTAGTCCAGGGCATCCAGCACGAAGTAATACGCGTTGCGCGAGAACCGGTGGTCCCGCATGCGCATGTCCTGGATGCGATCCTCGAGAACGTCTTGCTCCGAAACTCCCATTGCAACGGCTCCTCTGGGTGCGCACGTCAGTGCAGCAAGCACTGCGTGTATCGACCGGACAGGAACCGCCCTTGAGCCGCGCATGGCCGACCAAGACCGATGCGCGAGCTTCCCCTGTCGCTACCGGGAAGACCGACTCGAACGACGCCGGAGCCACTGCACTAGCAGCCCGACCAAGGCCTGCTCGGGCGGGATCTGGACGTCCAGATCCTGCTCCGCGCACAGCGCCAGCGTCATCAAATCGGTCCATGGTTGCGACTCGGCCGGAACGTAGGAACCGTTTTCCACAGGCGCAAGTGCGCGCATGTTCCCGCTGGCCGCGTCACGCAGCGCGCGAAGGAACAACCGAGCGTTGGACTGCGCGGATCCGGGTGCTTCACCCAGGGCCAACGCCTGCCGAACCACCGCGACGGGCCGCAATGTCTTGGTGCCCGAGCAGACCTCGGCAACGAGATCCTGCATCTGTACCGCCTGTTCGGTGCAGGCCTGCAGCGCGAGCCCGAGGCTGCCTCGTGCGGCCGCAGCAGCCCGAGAAAAAAATGCGGCGCGCGACGGAATTCTTCGGTCGAGTTCGCGTGCGATGACCTCGGGCGGAAGGCGACGAACGCCGATGCGCTCGGCGCGCGACCGGACCGTGGGCAACAGCGCCTCGGGACTCGCGGTGCAGAGCAGCATGTAGGTGTGCTCGCCGGGCTCCTCCAGCGTCTTCAGCAGCGCGTTCTGGCCCTCGGGATTGAGCGCCGAGGCCGGGTCGACGATCACGACGCGCGCCCGCCCTTCGACCGAATGGCGCAGCAACGCGTCGAGCAGCTCGCGCACGGAGTCGACCTTGATCTCGCGCTTGCCGGGCTCGGGCGCGAGCACATGAAGGTCGGGGTGCTGCCCCGTCTGCACGCGACGGCACGAACGACACACGCCGCACGGCTGCTCCTGGTCGAGATCCGACGGGCACAGCAGCGCGCCGGCGATCCAGCGGGCGACGGTGCTCTTGCCGCAGCCTGGAGGCCCCGTGACCACCAGTGCGTGGTGCATGCGTCGAGCGCGCGCCGAACGCAGCAAGCGGCCGAGCAACGCGCCCTGGCCCAGCGGCGGCACGAGACGCGTGTCGACGGCTTCCTTCGGCTGCGGCGCAGACGCGCCCGAGCCGCCCTTGCCGCCTTTCTGCGTCATCGCAAGAAGCGCAGCGCGCGCTGCTGCAGCGTGGCTTGCACCGCGGCGAACGGCCAGCGCGAGTCCACCACGCAGAACGTCGGATCGCGGCGCGCGACCTCGAGGTAGGCGCTGCGCACGCGTTCGTGGAACGCTTCGTCGCGGCCTTCGATGCGGTCCTTCTGGCGCGAAGCGCGGCGACGCAGCGCCGTCGCGACGTCGCAATCGAGCACGAAGACCGCGTCGGGCATCCACGGCCCGTGCGCGCGGCGCGTGAGGTCGAGCACGAGGTCGAAGGGCACGCCGGGCTTCGTCGCCAGGCACTGGTAGGCGAGCGTCGAAGCAAAGCAACGCTCGCTGACCACGTCTTCGCCGCGCGACAGCGCAGGACCGATCACGCGGGCCGCGAGCTCCGCGCGCGCTGCCGTGAACAACAGCACTTCGGTCAGCGGCTGCAGGTCCCCGGTCTGCGGCGACAGCAGCAACTGCCTGAGGTTCTCGCCCACCGGCGTCGATCCGGGTTCGCGCAGGTGATGCACCGTGCGGCCGCGCCGCCGGAGGAACTCCACCAACGCGCGCGATTGCGTGCTCTTGCCGCCGCCGTCGGGCCCGTCGAGCACGAGATAGGCCACGCTACAGAAGCCCCTCCACCAGCGCGCGAATCTCCGGCTTCTGCGCCATGTCGTCGGCGAGCGAACGCGTCATGTAGCTCACCGCCGCGCGCGTGCGCGCCGACAGGAAGCGACCGACTTCGGCGCGGCTCAGCCCTTCTTGCACGCACAAGAACGCGAGCACCTTGCGCGCGAGGCTCACCTGGCGACCCTGGCCCATGCCGAGCATGTCGTCCACCGTGACGCCCATCCGCGAACACACGCGATCGCGGATGCGCGTGAACGTGCGACCTGGATCGATGAGCTCGAGATACTTCTTCGGCAGCCCGCCTTCGCGCGAACGCGCCCATGCGGCGCGCAACTCGGGGAACGTGCCGGCGGCCTTCTGCGCGAGGCCTTCGATCGCCTCGGCGCGGCCGTTGCGCGACGGAGCGCCTTCGAGCGCGCGCAGGTAGCGCAAGCGGCCGGCGGCCGACGGCGGATCGATCTTGGTGACGAACCCAGCCATCATGCGACCGCACAACGAAGGGTCGAGGTCGCGGATGTCCTTCGGGTGCCAACGCGACGACAGGATGGTCGTCTTGTCGCTGGTCTCGCGGGCCGCGAGCAACTGCGAGAGGAACTGCTGCAGGCGCGGCTTCCCCGAGCAGCGATGGATCTCGTCGAGCACGAGGACGCCGACAGCGGCGAGCTCTTCGTGCAACGACGCCACGCGACGGTCGAGGTGCACGGACTGGAACGCCTTCAGCAGCTGCGGAAGGTCGAACCACGTGCTCGGCACCGCGTCGCGGAAGTTGCGCAGCAAGAACGTCTTGCCCACCCCGCTCGGGCCGTGGAACAGGAAGAGGTTGGACGGCAGCGCGCTCTGGGTGTCGCGCGGGGCTTCGCCGTCCCGCTGCGCGAGGCTGCGGAGCACCAGCCACGCCGTGCGGTTGCCGTCGTCGACGATCGGCTGCTGCGGCGACACTTCGAGTTGTTCGAGCGTCTCGCCCTCGGGCGGCTCCTGGAGCTCGACCTGGAGGGTCACGCCGATCTCGCGCGACAAGACCTCCTGGATCAGCGGCCGGTAGAGGCGCTGCACCCGGTCCCGCACCATCCGGCTCTTGGCCTCGAGGTAGACGACGCCGCGTTCCAGCAGCACCGGACGAAGCTCGCACAGCCACGCGCCATAGGCGGCGTCGCCGGCGGCAGCGCGCAGGGCGTCCTGGACGTTGGTCCAGCTGTGCTTGAGCAGGTCGAGCATCGTCAGGGAGGGAAGTCTGGCCCCGTCGCGCTGCGGCGGGACCCCGCAACCTAGAAGTCGGCGCGCGGCGAGGCAAGCCTCCATCCACCCGCCAGCCGATGCGCCGCAACGAGCGGCCGCAGGGAAACCGGACCAGCCTCTTGCTTCAACGCGGCTGCCACTCTTGCAGCAGGGCCTTCGCCTCGGCCGCTGCCGCGCTCGCGGGCCACGCATCGGCAACCCGTTGCGCAAGTTGCACCGCGCGCGCGCGGTCGCCGAGCCGTTCCCGCAACTTCGCGGCGCGCACCATCAGGCCGCCGCGTTCCTCGCGCTCGCCTGGATCCTCCACCGCAGGACGCTCGGCGCCGCGCGCCGTGTACTTGCGGTCCAACGACGGCAGCACTGCCGCGGCGACTTCGAACTCGAGCGCCGCCTTGTCCAGCCGGCCGGCGAGCTCCTGGCATTCGCCGATGCGAACGTGCATCTCGCGGCGGAACGGATCGATCTGCGCGCACTGCTCGAGCCAGTGCAGTTCCTCGTCGCGATCGCCCGCGTCGCGGTAGAAGCCCGCAAGCGTCCAACGCGGCGCGTAGGCGCGCGCCGTGCGGCGGCAGTACTCGCGCAGTTGCATGAGCGCCTCGTCCTTCTTGCCTTGCTCGCGCAACGCCGCGGCGATCAGCAACTCCGGCGCATTGTCCTGTTCGGTGCATGCGGGCCAGCAACGCTTCGCCGCCTCGAACTGCTCGATCGCGCCCTCGACGTCGCCGCCCGCGAGGATCGTGCGGCCGTAGGCGACGCGCGAGTCGAAGTCGTCGGCGCCCGCAGCGAACCCGCGCTTCCACGCGTCCAGCGCCTCGGCCGTCGACTGACGCGCCGCCAGCAACGCCGCGCGAACGAGCAGCGCACGGCCGTTCTCCGGCTGCTGCTGCAGCGCGTAGGCGAGATGCGGCCCGGCATCGACCGGGTTGTTGCGCTGCGCGAACGCCCACGCGAGGTCGATGCGCGCGTCGATGTCGGCCGCGTCCTTCGCCACGCGCGTGAGCAACCGGTGCACCGCCGCGTCGTCGCGCCGCGGCTCGAGCTTCATGCCGCGCAACTTCTCGTTCTCGACGAACGCGAGGAACCGCGCGTCGAAGTCGGCCGAGGAGATGCCGAGCGCGCGCTCGAACGCGTCCTCGGTGTCGAGGTCGTCGCCGAACGCGCGCAGCAGCTCGATCGCCTTCTCGAACCCGAAGTCGCGCGCTATGAGGTCGACGATCAAGCCGCCCTGGTAGTAGCCGAACAGGATGCGCTCGCCGCGGAACAGGCGGTTCAGCAGCCGCACCGGCGGGATGTCGCGGTTGTAGAACGCGTCGAACAGCTCGCGGTCCATGCCGCGCTCCCACGTCGGGTCGCGCTGCTTCTCCTCGTGCACCGAGAAGCCCTCGGTGAGCCACCGCGGCACGCGGTGCTTCGACACGCCGAGCGTCAGCACGTGCGTGTATTCGTGCCACACCGTCGCCTGCCACATGAAGTCCTGCCGCCGCAGGTCCGTGTCGCCGGGCGACACCAGCGTCAGGAACGGGCCGAAGCACGCGCCGAGCGCCGTGAAGCCGCGGAAGCCGATCGTGCGCACCGAGAAGTCGTCCCACGTGTGGAACACCTCGACCGCGACCTTGCGGTCGGGCTGGTGCGAGTACTTGCGGCCGAGCTTCTCGAAGGCCTCGAGGCACAGCGGCATCAGGTACTCCTCCATCACGCCGCGGTCGTCCTTGTGCAACGACACGACGAAGCGCTCGTTCTCGACGCGTTCGTACTGTTCGTCGAGCTTCTGCTGCACGGCCAGCGCGTTGTTGCGCCACGGGTCGACGAACCCCGGCATCAGGCCCTTCGCGCGCAGCAGGACCTCCTTCGCGCGCGCCCCTTGGCCGGTGTAGACGAGCGCCTTGCCGAGCCCGTGCAACGACGGCACGTCCGTCGGATCGAGGGCGATCGCGGCTTCGTAGAACGGGATCGAGTCGCCGAAGCGATAGAGCGCCACGAGGTGGTCGCCGAGGATGCGATCGACGTCGGGCTGGCCGGGATCGCCCGCGAGCGCCTTCTCGCGCCACTTCGCGTAGTCGTCCTCGTCGTGCAGCAGGAAGGCGGCCGCGGCTCGGTGCGCGAGCGCCTCCTTGTGGCGCGGCTTCACGAGCAGCGCCTGGTCGAACGCCGCGCGAGCATCCGTGTAGCGACGGGCGTCGAGGATCCTCGTCGCGCGCAACACGAGCGCGTCCATGCAGCGCGGGTTCTGGGCGAGTGCGCGATCGAGGTAGACCTCGGTCTTGGCGCCGTCGAGCACGTAGTTCGAGGAGCGCATCCGGTAGAGCCACAGCAACGCCTCTTCGACGTCGCCGTGCATCTCGAGCACCTTCTTGAGGTCCGCTTCGCCGCTCGGAAAGCCGCTCGCTTCGCCGTAGGCGAGGAAGCGGAGGATGCCGAGCGTGAGTCGCGCCGGAGCAAAGTCCTTTGCGAGTTCGAGGGATCGCACGAGCTCGCCGCTCGCCGCGACGATCTGGTCCTTGCCGCCGAGGCGCCAACGGCAGCGCGCGCGCTGCGCGAGGCCTTCGGCAGAAGTCGGCTCGGGCAACGCGACCGTCGCCTCCCACTGCGCGCGAGCTTCCATGCGACGCCCCATCGCAAACAACACGTCGCCTTGCTCGTAGCGAGCCTCGAGGTCGCTTGCGTCGCGGCTCGCGAGTCCGCTCCACACGGCCAGCGCCGCGTCGTAGTCGCCTTGCGCGGACAGCGCGCGCGCGAGCAGTTCCTGCGGCTCGCGGCCGTTGCGCGCGGGTTCTTCGAGGTCGCCGACGCCCTTCGCGACCTCGCGGTAGTTGCCGCGGCGCAACTCGATCGACAAGAGGCCGCAACGAGCCGCGAGCAGCGCAGCCGCGCCAGGCCGATCCTCGTCGCGCTCCTCGTTCGCAGCCTCGAGCACTTCGAGGTAGCCGTTCTCCGCCGAACGCAGCTCGCCTTTGGCGAAGTTCTTGTTCGCCTCGTCGAGCAGGACGGCGAACTCGTCCGCATCGTCTTGGGCGACGACGAAACCCGCGCACACCAACGCCGCCGCCGCGCGCAGCCACACACCCGACCACCGCTGGAACATGCGCGCACGATAGGCCGCGCCCGCAGCCCGGTCGAGCGGCGCAATCGAACGGCGCGCTGCCGGCAGATCCGTCGAAGCCGTCCCGCCTACTGGAGCCCGTACTCGCGGATCTTGCGGTACAGCGTCCGCTCGCTGATGCCCATCGACTTGGCGGCCTTCTGCCGGTTGCCCTGGCAGAGCTGCAGCGCGACGCGGATGTGGTTCTGCTCGACCTCCTGCGCGGTGTGCCCCGCGAGGAACTGCCAGCTGTCCTGGCCCGCGGGCAGCGGGGCCCAGATCTCGGGCGGAAGGTCGTTGCGCGTGAGGATGTTGCCGCGCGCGCGCACGACCATCGACTCGATCGCGTTCTTCAGTTCGCGCACGTTGCCGGGCCAGTCGTATTGCACGAGCGGCACGAGCGCGTCGCGGTCGATCGACTCGACGCCCTTGCCGTGCATCTCGGCGAAGCGCTTCAAGAAGTGGTCGACGAGCAGCTTGATGTCGGCGCGACGCTCGCGCAGCGGCGGCAGTTCGATCGTGACGACGCGCAGGCGGAAGTAGAGATCCTGCCGGAACGAGCCGTCCTTGACCTTCTGCTGCAGGTCCGCGTTGGTCGACGCGAGAACGCGCACGTCGACGGGACGCATGCGGTTGTCGCCGAGGCGCGCGACCGCGCGCTCCTCCAGCACTCGCAGCAGCTTGACCTGCGTCTGCAACGGCATGTCGCCCACTTCGTCGAGCAGCAGCGTGCCGCCGTTCGCGTACTCGAACTTGCCTTCGCGATCGGCGACGGCGCCCGTGAACGCGCCCTTCACGTGGCCGAACAACTCGCTCTCGATCGTGCCCTCGCTCATGCCGCCGCAGTTGATGGGCACGAACGGCTTCTGGTGGCGCGGCGACAGCTTGTGCACCGCGTGAGCGATCAACTCCTTGCCGGTGCCTGACTCGCCGAGGATCAGCACCGACGCTGCGGTCGGAGCGATCTGGCGCACGGTGTCGAGCACGCGCCGCATGCGCGGGTCCTGCCCGACGATGCCGTCGATGCCGAACGACCGCTCTAACTGGCCGCGCATGTCCTCGTAGCGCAGGTCCTTCTGATGGTCCTCGAGGCACTTCTTGACCTTGGTGCGAAGGTCTTTGAGGTCCACCGGCTTCTCGACGTAGTAGGTCGCGCCCTTCTCCATCGCCTGCACCGCCACGTCGCGGCTGCCGTGTCCGGTCAGCATGACGACGCGCGAGTTCGCGTAGTTGTCGCGCGCCGCCTGGAGCACCGCGAAGCCATCGAGGTCCTTCATCACGAGGTCCGTGACGACGACCGCGAAGCGGCGGTTCTTCAGGATCTCGACCGCCGCCCGGCCGCTATCCGCCTCGGTGATCTCGACAGGCAGGCTTTCGAGCGCAGCGACGAGCGTCTGGCGCAGGTTGTCGTCGTCGTCGACGACGAGGATGGGGTCGATGCTCATGCCGGTC